>NZ_JBQYEY010000026.1:0-48692 GCF_052656005.1 Nesterenkonia sp. K-15-9-6
AGGAAGGCCTCTGGACCCGCAAAGGCTGGGCCGGAAGGGGATGACACGCCCGGGCCATACACACATTCTGGCCAATAGCCCCCCACGGGCTCATTCACCCAGGGCCCCGATCACCTCGCGCGTCTTCCACCCCGCCGCGTGGCCCGCAGGCACAGGAAAGCCCTCCCGGGAGAGTTCCCAGGAGGGCTTGCGATATCACAGCCATCTCACGCGACGCCGCCGAACGGGGCACCGTCCCGCGCGCCATGTGCCTTCACACGGTGAGCTGCGGAGGTCGCGGAGTCGCTCGGATCAGCCGCTGTCCCGCGGGACGGTCGCTCACGCCTCACTCACGGCCGACGCCGTGGCGACGGCACGCGACCGGTGACGCGGCGTCATTCCTGACGACGCCGCTCTTCCCAGCGCTGCTCGAGGCCGCTCATGAACGAGCCCGACGGGCTCGGAGTCGTGCCGCGGGGGCCGCCTCCGCCTCCCCCGCCGCCGTCGCCGCCGGAACCGCCGCGGGATGACCCGCCACTGTTGGCCCCACCGGTGGTCGCGAAGTAGACACCCGCACCCATGACGAGGAATCCGACGACGCCGACCGGAATCCACTGGCTGTAGATGCTGAAGAGCAGGACGACGAGACCCAGCACGGCCACGAGAAGGCCCAGCACCAGGTTCCGGATGTTCACCTTCCCGGTGGGGACTTCCTGCATCGAGGTCGCGAAGCTGGGATCCTCAGACTGGAGCTGCTCCTCCAGTTCCTTCAGCATGCGCTGTTCTCGCTCCGAGAGTGGCATCGTGAGGCTCCTTGCAGTCGCCGGCGGTCGCTGTCCCTGGACGTCCTTCTTCGCCCAGCGTCCAAGCTGGTTCGCCTGGAATCTCATTCTACCGTCTCGCCACGCCCGAGACCTAGCTGTGATCCGCCCCGTGACCGTGCTGTGACCGTCCGTCCAGCGGGCGTTCAGACTCGCTCCCCTCCCAGGTCGGAGCGGGTGCGAACCTGAGCGGCTGCTGCACCGCGGCGCCGAGGGCCTTCACGTCGCACATGGCCCAGAGGTGCCGCTGAGAGGCTGTCACACCGCCGCCGGGCCGGCTCAGCAGGGATCACTCCGTGCCCGCGTCACGGCCGCTCGGTCTGCCCTGGCTGGTCCCCTCCTCGCTGCCGTGCCCCTCGGGACGCAGCAGCGAGGCAGGACCCACGGCGGCTCCCGGAAACCGGCGCGCCACCGCATCCAGGACGTTCTCCGCATCGATCCAGTTGGTCTCCGCGCGGTCGAAGCTGAGCTGCAGCGCACCCCCTTCGCGGCTGAGCCGCTCAGCCCGCACACCGATGAGCCGGACCGGCTGGGGGCGGGCTCCCAGACGATCCAGAAGGCCCGCAGCCCGGGTACGGATGGTCAGCGCCGACTGCGTCGGGTGGGTCAGTGTGGTGCTGCGAGTCAGAGTCTCGAAGTCGCGATACCGCAGCTTCAGGCTGACGCCCTGCGCCGACAGCCCTGCCGCGCGGAGCCGGGCCGCGATGCGATGGCTGAGCCGCAGAATCTCCTCGTGCAGCGTCTCCGTCGACGACACGTCCTCAGCGAACGTCTCCTCCGCACCGATGCTCTTCTCCTCGCGCTGAGTCTCCACCTCCCGTTCGTCGTCTCCCCGGGCCAGGCGTCTCAGCTGTGCGCCGGCGACCCCCAACCGCCGACGAAGCAGGTCCTCAGGCGTCTCCGCCAGCTGTCGTACGGTGGTGACCCCCAGGCCTTCCAACACTTCTGCCGTGCGTCCGCCCACTCCCCACAGCGCCCTCACCGGCAGGCTGTGCAGGAACTCCAGGCGCCGCGCCGGCGGCACCACAAGCATTCCGTCCGGCTTGGCCCTGGTGGAGGCGATCTTGGCGATGAACTTGCGGTCCGCGATGCCGACCGTGCAAGGGAGCCCGAAGATCTCCCGGATCTCTCGCCGAATCCGGGCTCCGATCTCCGCCGGAGACCCCAGTCGCCGTCGGGCGCCGGTGAGGTCCAGGAAGGCTTCGTCGACGCTGAGCTGCTCCACCGTGTCCGTCACCGTAGAGAAGTACGTCATGATCTCCTGGGAGATCTCACGGTAACGGGACTGATGCGGGGCCAGCACCAGCGCCTGCGGGCTGAGCTGCCTTGCTCGGGCCAGCGGCATTGCGGAGCGGACACCGTCGGCGCGGGCCTCGTAGGAGGCCGAGAGCACGACCGAGCGTCCAGAGTCCTGGGCCACGATGAGCTTGCGGCCGCGCAGCTCAGGGCGATCCAGCAGCTCCACCTCGACGAAGTAGGCGTCCATGTCGACATGGGCCAGGACCCGGGGCGTCCGCTCCGGCTGCCGGGTGCGCTGTGCCTGCATGCTCCCAGAGTACTCAGGTCCTCCGACACGTGACGCCCGTCGCCTCACCCGCTCCGCCGCCCCACAGCTCCCGCCCCCAGCCGAGTCCCCGACAGCGCACCGGCCGCCTCCCGACAGACCCTGGCAGAACTCGGCGGACCGGATAGGCTGGCATCCGCCGCGCCGGCCACCCGGCGTCCCCGGCCCCATCGCCCCACCACCAGGAGGTCTCCCGCGTGCGGACTTCGGACTTCATCGCCCACGTCACCGCCTGCGTCGCCGCCCAGCTGAGCTCCCACAGGTCCGAGGTGGCCGCCATCGCTCCGGAGGCCGCCCCGCTGGCCGACTCCCTGGAGGCGATGGCACGCGGCGGCAAACGACTCCGCCCCGTGCTGGCGTGGTTGGGATGGCGGGCCGCCGGCGGTGACGCGGCCTCCCACCCGGCGCTGGACAGCCTCTGTGTGTCCTTGGAGCTCTTCCAGGCGGCCGCCCTCGTCCATGACGACGTCATCGACCGCTCCGACACGCGCCGGGGACTGCCCAGCACGCATCGCCGGTTCGAGACCCTGCACCGCGACGAGCGTCTGGCCGGGGACGAGGGGCACTTCGGCACCGCGGCCGCCATCCTCACCGGCGATCTGGCGCTGTCCTGGGCAGGTGAGTCCTTCGCCGGGGCACTCGTCGAGGCCACGACGCTCCACGGCGCCGAGGAACCTCTGCACGCGGCGCGCCGGAGCTTCCAGCAGATGCACACACAGGTGATCTCCGGCCAGTACCTCGATGTCCTGGCCGAAGTGGCCGGGCCCGCCCCCGATGAGGCCCAGGCGATCGACCGAGCTCGCCGGGTCGTGCGTTACAAGGCGGCCCGGTACTCGACCGAGCACCCCGTCGTCCTGGGCTCGGCGCTGGCTGGTGCGCCTGAGGCCCTGCGCAGCGGTCTGGCCGCCGCCGCGCTGCCCGTGGGCGAGGCGTTCCAGCTGCGCGACGACCTGCTCGGCGTCTTCGGCGATCCCGAGACCACCGGAAAGCCCGTGGGAGACGATCTCCGTGAGGGCAAACGGACCGAGCTCATCGCCTACGGCCTCTTCCGCTCCTCCGCGGACGACGCGGCCGAGCTGGAGACCATGCTCGGTGACCCTGAGCTCTCCGCGGACGCCGTGGCCAGGGCACGGGAGATCCTCACCGCCTCGGGCGCCGTCGCCGAGGTGGAGCGCACCATCGACGGCCTGCTGGAGACCAGCGCCGCAGAGGTCGCCAGGCTGCGAGGTGCCGGCGTCGCCGAGGACGTGCTCGACGACTTCCAGGAGGTCAGCGACCGACTGGTGCGGCGCAACCGATGAGCACCGCCGGGACTTCGCTAGGCTGGACCCAGTGAGCACCGAACAGTCGGATCCGTGGATCGGCACCACCGTCGACGGACGTTACGAGATCGAAGACCGGGTGGCCCGCGGCGGCATGTCCACGGTCTATCTGGCGCGCGACGCCCGCCTGGGCCGTCACGTCGCCCTCAAGGTGCTCTTCCCGCACATGGCGGAGGACCGCAAGGTCGTCGAGCGCTTCGAACAGGAGGCTCGCAACGCTGCCCTGATCTCGCATCCGAACGTCGTCCAGGTCCTGGACCAGGGCCAGACCCGAGAGACCGCCTACCTGGTCATGGAGCACGTCCCCGGAGCGACGCTGCGGACGCTGCTCAAACGCGGCCCCATGACTCCTCGGCTGGCACTGACCTACGCGGAAGCCATCCTGCAGGGCCTCGGCGCCGCCCACCGGGCGGGGCTGGTGCACCGCGACATCAAACCGGAGAACGTGCTCGTCTCCCGCGACGGACGGATCAAACTCGCCGACTTCGGGCTCGCCCGGGCCGCCACCCACCACTCGGGCACCAGCACGCTCATGGGCACAGTCGCCTACATCTCCCCCGAGCTCCTCTCCGGGGAGGGCGCCGACGAACGGGCGGACATCTACGCCGTGGGGATCCTGCTCTATGAGATGCTCACCGGCGTGCAGCCCTACACCGGGGACTCCCCGGTCCGGGTGGCCTTCCAGCACGTGAACTCCACCGTCCCTGCGCCCTCATCCACGGTGCCCGGGCTCTCCTCCGCGCTGGACGAGATCGTCCGGGCGGCCACACGCCCCGTCGTCGAGGAACGGCCCAAGCATGCCGACGAGCTGCTCGCACTGGTGGTCAGGTGCCGCGAAGGACTGACCAACGAGGAGCTGGACCATCAGCCGGTCGGCGCAGACCACCCCGCCGAAGAGCTGCGCCCGGGGGCCGATCCCGCCGGCACGGCGGTCATCCCCGGGGCCGAGGGATCTGCGCTCCCCTCCGCACCGGGCGAGGGGGCCGAGACTCGGACGGGATCGGACGCTTCACCGACGGACGCCGGCGCAGGCCCCACTCCCCAGGATCCTGACGCCACCGTCGCGCTCAGCGCCCAGGAGGAGTTCCCCACCCGCGTGGAATCGGACGCTTGGGACGACGACGTGGCCGCAGCCCTGCTGCATGCCCGCTCCGGTGCCACCCTCGATGAGGACGAACGACAGACCGTGGCCGAGGTTCCCACCGAGGCCTTCCGCCTGCCGGAGGCCACCGGCGAGGGCGACGTAGGCACTGAGGACCTCTCGGGCGCCGGCCAGGACGGTGAGCAGGCCCTCGCCTCCGGCCCGCAGGACGAGGCGACGTCGGTGATGTCGCCGGTACGGCCCACCTCCTCCGGCCACGGGCCGGCCGAGCCGACGTCGGAGTTCTCCGCGGTCGGCGCTCCACGGCCCGTTCGAGACCCGGAGGCGGGGGACGCCGATCACGAGGACGGGACCTTCGCGCGTGGACCGGCCACCTGGCTGCGTCGACGCACGGAGTCGTCCGGCGATGATCGGCGCAGACGCCAGCGACCGCTGGTGGACCTGGACCGGCCGACGCCCACACGCACCTGGCTGACGATCGCCGTGATCATGATCTGCGGTGCTCTGCTGGTGCTCTTCGCCTGGTATCTGGGGCTCAGTCCGGACCTGATCCCCAGCCTCGGAGACGGCGACGCCCCCGAGCCCTCGGCGCTGCTGGCCGAGCTGCTCCGGGGCGACTGAGACGCCCGGCCCGCCCACACGGGCAGGCCGGGCGAGGTGGCGACGGCAGGGATCAGATCACTTCACCTGGGTGAGCGCCTCCGCCACCAGGAAGGCCATCTCAAGGGACTGCTTGTGGTTCAGTCGGGGGTCGCACAGCGACTCGTAGCGAGAGTCGAAGGCCGACTCGTCGATGATGTCCGAACCGCCGAGACACTCGGCGACGTCGTCACCGGTCATCTCCACGTGCAGGCCACCGGGGTAGGTGCCCAGGGAACGATGCACCTCGAAGAAGCCGCGGACCTCGTCCATGACATCGTCGAACTGCCGCGTCTTGTAGCCGTTCTTGGCGGTGATGGTGTTGCCGTGCATCGGGTCGGTGACCCAGACGACCTTCGCCCCCGAGTCCCGGACGGCCTCGACCAGCGGCGGAAGCTTCTCCCGGATGTTCTTGGCCCCCATCCGCGTGATGAAGGTCAGTCGACCCGGCTCGCGCTGCGGGTCGAGCTTGTCGATCAGTGCGAGGGCGTCCTCCGGGGTGGTGCCCGGGCCCAGCTTCACGCCCAGAGGGTTGTGCACTCGGGAGAGGTAGTCCACGTGTGCGCCGTCAAGCTCGCGGGTGCGCTCTCCGATCCACACGAAGTGCCCGGAGGTCACATACGGCTCGCCGGTGCGGGAGTCGATACGGGTCAGTGCGCGCTCATAGTCGAGCAGCAGCGCCTCATGGGCGGCGTAGAACTCGGTGCGCTTCAGACCGTCGAAGTCGGCCCCGCAGGCCTCCATGAACCTCACGGCGCGGTCGATCTCGCCGGCGATGGACTCATAGCGCGCGTGGGCAGGGTTCTCCATGAAGCCTTTGTTCCACTGCTGGACGGCCCGCAGGTCGGCGAATCCGCCCTCGGTGAAGGCCCGCACCAGGTTCAGCGTGGCCGCAGAGGTGTGGTAGGCCTGCACCATCCGCTTGGGGTCCGGGTGCCTGCTCTCCTCGGTGAAGTCGAACCCGTTGATGATCTCCCCACGGAAGCTCGGCAGGGTCACCTCCCCCCGGGTCTCGATGTCCGAGGAACGGGGCTTGGCGAACTGGCCGGCCATGCGGCCCATCTTCACCACGGGCAATGAAGCGCCGTACGTCAGCACCACGGCCATCTGCAGCAGAGTCTTCACCCGAGCGCTGATCTTGTCGGCGGTCGCACCCGCGAAGGTCTCGGCGCAGTCACCGCCCTGCAGGAGGAAGGCCTCGCCCTGAGCCACCTTGGCCAGCCGTCGCTTCAGCTTGTCCACCTCACCGGCGAAGACCAGCGGAGGGTTCGAGGAGAGTTCACCGACGGCGGCGTCGAAGTCCGGGTGGTCACGCCAGTCCGGCTGCTGTCTGATCGGCAGTCGGCGCCACTCGTCGAGACCCGGATAGTCGGCGGCACCGGTGTGGAGGATCTCTCCGGGCGCGGTCAACGGGGTCTGGACGGGGGTCATCTCTGGCGTAGTAGTCACGTCACCAGCCTAGCCCGGCGTCGGCGGCCGGCCCAATGCGACCATGGGCAGTCCAGATTCTGGACTGACGCGCCACAGCCCTGGGCCGGCCGCCGCGCCCGCCGATTCCCGGGTCAGTCCTTCCGGTCGGCGGCCGCCTGGGCATACAGGTCGTCGACGACCTCCGCGTAGTCCTTCATGACGATCGGACGCTTGATCTTCATCGACGGCGTCAGATGGCCGGACTCGATCGTGAAGTCCTCCTCCAGGAGCCGGAACGTGCGGATCGACTCCGCGCGGGAGACCGACTCGTTGGCCCGATCCACCACCGACTGGACGTGCGCAACGATCTCCTCCCGCCGGATGAGCTCTCCCATGGGCGTCTCCGGGTCGATCCCGTGCCGCTCGAGCCACTGCGGCAGCGTCTCTCCGTCCAAGGTCACCAGAGCGGCGACGAACGGTCGCCCGTCGCCGACGACGACCACCTGGGAGACGATCGCGTCCGCACGGATCTGGTCCTCCAGCTGGGCCGGGGCGACGTTCTTGCCCGCCGCCGTCACCAGGATCTCCTTCTTCCGCCCGGTGATGGTCAGGAAGCCGTCATCGTCCAGCAACCCCAGGTCGCCGGTGCGGAACCAGCCGTCCTCGGTGAAGGCCTCGTCCTTGAGCTCAGGGCGATTGCGGTAGCCGCTGAAGACGCAGACGCCCTTGCCCAGCACCTCGCCGTCGTCGGCGATCCGGACGGCACAGCCCGGCAGGGGAACTCCGACGGTGCCGATCCTGTAGTTCTCCGGCGTGTTGACCGTGATCGGGGCGGTGGTCTCGGTGAGACCGTAGCCTTCCATGATCATCACCCCGATGCCGTGGAAGAAGTGCCCCAGCCGCGCCCCGAGCGGACTTCCGCCCGAGACAGCATGCGTCACCCGCCCTCCCATCCGGGCATGCAGCTTGGAGTAGACCAGCTTGGAGAACAGCTTGTGCTTCAAGTTCAGCCCGAAGGGGACCTTGCCGGCCTGCTGAGCCTTCGACCAGTCGATCGCCGTCTGCGCCGCCTTGGTGAAGATTCCGCCCTTGCCCTCGGACTCGGCCTTCATCATCGCGGCGTTGTAGATCTTCTCGAACACGCGCGGCACGGCCAGCAGGAACGTGGGCCGGAAGGTGCCGAGGTCGTCCACCAGCTCCTTGATGTCGGCCGTATGGCCGACTCTGGTGCCTGCCGCCACGGACAGCACCGAGATGAACCGGGCGAAGACGTGGGCCAGCGGGATGAACAGCACCGTGGAGGAGTCCTTGTTGACCACGTGCCCCAACGAGTGCGTGGTCTGCAGAGACAGCTCGGTGAAGTTCCCGTGGGTGAGTTCGCAGCCCTTCGGACGGCCGGTGGTCCCGGAGGTGTAGATGATCGTGGCGAGATCGGACAGGCCCGCCCGCGAGCGCCGTCGCTCGATCGCCGCGTCCTCCACCTCGGCCCCGGCCGCCCGCAGCTGATCCAGGTCGTCGTTGTCCAGACGGAGCACGCCGGCCGGGATCTGCAGCTTCTCCTGCGAGACCGCGCGATCGACGACCTTCTCATGGGAGGCCGAATCCACGACGACGAGGCTGACCTCGGAGTCCTCGACGATCCAGGCCACCTGCGCCGGCGAGGACGTCTCGTAGATCGGCACAGTGATGCAGCCGGCGTACCAGATCGCGAAGTCGAGCAGAGTCCACTCGTAGCGGGTCGGGGCCATGATCGCGACCCGCCCGCCCTCATCGATGCCCCGAGCGACAAGACCCTTGGCCAGGGCCACGACGTCGTCGCGGAACTCCCGGGCCGTCACGTCGGTCCATTCCCCCGGGGACAGCTGTCGCCCGAAGAGCACGTTGGTCGGGTCCTGCTCGACCTGGCGCTCCAGCAGGTCAGTGGTGTTCAGCTCCGCAGGGACCTCGATGGCCGGGGGAACGACGTTTTCCTTCACGACGGGACTCCTCTGTCTCTGTCGACGGACCGGGGCGGGCCGGGAGCTCGTTGCCTGCCCCCGACCGGTATTTCTACTAGGTAGTAACGACCTTGTGGTGCGACTCACACTAATGAGTCGACCGGGGTCCTGTCCACGTGGGCTCCGGACCCGCTGCGCGTCCGGGCCTCAGGCGTCCGACTACACCTGCGCGCCGTCGCCGGATCCGCTGCGGTGGCGCGGCATCTGCAGGAACAGGGTGACCAGGCCGGCCAGAATGACACCGATCAGCACGGGGGCCGTCCAGGACGGCATCGTCGCCGGCAGCCAGGTCAGCACCAGGAGAGCCACGAGTCCTCCGACGGCCAGCACGGCGCCGAGTACGACCCCCGGTTTGGCGCCGGCCAGCGGATTGCGTGGATTGGGCGGCCGGAAGTCGTCGATCTCCTCGAGCGCTTCGTGGTCCACGGACCAGTCGCGCGGCCCCTGGCCTGCTCGGCCCACGGGCCGGGAACCTCCTCCACGGCTGAAGATGGCACTGGGCTCGTCATCACGGTGTCGGGTCATGCGTCCTCCCCTGAGAGTGTCGGCGTCATAGGCTGGCCCGCCTCCGCCTCGCCCCGTCGCGCGGCGGCGAGGAACTCGAGCGTCAGCCGACCGACGGCGTCGGCGTCATGGTCCAGGGTGGCGACGTGGAGCGAGCGCTCCAGCACCACCTGGGTCAGGTTCCCCGGATCCATCCTGTGCACCAGAGTATCGGCTGAGGCCCGAGGAAGGACATTGTCCGTCGCCGATCTCAGCAGCAGCACCGGTGCGCGGACGAGGTCGAGCTCCCGACGAACGTGGGCGACGATCCGCCCGAGAACGGCGACGCCGCGTACGGGGGTGCGGTCATAGGCCTCCTCCACCACCCCAGGTTTGGCGATGTCGCCCGCCACGGGCGCCACTGAGGGCAGGACTCCCCCGGCCAGTCGAGCGAACCCGAGCTGCAGGGGCTTGAGCCGCAGGCAGGGATTGATGGTGACGGCCGCGAAGGGCGCGCGCCGGGCGGCCACATGCATCGCCAGCGCACCACCCATGGAGAGTCCGACGACGGCGACGTGCGACCGTCGCGCCGCCAGGCGGTCCCAGCCCGCGAGGGCAGCGCGCAGAATCTCCCCCGCAGACGTAGCATTCAGGTCCTCCCATCGCGTGCCGTGCCCCGGCAGAAGGGGCACCTCGACGGCGTATCCCGCCTCTCGGAGCACCTGGGCCACCGGCTCCATCGAGGCGGGCGTGGAGGTGAAGCCGTGGAGCAGGAGGACTCCGGGTGCGCCCGGCTCGGGCCGCTCGGGATCATCACGCGTGTGAGGCATGGCACCACAGTAGCCGCTGGTCCACGCACTACAGTGGAGCTCGGATGAGGACGTGGCCCCTGCGCGGTCCGCCCTCTCCGGTCGTCACTGCCCCTGTCCGCCCAGGAAGGACTCCTCGGCCCGTGTTCTACTACGTCGCGAAGACCTTCGCCGTCGGCCCGGCGGTCAACGCCGTCTTCCGCCCCTGGGTCAAGGGGCTGGACAACATTCCGGAGGAGGGTGCGGCGATCCTCGCCTCGAACCACCTGTCCTTCTCGGACTCCGTCTTCCTGCCGGTGAAGGTCCCCCGACCGGTGCGCTTCCTCGCCAAGAAGGACTACTTCGTCAAGCAGGGGCCCACCGGCTGGGTGACCAGGAAGTTCTTCGACATCACGGGGCAGATTCCCATGGACCGCTCCGGAGGGCGAGCCAGCCAGGACTCGCTCAACGCCGGAGAGCGCGCCCTGCGCGAGGGCGCCCTGCTGGGCATCTATCCGGAAGGTACGCGCAGCCCGGACGGACGCCTGTACCGGGGCAAGCTCGGCGTCGCCCGTCTCGCCCTGCGGACCCAGGTCCCGGTCATCCCGGTGGCGATGATCGGGACGGACAAGGTCCAGCCCATCGGCAAGAAGCTCCCGTCGATCCGCCGGGTGGGCGTGATCATCGGGGAGCCGCTGACCTTCGAGGCCTATCACGACAACGCCGAGGACCGCTTCGCCCAACGGGCGGTGACCGACGAGATCATGTATCAGATCATGCGCCTCTCCGGGCAGGAGTACGTGGACAAGTATGCGGCCGATGTGAAGCGGCGCATGGAGTCTGGGGAAGGCTGACACCAGGGCCCCGCACCGGTCCGCGGTCTGGACGACGCCGACACGACGACGCCGGGGAGCCCCGTTGGGGCTCCCCGGCGTCGTCGCACGAGCGGCGCTCGGCGGCCGGTCATCCTCGGGCCAGACGCCCTCGGGTCGGCCGATGATCACGGCGTCCGTCAGACGCCGGCCTCCTCGAGGATGCCGCGGCACTCCTCGAAGGCCGCGTCCTCGGCCCAGGAGTCTCCACCCTCCTGATGCTCCACCAGCGTGCGCTGGATGACGCAGTAGGTCGGCTTGCGCTCGTAGTCCCCCTCGTGCAGGGTCGCGTCGCCCTCACCCGGGAAGGTCCCCGGCACCCAGCTGTGGGCGTCCATGGTGCCCCAGATGGTGAACGAGTTGCAGTTATCCACCTCCAGGCAGGCCTGCAGGACGGTCTCGAACCGTTCGGCAGCGCCGGCGCGGTCCTCATCGTTCATCCTGTCGTCCTCGCCGACGTCTCCGCGGACGTCGATCTCGGTGACGGCCGTATGCAGTCCCAGGGCGTCGAAACGCTCGAGGTTCTCCTGGTAGGTCTCGTCGAAGCCATAGTTCATGCTCAGGTGAGTCTGGGCACCGAAGCCGTGGACCGGGACGCCGCGCTCCAGCTGACCTTGGACGAGGTCGTAGTAGGCGTCAGACTTCGCGTTGACGCCGTCGACGTTGTAGTCGTTGTAGAACAGCAGCGCGTCAGGATCCTCCTCGTGGGCCCAGCGGAAGACGTCGTCGAGGACCTCGACGCCGAGCTCGCGGATCCAGATGTTCTCCTCGTCACGGATCGTGGCGTCGGCGTCGTCTCCGAAGATCTCGTTGGCGACATCCCACTGCTGGATGCAGCCGGCATAGCGGGAGACCACAGTCCGCACGTGGTCCTCCAGGATCCCGCGGAGCTCTTCGGGGCTGTGGTCTCCCTCCTCCAGCCAGTCGGGGTTCTGCGAATGCCAGGACAGCGCATGACCTCGGACGTCCATGTCATGAGCCTGGGCGAACTCCACGACGGCGTCGGCGGCCTCGAAGTCGTAGACCCCCTCCTCGGGGTGGACGAACTCCCACTTGAGGTAGTTCTCATGAGTGATCGAGGAGTACTCCGCAGCCAGATGCTCCTGGTAGCCGTCCTCCCCGAAGAACGGGTCGGTGCTCCCCTCATCGTCGAAGTGGCCACCGCCGGCCGCCACATTGCCGATGCGGATGCCGTCGTCGCTGTGGGCGCGCAGCGAGTCCCGGCCGGCGTCGTAGTCGGTGCGTCCGCCCTCCGGAGCGAAGGCGCACTCCGCGGCCCCGGCGTCGTCACCGCCAGGCCGCCCAGGATTGTCCGGCTTGCCGGGATTCTCGGGGCGCCCGGCATTGCCGGAGTTGCCCGGGCTGTCGGGGCGCCCGGCGTTGCCGGAGTTGCCCGGGCTGTCGGGGCGCCCGGCGTTGCCGGAGTTGCCCGGGGCGCTCTGCTCCTGCGCACCGTCCGGACTGTAGGCCGCAGCCGGCTGCGCGGCAGCCGCGCCCAGTGACACCGTCAACAGCCCGGTGCACAGGGCGGCGGCGAGTCGCCGCGTGGTGGTCTGCGATGGCATGAGTTTCCTCCTGAGATCGAGTGCTCGGTCAGACATCCAGGAGTGGAGCGCTCTCACTGAGCGGCGACCTGAGCCGGGCCCGCCTCGTCGGCGCGATGTGATCCACCCCATGTTTTGTCTTCCCAAGAGACTATTTATGGCAAGCCCCTGTGTCAACCATCACAGAGTTCCGTCCCTCTGCCTCGCAGACGCAGAAGGGCCCCGGAGGAGATTCCTCCGGGGCCCTTCTCTCGGCTCGTGCGCGAGGGGGGACTTGAACCCCCACGCCCGTGAAGGCACTGGCACCTGAAGCCAGCGCGTCTACCAATTCCGCCACTCGCGCGAGCTGCCATCCAGGAAGCTTCTCGGCCCGTTATCCCACCGTCACCGGCGGGCCTCGTTCCGTTCACTCCGTCGAACAGCGATATCCATCCTAACCACAAGCGTGGCCCATCGCCTAATCGAGATGATGTGACGCCTGACACGCCGTCGACCCACCTGTCAGCGGGCCTGCCGAGACCTCCTCAGCAGCTGAGGACGAAGGGGCCTCATCGCGCTGACCAGGGCGTCAGCCCTCCCCCACGACGACGTCCGCGGACTCCAGGATCTCGGCCGGGATCTCCAGCCCCATCGACTCAGCAGCCTCCGGATTGACGTGGAGCTCGTGGTCCTCTGCGGTCTCCACCGGCATCACAGCCGGGTCCTCGCCGTCGAGCAGGATGCGCAGCGCCATCTGGCCGGACTGCCGTCCGATCGCGTGGTGATCGACCCCATAGGTGGCCACCGCTCCCCGCTCCACCGAATCGGCGTCGGCGGAGAACAGCGGGATCTGCCGCTGCTGGCTGAACTGGACCACCGACTCCAGGGCGGAGACCACCACGTTGTCCGTGGGGATCCACAGCGCGTCGACCCCGTCGAGCGACTCGACACCCTGCTGGACCTCCGCCGAATTCGTCACCGTGGCCGTCCGGAGGTCGAGCCCCTGCTCCTCTGCGGCCTCCTCGGCCAGGTCGACCTGCACCTGCGAATTCGTCTCGCCCGAGGCGTAGAGGATTCCCACGGTCTCCACCGATGGGTCGACCCGGGTGATCAGCTCGAGCTGATCATCCACGGGGTTCAGGTCAGAGGTCCCTGTCATGTGTCCCCCAGGCTCCTCCCAGGAGTCGACCAGACCCGCCGCCTCGGGATCCGTGATCACCATGAACAGGACCGGGGTGTCGCCGCCCTGAGTGGCTGTCGCCACCTGCTGCGACTGCGAGGTGGCGATGGTGGCGATGAGGTCATGGCCCCCGCCCGCCAGCTGCGCGGCGATCGTCGCCTCGGTGGACGCGTCCCCCTGAGCATTCTGCTCCTCCCAGTCCACCTCCACTCCGGCCTCCTCGAACGCCTCCTTGAAGCCCTCGCGCGTGGCGTCCAGGGAGGGATGCGCGACCGGCTGGGCGATACCGATCGAGAAGCTCTCCTCCGCCGAGCCGTCTGCGTCACCGGCGCCTCCTGCGTCACCGGCGTTGGTCGCCCCGCAGGCGCCCATCAGCAGGGCGAGCACAGTCAGGCCCGTCGATCCCGCCGCCCGAGGGCCCGTCGATCCGCCGACCCTGCCGTTCCTGCGTGCTCGGTTTCTGCGCCCGGTTCCGCGCATCCTGGTCCTCCTCTGCTCCGACGGAGGTCGATCGTCCAGAGTCTGGAACGAGCCTGCGCTCCCTGACCCTCACGAGACCGACCCAGTGATCAGCACATATGCTCCCACGGATGGCAGGATCGCCGACCTGTGCAGGCGCCGACCGCTGACGGTCCGGGTCGATCAGACTCGATAGACTCGAGTCGTCATGCCTGAATCCACGCGCACCTCCTCACGACGCCCCTCGCGATCCTCCGCACGGGGCAGGGGCCCCCGTCCCGCCGTCGAGCGCCGACAGTTCTCGGTCGAGGAGCTCAACTATCCCGCCGCCCTGCCCGTCACCGGGGAACGGGAGACGCTTCTGGAGGCGTTGCGAGAACATCAGGTGATCGTCGTCGCCGGTGAGACCGGATCCGGGAAGACCACCCAGCTGCCCAAGATGTGCCTGGAGCTGGGGCTGCAGCACCGCGGAGTCATCGGGCACACCCAGCCCCGCCGACTCGCGGCTCGCACCGTGGCGGAACGGCTCGCTGACGAGCTGGACACCAGCATCGGCGCCGACATCGGCTACCAGGTGCGCTTCACCTCAGAGGTCTCCGAGACCAGCGCGGTGAAGCTCATGACGGACGGCATCCTGCTCGCCGAGCTGCGTCGCGACCCGCTGCTGCGCCGCTACTCTGCGCTCATCATCGACGAGGCCCACGAGCGCAGCCTCACCATCGACGTCATCCTCGGCTACCTGAAGTCCATCCTGCCGAAGCGGCCGGACCTGAAGGTGATCATCACCTCCGCGACGATCGACCCGGAACGGTTCGCCACGCACTTCAGCTCGGATCCGGAGCATCCGACAGTCCCCATCATCGAGGTCTCCGGACGCACCTATCCGGTGGAGGTCCGATACCGGCCCCTGCGCGACGACGAGGACCCGGAGTCCGAGGACGAGTTCGACGATGCGTCCGCCGGAGCAGGCTCCTCCGAGGAACGCGACATGATCGACGCCGTCGGGGACGCCGTGCAGGAGCTCGCCGAGGAGCCGGACGGCGACATCCTGATCTTCTTCCCCGGCGAACGGGAGATCCGCGACGCCGCCGACGCGCTGGCCGACGTCGTCCGCCGCGACCGTCGCCTGGCGGGCGCCGAGATCCTCCCGCTGTTCGGCAGGCTCTCCCTGGCAGAGCAGAAACGCGTGTTCACCCCCGGAGGCCGACGACGCATCGTCCTGGCCACCAACGTCGCCGAGACCTCGCTCACGGTGCCGGGCATCAAGTACGTCGTCGACACGGGCACGGCGCGGATCTCCCGGTACTCCACGCGCACCAAGGTGCAGCGTCTGCCCATTGAAGCCATCTCGCAGGCCAGCGCGAACCAGCGCGCAGGACGCTGCGGCCGCACCAGCGACGGCATCTGCATCCGCCTCTATTCGCAGCACGACTTCGAATCCCGCCCGGAGTTCACCGACCCCGAGATCCTGCGCACCTCGCTCGCATCGGTGCTGCTGCAGATGTCCGCCATGGGGATCACGCGCACCCCGGACGAGCTGCTGGACTTCCCGTTCGTCGAGCAGCCCGACGCGAAGGCCGTCAACGACGCCGTCCGCCTCCTGACCGAGCTGGGAGCACTCCACGCCGCCGGCACGGGCGGGTCCTCGCGAGGGCCGCGCCGCGGCACGATCACCGACGTCGGACGCGCCCTGGCCCAGCTGCCGGTGGACCCTCGGCTCGGACGCATGATGGTCGAGGCGGGGCGCCACGGCTGCCTCGAGGAGGTCACTGTGCTCGTGGCCGCCCTGTCGATCCAGGACCCTCGCGAACGGCCCGCGGAGACCCGCCAGCAGGCCGACGAGATGCATCGCCGCTTCGCGGACGACACCTCGGACTTCTCCGCCCTGCTGAACCTGTGGCGGCACCTCCTCGAGCAGCAGCAGGAGCTCTCCGGCAATCAGTTCCGGAAGATGTGCCGCCGCGAGCACCTCAACTACCTGCGCGTGCGCGAATGGCAGGACCTGGTGGTCCAGCTCGCCGATCTCGCCCGACAGGCCGACCTGGGCCCGATCGCCCGACCCCGTCGACGCAGCCAGATGCCCGTGGATCCCGCCGCCCGACACGACATCGTCCACCGCAGCCTGCTGTCCGGTCTGCTGAGCCACATCGGACTGTACAACCCGCGCACCCGTGACTACCAGGGCGCCCGGGGCACCCGCTTCGCCGTCTTCCCCGGGTCGGGACTGTTCAAGAAGAACCACGACTGGGTGATGGCCGCCGAACTGGTGGAGACCTCCCGGCTGTGGGCCCGCACGGTCGCACGCATCGATCCTGCCTGGATCGAGCAGCAGGCTCCGCACCTGGTCACGCGCAGCCATTCAGAGCCGCGCTGGTCGGCGAGGAAGGGCGCCGCCGTCGCCACCGAGAAGGTCACGCTGTTCGGGGTGCCCGTGGTCGCGGACCGGCAGGTGCTCTACGGCCGCATCGACCGGGAGCTCAGCCGCGAGCTCTTCATCCGGCATGCGCTCATCGAGGGCGACTGGACCACCCGCCACCACTTCGACCGGCGGAATCGTCAGCGGTTCCAGGAGATCGAGGAGCTGGAGAACCGCACCCGGCGGCGCGATCTCAGAGCCTCCGACGACGAGCT
Source organism: Nesterenkonia sp. K-15-9-6 (assembly GCF_052656005.1). Lineage (NCBI taxonomy): Bacteria > Bacillati > Actinomycetota > Actinomycetes > Micrococcales > Micrococcaceae > Nesterenkonia > Nesterenkonia sp. K-15-9-6. The sequence continues at coordinate 16,771 of NZ_JBQYEY010000026.1, forward strand.
CTTCGCCTTCTTCGACGAACGCCTGCCGCAGGACGTGGTCTCGCAGAGGCACTTCGACTCCTGGTGGAAGACCCAGCGCCACGAGACGCCCGAGCTCCTCGACCTCCCCCAGGACCGGCTCCTGGCCGAGACCGCGGAGCAGGTCGACGTCGACGAGTTCCCGGAGCACCTGGAGCTCGACGGCCTTCCCCTCGAGCTGCGCTACGAGTTCAACCCCGCCACCTTCACCGACGACGCACGCGGCACCACGGCCGACGGCATCACCGTGAAGGTGCCGGTCCTCTTCCTCAACCAGCTGCGGCCCGAGCAGTTCGACTGGCTGATCCCGGGCCTCCGGACGGAGCTGATCACCCAGCTGATCCGCTCCATGCCCAAACAGCTGCGGAAGAACTTCGTACCCGCACCCGACGTCGCCGCCCAGGCCCGGCAGCGGCTCGAGGAGGAGTTCAGCGCCGGCGAGGATCCGCTGGCGCCGTCGCTGGCCGCAGTGCTCCAGCGCCTCCGCGGGGTCCGGGTCGAGGCCTCGGACCTCGGGCTCGACCAGCTTCCCGCCCATCTTCGCTTCACCTACGCCGTGGTCAGCGAGCGCGGCAGAGTGCTGGACACCTCGCAGGACCTGGGAGAGCTGCAGCTGCGCTTCGCCGAGCAGAACCGCGAGGCCATCGCTCGTTCATTGGCAGCAGGTGACGCCACGGCGTCGACGGCGGCAGGGGCTCAAGCTCCCCACCCGTCCGACGGCTCCCCCGCTGGACACGGAGGCCACAGAGGCCACGGGCCGAAGAACACGCCCTCGGGAGGCCCTCGACCCCGTGGGCGGGCCGACACGAGGCAGTCTGCCTCCCCGGTGCCCACGCAGCGCGAGCAGACCACCTGGACCTTCGGCGACCTCCCTCGTGAGATCACCCGACAGGTGGCAGGGCGCGAGGTCACCGGCTATCCCGCCCTGACCGCTGAGGAGCCCGGTCGCCGGGGGGTCCGCTGCACGATTCAGGACTCTGCCGCCGATCAGCTGCGCATCCACCGACACGGCGTGGTCGCCCTGCTGCAGGAGGTGCTGCCCTCTCCCCAGCGCTACGTCGTCGAGCACCTGAGCAATCGGGAACGGCTGGCCTTCGGCCGCTCGCCCCACGGGACCGTGGAGTCCCTGGTGGCCGACTGCACGACGGCGGCCCTGGACCATCTGGTCCCCGAGGAGCTGCCGTTCACCGCAGAGGCCTTCGACCGGATCTCTCGTCACGCCCGGGCCGAGCTGATCGAGACGGTGCTGGAGCTCACCGACGTCATCGCCCAGGTGCTCGGTGCCGCCGCCGAGCTGCAGGCCCGCCTGGACGCAGCGACCTCTCCGGCCCTGAAGCCCGCTGTGAGCGACATGCAGGCACAGGTGGAGGTGCTGGTGCACCCCGGATTCGTCACCGGCACCGGGGCCGCCCAGCTGCGGCACCTGCCCCGCTACCTGCGTGCCATGGCACTGCGCTTGGATCGGCTCGAAGCCGGTCAGGCGATCACCCGGGACGCCCAGGACATGGCCACAGTCCAGCAGCTGGAGGACGAATACGACGCCGCCGTGGAGGCCGTGCCCTCGCAGCTTCCGGTGCCCGCCGACCTGGCCGCGGTGAAGTGGATGCTGGAAGAGCTGCGTGTGAACCTCTTCGCCCAGCAGCTGGGCACGGCCCAGACCGTCTCCGCCAAACGCATCCGCCGGGCCATCGCTCGGGGGGCGCGCTGAGGAATGCCGCCCTGCGCGGCATTCCTCAGCGCGACGGCGGTGCTCAGCGGTCGGCAGTGGCCCGCTTCTTGTTCCAGACGTCGAAGGCCACCGCGAGCACCAGCACCACACCACGCACCACGTTCTGCGTGGACTGATCGATGCCCATGATCTGCATGCCGTTGGACATCACCGCCATGATCAGACCACCGATGATGGCGCCCTGCACCTTGCCGACGCCTCCTGTGACGGCGGCGCCGCCGATGAAGGCTGCAGCGATCGCGTCGAGCTCGAACATGAAGCCGGCACCGGGTTGGGCGCTGTTGGAGCGAGCGGAGTAGACGATCCCGGCCACCGCAGCCAGCAGACCCATGTTGATGAACAGCAGGAAGTTCACCCGGCGGGTCTTCACACCGGAGAGCTTGGCGGCCTGCAGGTTGCCGCCCATCGCATAGATGTGCCGGCCGAAGACGGTGCGCTGGGTGACGAACCCGTAGAGCAGCACCAGCGCGGCGAGCAGGATCAGCACGACCGGCGTCCCCCGGGCGTTCGCAAGGCGCCAGGCGAAGGCCATGATGATGGCCGCCACCAGCAGCACCCGCACAGCGAAGAGCCACAGGGCCTCCACGGGCTGCCGGTACTCCAGCTTGCGCATCCGATTCCGCCACTGGGACCAGGCGAAGCCCACCGCCGCCAGAGCACCGATGACCAGGGTGAAGACGTCATAGCCGGGGCCGCCGAGCAGCCCGTTGAGGAACCCGCCGGCGATGTACTGATACTCCGAGGGGAACGGGGACAGCGAGACGTTGTCCAGCGTCTGCATGGTCAGGCCGCGGAAGATCAGCATGCCGGCCAGCGTGACGATGAACGCCGGAATCCCGACCACCGCCACCCAGAAGCCCTGCCAGACGCCCACGAGCGCCCCGGTGATCAGGGCGGCGAGGACGCCCACCCACCAGGGCATGCCTTCTCGGATCACGACCACCGCCGAGACCGCGCCGGTGAACGCGACCACCGACCCTACGGAGAGGTCGATGTGGCCGGCGACGATGATCATCACCATGCCGATCGCCAGGATCAGGATGTAGGAGTACTGCAGCACCAGGTTGGTCAGATTGCCTGGGCTCAGCAGAGTGCCTCCGGTGAGGACCGTGAACAGCAGCACGATGAACACGAAGGCGATGTAGATGCCGCTCTGGCGCATGTTGCGGGTCAGCAGCTCCCGCAGGTTCGACGTGCCCGTCATCGGTCGGTCTCCTTGGTCATGAGTTCCATCAGCCCTTCCTGGGTGGCCTCCGCGGCATCCACCTCGCCGGTGATGCGTCCCACGGAGAGCGTGTAGATGCGGTCGCAGAGTCCGAGGACCTCGGGCAGCTCGGAGGAGATCACCAGGATCGCCTTGCCTGCCGCGGCGAGCTCGTTGATGATCGAGTAGATCTCGAACTTCGCGCCGACGTCGATGCCTCGGGTGGGCTCATCGAGGATGAGCAGCTCCGGCTCGGTGTAGAGCCATTTGCTGAGCACCACCTTCTGCTGATTGCCCCCGGAGAGCTTCTCCACGACGGAGAGCACGGAGGGGGACTTGATGTTCAACGAGCTGCGATACCGCTCGGCGACGGCGATCTCCTCGTTGGCGTTCACCCAGCCGGCCGGAGCCAGCTTCTTCAGGCCCGCGGCGGTGACATTGCGCCGGACGTCCTCGATCAGGTTGAGACCATACTGTTTGCGGTCCTCGCTGACGTAGGCGATGCCGTGCTCGATCGCGTCGGAGACGTCACGGATCTGCACCGGCTTCCCGTGCATGGACACGGTGCCGGTGATCTCCCGGCCCCAGGACCGTCCGAAGACGCTCATCGCGAGCTCCGTCCGCCCGGCTCCCATCAGCCCGGCGATGCCCACGACCTCTCCGGCCCGGACATAGAGGGACGCGCCGTCGACGACGACGCGATCCGGCTGGGTGGGGTGGGTGACGTGCCAGTCCTCGATCCGGAAGATCTCCTCGCCGATCTCCACCTCCCGCTCCGGGTACATGTGTTCCATGTCCCGGCCGACCATGCCGCGGATGATCCGCGCGGTGGTCTGCTCAGGAGTGGAGCCGTCGTGCATGTCGAGGGTCTCGATGGTGCTGCCGTCCCGGATCACCGTGGTGGAGTCCGCGACGGCGGCGATCTCGCCGAGCTTGTGAGAGATGATGATGCAGGTGACCCCTTCCTCGCGGAGGTCCCGGATGAGCCCCAGCAGGTGCTCGGAGTCGTCATCGTTCAGCGCGGCGGTCGGCTCGTCGAGGATCAGCAGTCGCACGTTCTTCGACAACGCCTTGGCGATCTCGATGAGCTGCTGCTTGCCGACCCCGAGGGTTCCCACCGGTGTCACCGGGTTCTCCCTGAGGCCGACCCGCTCCATGAGCTCCACAGCCTTCACGTTGGTCTCGTGCCAGTTGATCACCCCGGCGGTGGACTGCTCATTGCCGAGGAAGATGTTCTCCGCCACCGAGAGATGCGGCACGAGGGCCAGCTCCTGGTGGATGATCACGATGCCCCGAGCCTCAGAATCATTGATCCCGCTGAAGGAGACCGGCTCCCCCTCCAGGAGGATCTCGCCGTCATAGCTCCCCGCCGGGTACACCCCGGAGAGCACCTTCATGAGGGTGGACTTCCCCGCGCCGTTCTCCCCGCAGATGGCGTGGATCTCCCCGCGCTGGACGGTCAGCGACACATCCGAGAGCGCCACGACTCCGGGGAATCGCTTCGTGATCGAGCGCATCTGGAGGATGGGATCCTCCACATGGGTCCGTACTGTCATTGGTCTCCCTCTCTGCCCCATCGGAATCGTCCCCGGCAGGTCCGTCCGGGGACGCAGCCCCGGACGGTGCCCTGCGACGACGACGTCCCGACCAGGACCCAGACTCCTGGCCGGGACCTCACCGGATCAGAGCTGGCCGGACTCGACCTGCTCCTCGGTGTAGTAGCCGGAGTCCACCAGGATCTCCTCGTAGTTGTCCTGGAGCACCATCTCGACGTCGAGGAGGTACGAGGGCACGACGATCTCGCCGTTGTCGTAGGTCTCGGTGTCGTTGGGCTCCGGCTCCTCCCCCTGGAGGTAGGCCTCGGCGGCTCGGACGGCCTCCTCGGCCAGCAGGCGGGTGTCCTTGAAGATCGTGGAGTGCTGGATGCCCTGTTCGATCAGGGAGATCGAGGCGATCTCGGCGTCCTGGCCCGTCACGATGGGCATGCCCTCCTCGATGGTGGGACCCTGGCCGTCATTGCGCAGCGCCGTGATGATCCCCCGGGAGAGCGGGTCGGCCGGGGCGAGCACGCCGTCCAGCTCGGTGTCTCCGCTGTAGTGGGTGGTCAGCAGGTTCTCCATGCGCTCCTGGGCCGTCTCCTGCTCCCACCGCTGCGTGGCGGCCTGCTGGATCGTGTCCTGACCGGAGGGGATCTCCAGCGTGCCGTCCTCCAGATAGGGCTCGAGCGTGTCGATCGCGCCCTGCCAGAAGTGGTGGGAGTTGCTGTCGTCCAGCGAGCCGGCGAACAGCTCGATGTTCAACGGGCCCTCGGGCGCATCATCGGCCTCGTCGAAGTTCTCATCCAGGATGCCGAGCCCGTAGAGAAGGGACCGGGCCTGGTTGACGCCGACCTCGTAGTTGTCGAACGTGACGTAGAAGTCCACGTCCTCGGAGTTGGTCAGCAGCCGGTCATAGGCGATCACGGGGATTCCTGCCGCCGCGGCGGCGTCGAGCTGACTGGTCAGTGCGGAGCCGTCGATCGAGGCGACGATCAGGGCGTCGACCTCCTGGGTGATCATCTGATCGATCTGCTGGGACTGCGTGGGGATGTCGTCGTCGGCGTACTGGAGGTCGACGGTGTAGCCGAGGTCCTCCAGCCCCTCTTCGATGTTGCCCCCGTCCTGCAGCCACCGCTCATAGGTCTGGGTGGGCATCGCCACACCCACCGTCATGTCCTCCGGTGCGGCGTCGGCATCTCCCCCGCCTCCGCCGCCTCCGGCGCCCTCGCCCTCACAGGCGGTGAGCAGCAGGGCGAGTGCAGCTCCCGCCCCCAGGATGGTCGTCGCAGTGGAACGCATGTCTCCTCCATTCGTGGCCCTGATGGGAGCCGGTGTGAGTGTCGGACCTGGATCGTCCTAGGTGTTGTCTATCACAGTCCCTGAGCCAGCCGGTGGTATGCCGCGTTCCACCGCAGCTCCTGCGCGAATCCGCGGGTGGTCACGCTCTCATCGATGACGGCCAGCTCCATCTGCGCGATCTCCGCCAGGTCCTCGAAGGCCTCCAGACCCAGAGCCGTGGAGAGCACCGTATGGTGGGCCGCACCGGCGGTGAGCCAGCACTCCGCCGAGGTGGCGAAGTCCGGGCGGGGCTCCCAGACCGCGCGCGCCACCGGCAGGTTCGGCAGCTCCTCGTCCGGCTCGACGACGTCCACCACGTTGGCGGTGAGCCGGAATCGTTCGCGCAGATCCGCCATGGCCACCACCACGCCCTGTCCAGGGTCGGTGTCGAAGACCATCCGCACCGGATCCTCGCGGTCACCGATGCCCAGCGGATGGACCTCCACCCGAGGTGTCGCGGAGGTCAGGCTCGGGCAGATCTCCAGCATGTGGGCCCCGAGGATCTTCTCCTTCCCCGGCGTCATCTCATAGGTGTAGTCCTCCATGAGGGAGGCTCCTCCGGGCAGGCCGTGGCCCATGACCTTGGCGGCGCGCACCAGCAGCGCTGTCTTCCAGTCGCCTTCGGCGCCGAATCCGTAGCCGGAGGCCATCAGCCGCTGGACGGCCAGGCCCGGCAGCTGTCGCAGACCCCCGAGGTCCTCGAAGTTCGTGGTGAAGGCGCCGAAGCCGCCTTCCTCGAGGAAGGAGCGCATACCGATCTCCTGTCGCGCGGCGTAGGCCAGCGACTCGCGGCGCTCACCGGAGGCACGGAGCTCCGCAGCGACGTCGTAGCGCTCGTCGTACTCCGCCAGCAGCGCGTCCACCTCAGCCGGGGAGACCGACTCCACCCTCTCGACGAGGTCGTTGACGGCCCAGGTGTTCACCGAGACGCCCAGCCTGATCTCGGCCTCCGTCTTGTCCCCCTCAGTCACGGCGACGTTGCGCATGTTGTCCCCGAAGCGGGCCAGTCGCAGATTCCGCAGGGCGTCCCATCCGGCGGCGGCGCGTGCCCAGGTGCCGATGCGCCGGGCCACGCGGGTGCCCGAGGCGTGGCCGACCACCGTCTTGCGCGCCGTGCCCATGCGGCTGGCGATGTAGGCGAACTCGCGGTCCCCGTGGGCCGCCTGGTTGAGGTTCATGAAGTCCATGTCGATCTCGGACCAGGGCAGCGCGGCGTCGGCCTGCGTGTGGAGGTGCAGCAGCGGCACGTCCAGAGCGTCGAGGCCCTGGATCCACATCTTCGCGGGCGAGAAGGTGTGCATCCAGACGATCACCCCCAGACAGTCCGGGTCAGAGTTCGCCTCCAGTGCCGCCCGGCGGATGGCGTCGCGTTCCTTGAGGACCGGCTTCCACTCGATGGTGACGGGGATGTCGTCGGCGGCGTCGAGGGTGGAGGCCACGCGCTGGGACTGCTCAGCGACCTGGCGCAGCGTCTCGTCCCCATAGAGGTCCTGGGATCCGGTGAGGAACCAGATCGTCTTGCCGGTGAAGGGTGAGGTCATGGGTGGGGTTCTCCTGATGGTGTGAAGGCGTGGTCAGGCGGCGGGTACGGGTCCTGCCGACTCAGCGGGAGGACCCTGAGGCCTGCCCGTAGACGTTCTGGTAGCGGTCGTAGAGGGAGTCGATCTGCGCCTGGTCGATGCGGGGCGGCTCCCCGTGGGCCCGGGCGAAGTGGACCGTGCGGGCCACCTCCTCGCACATCACGGCGGCCTTCACCGCGGCGCGGGCGTTCCGCCCCACCGTGAAGGGTCCGTGCTGGGCCATCAGCACCGCCGGCGAGCGGGACTCGCGCAGCGTCTCGACGATGCCCCGGCCGATAGAGTCGTCGCCGATGAGCGCGAACGGACCCACCGGGATGTCCCCGCCGAACTCGTCGGCCATCATGGTGAGCACGCACGGGATCGGTTCGGAGCGCGCCGCCCAGGCGGTGGCGAAGGTGGAGTGCGTGTGGACGACCCCTCCGACCTCCGGCATGTGCCGGTACACGTAGGCGTGGGCGGCCGTGTCGGACGAGGGGCGCAGCGCGTCGGCGGTGCCGTCGTCGATCTTCTCCCCGTCCAGGGTGCAGACGACCATGGTGTCGGCGGAGAGGTCATCGTAGGAGACCCCCGAGGGCTTGATGACGAACAGTTCGGGCGCGCCTTCCGCCGCGTCAGGCAGCACGACGCGCTCTGAGACATTGCCGGCGGTCCAGACCACCAGCTCGTTGCGGGGCAGCTCCGCGTGCAGCGCGGCGACCCGCTCCCGCGCACGCGCCACGGCCTCCTGGACTCGGACGCTCTGCTCGGCGAGCCGGATCATGCCGACACCTCCTGGGTCGTCGTCTGCTGGTCCCCCGGCGCGGGCTCGGCACGGACCCCCGCATGGGCCTCACGGCGGATGCGCTTCAGGCGTCGCATGATGTCATCGCCGCCGCGTCCGAAGTGGTCATGCAGGGCCTTGTACTCCGCGAACAGGGCGTCGTAGGCGGCCGCGGCCGCCGGGTCCGGTGTGTAGGCCTCCTTGATGCGCCCTCCCATGATGGGAGCCGCCGCCCGCACGTCCGCATAGGCGCCCGCCGCCACCGCGGCATGGATGGCCGATCCGAGGGCCGGCCCCTGCTCCGAGGTGATCGTGGAGATCGGCAGACGGGTGATGTCCGAGTAGAGCTGCATGAGGAAGCGGTTCTTCAGCAGCCCTCCGGCGACGACGAGCTCCCGCACCGGCACCCCGGAGGCGTCGAAGGCTTCGATGATGGTGCGGGTGCCGAAGGCCGTCGACTCCAGCAGCGCGCGGTAGACGTCCTCAGGCCGACTAGTCAGGGTCAGACCGACCACCATCCCGGAGAGCTCATGGTCGACCAGGACCGATCGGTTGCCGGAGTGCCAGTCCAGCGCCACCAGCCCGTGGGCCCCCACGGGCTGGACCTCGGCCTTCTCTGTGAGCAGCTCGTGCAGGCTCAGTCCGCGGGACTCGGCCTCCTCTGCGTACTCACCGGGCACCTGGTTGGCCACGTACCAGGCGAAGATGTCTCCCACGCCGGATTGGCCGGCCTCGTATCCCCAGGCGCCGGCGAGGATGCCGCCGTCGACGACTCCACACATGCCCGGCACCTCAGCCAGGACGTCCGCGTTCATCACATGACAGGTGGAGGTACCCATGATGGCCACCATCTGACCGGACTCGACCGCGTCGGCGGCAGGAGCCGTGACATGGGCGTCCACATTGCCCACGGCCACCGCGATGCCCTCCGGCAGTCCGGTCCAGGCGGCGGCCTGCGCGCTGAGGCCTCCCGCCCGGTCACCCAGCTGGCCGATCTGGTGGTCCAGCTTGGTCTCCACGAAGTCGGCGAACTCCGGATTGAGCGCGGCGAGGAAGTCCTTCGACGGATACTGCCCGTCCTGGCGGATGCCCTTGTAGCCGGCGGTGCAGGCGTTGCGCACGTAGCGTCCGGTCAGCTGCCAGACGATCCAGTCGGCGGCCTCCACCCAGCGGTCGACGGCGGCGTAGACCTCCGGATCCTCCTCGAGGATCTGCAGGCCCTTGGCGAACTCCCACTCGGAGGAGATGAAGCCTCCGTAGCGGCTGATCCACGATTCGCCACGGGAATGGGCGAGGTCGTTGATGCGGTCGGCCTGACCCTGTGCGGCGTGGTGCTTCCACAGCTTCGCGTAGGCGTGGGGCCGTCCCGCGAACTCGGGGACCTCATTCAGCGGCGTACCGTCAGCCGTGGTGGGCACCATGGTGCAGGCCGTGAAGTCGGTGCCGATCCCGATCACCTGCTCAGCGGACACGCCGGCGGCGCGCAGTGCGGCCGGCACCGCGTCCTTGAGCACGTCGACGTAGTCGGCAGGGTTCTGCAGCGCCCAGTCCGGAGGCAGCGGCTCGCCCTGGTGGGCGGTCAGGGCGGAGTCCATCACCGCATGACGGTACTCATGGACGGCGGTGCCGAGCTCAGCGCCATCGGCGACGCGCACCACGAGGGCGCGGCCGGAGAGGGTGCCGAAGTCGACGCCGATCACCACGGAGTCGGGAGAGGTCATCGAGTGTGCGCTCCTTCAGGATCAGGTGGGCGGGTGAGGTCAGGACGTCCGGCCCCTCCGCGGAGGGCGCATCGGCCACCCGAGACGGCGTCTCGAGGCGGGTGACGCCGGACACGACGATGTTAACGTTAACATTGTGATGTGGCCTGCGCCACCCCCGCCCTGCTCCGGCGGTCGACCTCAACCCGAGGCGCGGACCACCAGGCGCGGCTGGATCAGAGACGGCCCGCGGCTCGATCCGGAGGACGCCCCTCGACGCACCCGGGGCACGGTGGCGCCGTCGGGGCCCCCCGCGCCTGCTCCGAAGAGCGCCCCGAGGGCCGCGGCCCCGGCCTCTTCGAAGGGCTGGCGGACCGTGGTCAGCGGAGGGGAGAAGAAGTCGGCGCCGTCGACGTCGTCGAAGCCGACGACCGCGACATCCTCGGGCACGCTCAGCCCAGCCTCCCGCACGGCCTGCACGACGCCGAGCGCGAGGTGGTCATTGGCCGCGAAGATCGCATCAGGGGCCTCGCCTCCCCCCTGATCGCCGCCCTTGCGGGCGAGCACCCTGCGGGCGGCGGCATGACCGTCGGCGGCCGACCATCCCCCGGCCCGAGCCAGCGGCAGCAGCGGCAGCCCGGCGTCACGCAGCTCCTCGCGCCATCCGATGATCCGTCCCTGGGCGTCGTGGTACTCCTCCGGGCCGCAGACATGGGCGATGCGCTCCCGTCCGCCCTGCCGGAGGTGCCGCACGGCCATCCGCGCCCCGGCGACCTGGTCGATCCCGAGCACCTGCATGTCGGGGGTCTGCTCGGCGGCGGAGGCCAGCACGACCACCGGGACGGTCCGGGAGATCTGCCGTGCCGCCTCGGCCATCGCCACCACCGGGGCGATGACGACGATTCCGTCGATGCCGCGGTCGAGGAAGAATTCGAGCGCCTCGTCCACGGAGGTCGGATCCGGGTCCCGGACCACGCTCAGCGCTGTCGCATAGCCGGCCTCGCGGGCGGCCTCCTCGATCGCGAGCGTCATACGGCTGGGACCGAAGGTCGAGTCGCCGGGACTCACGACGCCGATGAGTCCGGTCCGGCGGGTCTTCAGGGCCCGTGCCGTGCTGTTGCGCCGATACCCCAGGCCGCGCATCGCCTGCTCGACCCGACGTCGGGTGTCCTCGCGGACGGCGTCCGGGGTGTTGAGCACCCGAGAGACCGTCTGATGCGAGACCCCGGCCGCCCGGGCCACGTCGATCATCGACGGCGCCCGCCCGGAGGGGCGCCGGGAGCTGCTCGCCATGGGCGTGGCGCTCAGTCGGAGGGCACGGAGTCGGCATCGCCCATCAGGCGCAGGGCCACACGCAGCTTCTCTGCGGCCTCATCCATGGCCTCGGAGTCGGGTGCACTGATCGCCCGGTCGAAGTCATGGTCCGCCATCGAGTTCGAGGGCCAGACATGCACGTGAAGGTGATCGACCTCGAATCCGGCGATCGTCAGACCGGCCCTCTGCGAGCCGAAGGTCTCCACCTGGGCCTTGCCGATGCGGTGGGCGACATGCATCAGATGGGCCACCAACGAGGCGTCGGCATCGGTCCACCGGTCGATCTCCTGACGCGGGACCACCAACGTATGCCCGTAGGCCAGTGGAGCGATGCTCAGGAACGCCACGCAGACCTCGTCCTGCCAGACGAAGCGACCGGGCAGCTCTCCCTGGATGATCTTGGTGAACACGGTGCTCATGATGCGGCTCCTGTCGGGTCGGTCAGCTGACGCTCCTGCTTCGATCGTACCGGCGAGGAGGACTCTCGCACCTGGAGGATCCACGGGATGGTCTCCTCCCGCCCGGCCGGCGGGGAGCCTGCCGTCGGACCGTCCTGACCTCCGAGGCGCTCCAGCAGCAGCTCCACAGCGCGCCGCGCAGTCCACGACATGTCAGGGGCCACGGAGCTCAGCGACGGCACCGCCATCGCGGCCTCAGGGATGTCGTCGAAGCCGACCAGCAGCAGATCCTCCGGCACGCGGAGCCCTCCGTCGGCCAGGCCACGGACCGCACCGAGAGCCACCGAGTCGGTGATCGCGAACGCCGCCTCGATCGGGTCCCGGCCCGCGGCACGATCGGCGAGGATCCTCTCGGCGACCCTCCGGCCTGCGCGTCGTCCGGCCTCCATCGTGACCTCGGGGGCCTCGAAGATCAGCTCAGGACTGCAGGCGAGGCCCGCATCCTGAAGCCCTTCCCTCCAGCCTCCCAGACGCAGGCTGTGGATCGTCTGCTCGGCCGTCTCCGGCCCTCCGATGAAGGCGATGCGGCCCGCACCCTGAGCTGCCAGATGCTCGACCGCCGCCCGTGAGCCGGCATGGTTGGCCATGCTGACATGGTCTGCCGCGGTGGGATTCTCCCGCTCCCCCAGCAGGACGATCGGGAACGCCTGGCCGACGTCGAGCTTCTCCAGGTCCATGCCGACGGTGCTGAGGATGAGTCCGTCATAGTCCATCGCCTGCGAGAAGCGGATGGCGGCGACCTCGCCCGCCTCCTTGGCCCCGGTCTGTTCGACGGCCACCCGATATCCGCGCCGCTCGGCCTCCTGGGCGACGTGGGTCGCCAGCGCGGCGAAGTAGGGCACATCATGGCCGGGGACGGCCAGCCCGATGACGCCGCTGTGCCCGGACCGCAGATTCCGTGCCGAGACGTTCATCCGATAGCCGGTCTCGGCGAGCTGCCGCAGCACCCGCCGCCGAACCTCCTCGCTGACCCCGGGCCGGCCGTTGACGACGTTGGACACCGTCATGGTGGAGACCCCGGCGGCCCGCGCGACGTCGCTCATCCTCACCGTGGCCACCGCAGTGCCTCCTGTTCGCCGTCCTGCCGCCGATCACGCTCCTGGGCCGGAGCCGCGCGCACTTGGCATGCTAGCAATCTCCCGCGCCGCCCCCTCCGAGGCCCTGCGGTCAGCTGATCGCGTCCTGCATCTCTGCGTGCATCCGCTCCGCCGCCTCCGCCGGGCTCAGCCGGTCGAAGAAGACCTCGTCGCAGTAGCGGTAGGCGATGTCCTGCAGACCCGAGAAGCCCAGGGCCGGCACGGGCTCAGCCTCGCCGATCTCATCCTCGACCTCCTCGATGAACTCTGCCACGGCCAGCTCCTGGCCCTCCAGCTGGTCGAGCACCACCTCCCGACTGACCTCATTGGCCGGCAGACCACGATCCATGCCCGTGATCTCCGCGGCCTCCTCGGAGTTCACCAGGAAGTCCACGAAGGCCTGCGCCTCCTCCGGGTGCTCCGTCTGGGACGTCACCGAGAACATCATCGTGGCCTTGAACCACAGGCCGTTGTCCTCACTGCTTCCGGTGGCCGAGGGGTAGCGCAGCAGCTCGAAGTCGACGCCGGCGAGATCCGAGAGTCCCGGGACCATGTTGCTCCACCACCGACCGACGGCCTGCTCGCTCTGCTCGAAGATCGACTCCCCCGGGGCAGCATTGGACTCCTCCTGCATGATCGAGGCCGGCGGGTAAGATCCCCGTTCCACGAGCTCCTGCTGGAACTCGAGGTACTCCTCTGCGTCTTCGACGGTGAAGCCGAGCTCTCCGTCGTCGGTGGTCAGGTTCTTGCCCTGCTGCCTCAGCCAGATCTGCAGGTCCACCGTCTGCGGGACGCCACCATCACCCCAGTAGCCGTCACCGAGCGTCTCATTGAGCTCGGAGGTGAGGTCGGCGTAGTCCTCCCAGGTCCACGTCGTGTCGTCGGGGATCTCCAGCCCCGCATCCTCGAAGAGGTCCGGGTTGGCCAGGACTGCCATCGTGTTGATCCCGGTGGTGATGCCCATCAGGCCGTCCTCGGTGGTGCCGTTGTCGACCACGTCCTGCTCGAACCCGGAGGTGTCGAGGTCGTCCATCGGCAGCAGCGCACCGCGGTCGGCATATTCACGCAGGTAGGTGTCGTCCATCTGGATGACGTCGGGCGCGCCTCCTCCGGCAGTCTGCGTGGCCAGCTGATCCCAGTACCCCTCCCAGTCCGAGTACTCGGTGGAGATCGTCACATGCGGGTTCTGCTCCTCGTAGAGTGCGACGATCTCCTCGGTGAGGGCGTTGCGGTGCTCTGCGCCCCACCAGGCGAACCGCAGCGTGACGTCGCCGCCCTCCCCCGAGGCTGCCCCACCGTCGCCCCCGCAGGCGGTGAGGGCGATGACGCCGGCGCAGCCGACGGCGGCGAGGCGCGTCCAGCGGGGCCGAGGCGCCGATGGGCCGGTGTCGATGGCAGAGTTCCTGGTGGTCATGTGCTTCTCCCCTTCGATGTCCCGACGCCGACCGTGCGGACGGCGCGGACCGCTCATGCGGTGCGTCTGGTCTCGGCCCGGGCCTCCTGCAGCGGCCTTCCCCGCCAGGAGGGCCCGAGCTCCTGTGGTGTGCATCACAGGTTTATCGTGACAGTATTTGAATCGTTTCACCGCGTCAAGGGGTCGACGCGGATCCCTCGATCCAGAGATCCGCCGCCTCGGCTCATCGGACCCGGGCCTCAGCCGACCAGACGAAGACTCACATAGGAGGTGGGAGGAAGCTCCAGACGCAGCGTGCTTCCCGACCAGGTCGCCCCCTCGAAGGGCACGGGCGCCACCCGCTCCGGCTCCTCGGCCGTGTTGTGCTCCCGAGGGTCTCCTGCGGTCAGGACCGACGCCTGGCTGAGCTCCAGCGGCCCATGGCCCCGGAGCCGCAGCTCCACCGTCGCACCGGCATCAGGATCAAGGTTCGCAGCGGTCACCGTCACGGCTCCTGCCTTCGTGGAAGCCGTGGCGGTGACCGTGGGCACGACCCGCCCGTCCGCTTCTCGCTGCGCGACGTCCCCGACCGGACGCACGGGCAGATGGGCGGCGTCATGATGACCCACGTCCATCGCGAAGGCGTGATAGGTCGGGGTGAGCACCAGCCGGTGCCCGTCGGTGAGCACCATCGACTGCAGCACGTTGACCGTCTGGGCGATGTTGGCCAACCGCAGACGATCGGCGTGAGAGTGGAAGGCCTCGAAGTGGACTGCCGCCACGAGCGCGTCGCGCAGCGTGTTCTGCTGGTGCAGGAAGCCGGGATTCGTGCCGGGCTCGACGTTCCACCACGTCCCCCACTCGTCCAGGGCGAGCCCGACCTTCTTCGTCGGGTCATAGGCGTCCATCACAGCGGCATGGCCGGCGATCAGCTCCCCCACCCGGTGGGCGCGGGCCATCGTCGCCCAATACTCCCGGTCTGTGAACTCCGTGGCCGAGCCCTTGTCCATCCAGGAGCCGGACATCGTGTAGTAGTGGAAGGAGATCGCTTGGTACAGGTCCCGCGGTGCGGGGTCTCCCAGCCCGCTCGCGAGCTGCTTCATGAGCACCTCGGTCCAGGCATAGTCAGCCTCGTTGCCCCCGGCGGCCACCCGATACAGACGGTCCTTCCCGTGGTCCCGGGCATAGGTGGCATGCTGCCGGGCCAGGGTGCTGAACTGGTCCGCGGTGAGGTTTCCTCCGCAGCCCCAGGGCTCGTTGCCGATGCCGAAGAAGGTCACGTTCCAGGGCTCCTGACGCCCGTTCTCACCCCGGAGTCGGGCCATCGGCGAGTCCCCGGCGCGGGTCAGGTACTCGACCCAGTCGCTGGTCTCCTTCACGGTCCCCGAGCCGACGTTGCCGGAGATGTAGGGCTCGGTGCCGAGGAGTTCACACAGCGCCATGAACTCATGAGTGCCGAAGTGGTTGTTCTCCTCCACGTCACCCCAGTGAGTGTTGACCATCCGCGGGCGCTCACGACGGGGGCCGATCCCATCGGTCCAGTGGTATTCGTCGGCGAAGCATCCACCGGGCCACCGCAGATTCGGGATCGCGATGGCGCGCAGCGCCTCCACCACATCGGCGCGGATGCCGCCGATGTTCTCGATCTCCGAGTCCTCCCCCACCCAGAACCCGTCGTAGATGCACCTGCCCAGATGTTCGGCGAAGTGCCCGTAGACATGGCGGCTGATGGTGGGGCCTGGGACGTCGACGTCGACAACAGCCGTCAGGGCGGGGGCCGGCACAGGGTCGGGTGCGGATACGTCGGCAGGTCCCGCCGCAGTGGTCGCGGGAGAGGTCACGGGGGAGGTCATCGGTCTCCTTGGTCGGGGGTGAGTGGGTGGGAGGCGGTCACGTCCGCCTGCCGCTGAGCCTGGGCGTGGAGTCGCAGCGCCCGGGACCTCGAGAGGTAGACGGCCAGGCAGACGCTGAACAGCAGCACGCTGACCACATCCCGGGTCAGGAATGTCCCGACCACACAGGCGATCAGCCACCAGGTGACCGCGCGGCTGTGCTGGAGCTTCAACCGCCAGGCGACGACGGCGGTCAGCAGCGCCCCGAGGAGCACGGCGATGCCGTAGGTGCGCACGACGGCGGCCACCTCGGTGACCATGGAGGCCGAGCCGAGGGCCTCGGCGTCCTCCAGCCCCTGGTAGCCGCTGGAGGCGAACCAATACTGATACGGAAACAGCGTCAGCACGGCCAACAGCCCGTTCCATCCGGCGGCGACGGCCAGCAGCGCCCGCTCTGCGCGGCGGCGCGGCGGACGTTCACCACGGACAGGTGCCTCATGCGCCGCGGGCCCGTCCGAGGGATCGCACGGCGCACCCGCTGCGTCCGTCACCGGAGGCCTAGAGCGGCGGAGCAGGCCCATGGCGCTCACCCCTTGATCCCGGAGGACATGCTCAGCGAGCTGACGAAGTACCTCTGGGCCACCAGGAAGAGGATCAGGGTCGGAATCATCGCCATCACCGCCGAGGCCATGAGCTGCCCTGTTCGGTCGTACTCGGCCAGCATGTTCTGCAGCAGCTGGAGCCCGGCCGTGATGGGCATCTGGTCCACGTCGTTGAACACGATCAACGGCCAGAGGAAGTCGTTCCAGGAGCCGGTGAAGGCGAACAGGAAGATGACGATGAGGATCGGCCGGATCATGGGCAGCACGATCCGGAAGAAGATCTGGAAGTCGCCGGCACCGTCGATGCGCGCGGCGTCGTCCATCTCCTTGGGGATCCCGGCGAGGAAGGCCCGCACCAGGAAGATGTTCGCCACTCCCGCCAGGCCGGGGACGATCATCGCCCACGGAGAGTTCACCCATCCCAGTCGGGACACGATCTCGTAGAGGGGAATGAGGTTCGCGATGACCGGGAACAGCGAGATGGCCAGCAGCGTGAAGAACAGGACGTCCTTGCCCGGGAAGTCCAGACGGGAGTATCCGTAGCCGGCGATGGACACCACCACGACGGTCAGCAGCGCATGCATGGTGGAGATGAACATGGAGTTCCAGAACCACCGCAGCACCGGGTACCCGGCCACATCGTTGAGCAGCGAGACGTAGTTGTCGGCCACCCATTGGGCCGGCAGCAGCCGGAAGGACTCGAAGGCGAACTCGGTGGGCGATTTGAAGGAGGTGGACAGGGCGAAGACCACCGGCAGGAGCCAGATGAGGGCCAGCGCCAGCAGCACCACGTAGGTGATGGTCAGGGCCAGCTTGGAGCGCATGGGGCTGCCGAGGGTCGAGCCCTTCCCCGGCCGAGGACGCCCCGTCACCGGGTGCGGCTGCCCGGGCACGCCATCGGCGCCGCCACGTCCGGGCGCCCGCTGGTCGGTCTGGATGACGGCCGTGTCAGACATCGGTCCTCCTGTACATGATGAAGAACTGGATCGCGGAGATCGCCATGAGCACCAGCCCGAGGAGCACGGCCATGGCGGAGGCGACGCCCGCGATCGAGGGACCGCCGCCGAAGGCCAGGTCGCGGACCTCCATCATCAGCACCGTGGTGCTGTCGGCGGGACCGCCGTTTGTGAGCATCAGCGGCTGGGCGAAGACGTTGAAGGAGACGGTGGTGGTCATCACCGTGGTGTAGAGCAGCGGCAGCCGGATCGAGGGCAGCGTGACGTTGAAGAAGGAGCGCACCGCCCCGGCGCCGTCGATGGAGGCCACTTCATAGAGCTCCTGGGGCACGGCGGAGATCGCCGAGCGATAGATGATGAGGTTGCCCCCGATGCCGGCCCAGACGGTGAGCACGAAGATCGTCGTCCAGGCCCAGGGCTGAGTCGTCGTGAAGCTGATGTCCGTGCCCAGATAGTGGTTGATCGGCCCGAACTCGCGGTTGAACACCAGGTTCCAGGCGATCGCCGCGGCGGAGACCGCGATCAGGCCGGGCACGAAGAAGATGCCCTGGAAGACATTGGCTCCCCGCAGGTCCTTGCGGGACAGCATGACAGCCAGCACCAGGGGCACAGCGATCAGCAGCGGAACGCCCACGACCACGAAGAGGATCGTGTTCCACAGGCCGTTCATGAAGATGCGGTGGAAGGCGTGGTCGGTGTCGAAGAGCACCCGGAAGTTGTCCAGGCCGACCCACTGCGGATCCCCGATGAGGTTCCACTGCGTGAAGGCCACGTAGATGCCGAAGCAGGCCGGGAACAGCCCGAAGACGGCGAAGAGGACCAGGTGAGGCCCCATGAAGGGAATCGCGCGGAACCAGGCCCGCAGGCCCTGCGGGAGACGGCTCGGCGGCCGGGTCGCGCGGCGGTCGCCGCCGCGCTGCGCTCGTGCAGTCGTGGTCGTGGTCATGGTGCCTCCACCATCTCGATGCGGGCCCGGGTGGTCTCGTTCATCCGCTCGACGGCCTGCTCGATGCTGTGCCGTCCGAAGGCCACGTTCGGCGTCTCGTCCCAGATCGCCTCCCCGACGTAGGGGGCGTACTCGAAGTTGTCCGTGACCAGCAGCTCCTCGTTCTCCGGACGGGTGAAGAAGGACTGGGGGTGATCCTGGTAGGCCTCGCTGTCGAACGTGTCCCGACTGGCCACGATCTGCCCCGCCTCGGCCCAGCCCAGCGAATGGGTGCGGACGAACTCCAGGAAGTCCGCGACTGCTCGATCCCGCTCGGGATCGCGGTCGTCGTCGGCCATCTGGACGAAGGCATGGGACTCGAAGTGGTTCACGGCGTTCTCCGGATCGATCTGCATGCTGTGCGTCAGGTCCCAGCTGAAGCCCTCGACGTCGTCGTGGCCGCTGATCTCCCAGGTCCCGGAGGGGTGGAAGAGCGCACGTCCGCTGCGGAATACCTGGGCGGAGTCGGCGTCCTCCGGGGCCATCAGCCCGGCCTCCTGCATGCCCTGGATGGCTTCGAGGGCCTGCACATAGGGCTCCGCAGAGAAGTCGATGTCCTCGGCGCCGTCCCCGACGCCCTCGCCGATGTTGTACTGCCAGTTGTAGACCAGCAGGGGGGCGAAGAAGGTCGTCGTCGCGTACACCCCTTCAGGGAGCTGGCCCTCGAGATCCATGATCTCCTCGACCGTGACGAGATCGTCATCGAGGATGTGCTCGAGATCCAGGTCCTCCAGGAGTTCATCGTTGTAATACGTGACCAGGCCATGGAGGTCCAACGGCACCGCCCATTGCGCCCCGTCATACTCCCCCGCCTGCCAGGCCGGCTCCAGGTAGTTCTCCGCGGTGAGCCCGGACTCCATCTCCAGGAGCGGCTCGATCGGCGTGAGGATCTCGTTGCTCGCCAGCTCCGCAATGGCCAGATTGTGGACGAGCACGACATCGGGGATGTCAGCACCAGCCCGGGCCACCGAGTACATCCGCATGTACATGTCGTCCCGCGGCGCGGGTTGGAAGGAGACCGGAATCTCCGGGTCCGTGGCGTTGTAGTCGGCGACGATCTGCTGCATGAAGCGACCGTCGTCCCCGCTGAGCAGGTTCCAGAACTGGAGCGGCTCCTCGCCTTCTCCCTCGCCGCAGGCCGCCAGCGGCAGCACCAGGGCTGCGGCGGCGAGTCCGGCCAGGCGGGATCGTCGTCTCATGAGCTTCCCTCCGACGTGTTGTGCAGACCACAATGATTTATCGATAAAGTAGTGGAGGTCACATGCCGGAGTCAAGGGTGCGAGGGAGTCAGCTCGTCGGCCCGGCGCCACCCGGACGCCCCGTGAGCCGCTGTTACGCTGGAGGGATGCCGGAGCCCACCTCACCCGAGCGAGGACGAGACCTGTGACTGCTGAGAACGCGACGACGCCCCCTGTGCGGGGGCGCTCCACCCGCCAGAAGCGGGCCGTCTGGGCCGCACTGAACTCGCTCGAGGACTTCGTCAGCGCGCAGGACCTGCACCGCATCCTCGAGGACCGCGGCGAGAAGGTCTCTCTGGCCACCGTCTATCGGATCCTGCAGGCCCATCAGGAGGAGGGCCTGGTGGACGTCCTGCGCCCGGACGACACCGAAGCGGTGTATCGGCTCTGCGCCCGCGACGAGCACCACCATCATCTGGTCTGCCGCGGCTGCGGGCTGGCAGTGGAGTTCGAGGCGCCCGACATCGAGGAATGGACGGAGACGCTGGCGAGGCAGCACCGGTTCACCGACGTGCGGCACACCCTGGAGATCTTCGGCCTCTGTGAGGCCTGCGCGGCCAGGCAGGCAGAGCAGGGCGAGAACGCCTGAGGCGGCCCCGGCCGGGCCTGCGCCGGCCCGGCCTCCGTCAGGCGCGTGCGGGAACCGTCGGCGAAGGCTCCTCGCCTGCGACACCGACTCCGGCCGGTCCGCCACCCCCAGGCCCAGCCATGACCCGGGCCGCCTGCTCCTGCCGGCGCAGACGTCGCCCCCGACCGATGAACAGACACACCAGGTAGATCATGAATGAGATCGTGGTGATGTAGGGGCTGATCGGAATCTGGCCGGTCAGGGCCAGCATGATGCCTCCGACGGCGGAGATCAGGGCGAAGACCATCGACAGCGCCACCGCCATCCCCGGGCGTGCGGTGACCTTCAGGGCCGCCGCGGCAGGGACCACCAGCAGGGAGAGCACCAGCAGGGCGCCCACGACCTGGACGGACATCGCCACTGCCCCGCCCAGCAGCACCATGAACACGAGCGACAGGGCATTGACGGGCACCCCCCGCGCCTGGGCGAGCTGAGGGTCGATCGAGGAGAAGAGCAGAGGCCGCCAGAGGAGGGCGACCACCGCGGTGATCACCAGGGCACCGATCACCAGCGTGCGGGTCTGCATATCGTCCACGCCGACGATCTGCCCCGTGAGCAGGCCGAAGCGGTTGGCGGAACGACCCTGATACAGCGACAGGAACAGGATGCCCAGCCCCAGGCCGAAGGGCATCAGCACACCGGTCACCGCACTGGTGTCCTTGTCCTTGAGGCTCAGCACGCCGATCAGCAGCGCAACGCCCACCGCGCCGATGGCCGAGCCGAGCACGACGTCCAGGCCCATGAGCAGGAACAGCGCCGCGCCCGCGAAGGAGATCTCCGCGATCCCATGCACCACCAGGGCTGTGCGACGCAGCATGATCAGCACGCCGATGACCCCGCCCATCAGGCCGAGGACCGCAGCGGTGATGACGGAGTTGCGGACCAGGCCGAACAGCTCCCAATAGCCGTCGGTGCTGAACGAGGAGGAGATCTGCTCGATCATCGGGCGGCTCCTGTCCTGCGGCCGGGCGTCGCACGCTCGGCGACGTCATGCGGGGCGGCATGCTGATGGGTCTCGTGGTCGTCGTCGTGGATGTGGGGCCCGACGCCGACCCGCGGGTCCTCCGGCGCCAGGCCGCCGGGCTCCCCGCCGTGAGCGGCGCTCGGGTCGGCACTGTGACCGGGCGCGCAGTGGTGGCCTTCGAGATGATGGGACATCACCACCAGACGCCCTCGATGCTCGATCACGTCGATGGGTGCGTCGTAGAGCTCGCTGAGCACCTCGGAGCGCATCACATCACGGGTCGGGCCGATCCGATGTCTGCCGCGAGCGATGTAGAGCACCCGGTCCACATGCTCGACGACCGGATTGATCTCATGGGTGACGAAGACGACGGCGGCGCCACGCTCCGTGGCCTGACGTTGGATGAGGTCGGTGATGGCCTGCTGATGATGGAGGTCCAGGGAGTGCAGGGGCTCGTCGCACAGCAGCACAGCGGGATCGGAGGCCAGGGCCTGGGCGGCGCGCAGGCGCTGCTGCTCGCCCCCGGAGAGGAGCCCGACCGGCATGTCGGCATACTCGGTGGCGCCGACCTCCTCGAGAAGCCCGTCGACCCGGCGGCGTTGGGCGCGGGGGCGCATCCGGAAGCCGAAACGGTGCCCGTCCAGCCCGAGTGCGACGAGGTCGCGAGCGCGCAACGGCGTCTCCGCCGGCAGAGCGTGCTGCTGAGGGATGTAGCCGACGTCGCTGCTGCCGCGGCGCACGGCACGGCCGGCCACACGGACGTCGCCGGCGCTGAGCCGCTGGAGGCCCAGGAGGACCTTCAACAGCGTGGACTTGCCGGCCCCGTTGGGACCGAGCACGGCGAGGAACTCCCCCGGGGACAGGTCCAGGTCGAGCCCCTCCCACAGCGTGCGGCCATGGAAGGCGATGCCGGCGCCGTCGAGGGACAGCGCCGCCGAGGCACCGGCGCGATCACTCACCGGCTGCCTCCACGATCTCCTCGACCTGGTCGATGTTGTGCTCCATCCACTCGAGGTAGTCGTCGATGTCGTCAGGGAGGGTCTCGGAGAACTCGACCACCGGGACCCCGGCATCCTCAGCGGCCTGGCGGATCTGCAGAGACTGGTTGGTCTCCGTCTGCTCGTTGTAGGCGAGCATGTCGATGTCATCACCGGTGGCCGTGTCGAGCGCGTCCTGATAGATGCGCGGTGCGACGTCGTCGCCGTGCTCCACCGCCGCCAGGAACTGCTCCTCGGTGAGATCGTCGAAGCCGGCGTCGAGCAGCAGGAACTGCGAGACGGGCTCTGTGGCCAGAAAGCCGAGCCCGTCGGCGCCGAGGGCGCGGTTGCGCTCATCCAGCTCCTCGAGCTGCTGCGCGGTCGACTCAGCATTCTCCCCGTAGAGGTCGGCGTTCTCCGGGGCGAGGTCGCTCATGTGTTCGCCGAAGTCGCGGACGACCTCGGCCATCAGGGACAGGTCGTACCAGACGTGCTCGTTCTCATAGCTGCCCGTCCACTCGTGGGCGTGATGGTTCTCCCCGTCGATGACCTGGTAGACGAGGTCGTCCTTGCCCGCTGAGGAGGCCAGCCGGGTGATGAAGGGGTCGTAGCCTCCGCCGTTGGCGATGATCACATCGGCCTTCTCGATGCTCAGGCGGTCCTGCGGAGTGGCCTCATAGGAGTGCGGATCCATCGCCGGGTTGTCCACCATGGCGTCCACCTCGGCCGTGTCGCCGACGACCTTCTCCGCCAGATCCGAGTAGACGTCGGTGGAGGCGATGATGACCAGGCCCGTGTCCTCACCGTCGCTGGAGCTGACGTCGTCGGCAGTCTCGCCGCCGCCCCCACAAGCAGTCAGGGTCAGGGTCACCGCCGTCAGCAGCCCGGCGGCACGCAGGGTGCCGACGCGCGTCAGTCCGGACGCTCGGCCAGCGACGGTCACGGCGGGCGCGGAGTCTGCAGAACGGCTCAGGGTCATGGTCGGACTCTCTATCTCGGAGGGTGGGTCGACCGGCGGACAGCTGCATGCCCGCGGCGCACTACAGCGTACGCCTGCTCGATGTTGAGAACAAATCTCATCTGCGCAGTGAGTGCCGTCCTCTGTGGTCCGCCCGCACGCCCTCAGCCGTCCTCGCCGACCCGGTGCCGGCGGCGTGAATCCCGAGACTGGGTGGCGTCGTGGATCTCCCCCACCAGCACCTCCAGGACGTCCTCCAGGAAGAGCACACCCCGCGTCTCGCCGCCGGCGTCGATGACACGGGCCAGGTGTGAGCCCGTGCGCTGCATCTGGGCCAGACAGTCCTCGATCTCGTCCGCCGGGGCCATGTTGCCCAGCGATCGGACCGCCGTCACCGGCATGGGCTCCCCCACCTGGGACTCGGGCAGGCTCATCACGTCCTTGAGGTGGACGTACCCGGTCATCTCACCGCCCCCGTCGACGACGACGAAGCGCGAGAAGCCCGTGCGTCCCACCGCCTTCTCCACCTGCTTCGGTGTGACGTCGGCCGGCACGGTGACCACATCCTCGACAGGAACCATCACAGACTCCGCCGTGTAGTCGCCGAAGACCAGGGCACCGGCGATGACGCCGGCGTCGTCATGGACCGTCCCCCCGCGGGTCGACTCGGCCACTATCGACTGCATCTCCTCCAGCGTGAACGTCGAGACGACCTCGTCACGGGGGGTTACACCGAACAGACGCAGCACGAGATTCGCCGAGACGTTGAGCAGGACGATCACCGGCTTGAGCATCCGATAGAGGACGACCATCGGAGGCGCCAGCATGAGCACCGCGCGGTCCGCCACGGAGACGGCGAAGTTCTTCGGCACCATCTCCCCCAGCGTCACATGGAGGAAGGAGACGATCACCAGCGCCACCAGGAAGGCCGCCACGGAGGCCGCCGTCGGGTTCAGGCCCAGCCACATCAGCGGCTCGGTCAGCAGATGATGGATGGCGGGCTCGGAGACCTGCAGGATCAGCAGCGAGCAGACCGTGATGCCCAGCTGAGCGATCGCCAACATCTGCGAGACGTGCTCCATGGCATAGAGAGCGGTCCGCGCGGCCGTGGAACCGCCCCCCGCCTTCGGTTCGATCTGGCTGCGTCGAGCGCTCATCACCGCAAACTCGCCGGCGACGAAGAAGGCATTGCCCGCAAGCAGGAGGACCAGCCAGACGATCCCCATCACGTCGGAGATCATCGCGGGTCACCTCCGTTCCGGTCGGCGGCGGCGCGCATGTGCTCCGCACGCTCCGCCGCTGCCCGCCGGGCACGCTCAGCGGCGGCCTCGGCGGCTATCCGACGGGCCTCGGGATCGGGGACGAAACGGATCCTGTCGATCCGGCGCCCGTCGACCCCCGCGACGACGAGCCTGCCGCCTTCGACCTCGGTCTCGTCACCCACGCCCGCCACGCGGCCCAGGCGGTCGAGCATGAAACCCGCAGCGGTCTCGTAGGCCGGGTCCTCAGGGATGTCCAGCTCGAGGATCTGGGGGTTGATCTCATCGGGGCGGAGCAGCCCCGGGAAGTACCAGTCTCCGTCAGCGGCCTGGAGCACTCCGGGCGTGAGCCGGTCATGCTCGTCGGCGACCTCACCGACGATCTCCTCGATCAGGTCCTCCAGGGTGACGACGCCTGCCGTGCCCCCGTACTCGTCGACGACGACGGCGACCTGCAGCGGAGCCTCCCGGAGCACCGAGAGCAGCGAGTCCAGATGGATGGTCTCAGGGATCCGCGTGATCTCGGTCATCACGGTCGCGGCCACCAACCCGGCGCGCTTGTCACGCGGCACGGCCACGGCCTTCTTCAGATGGGCGATGCCACGGACGTCGTCCACGGACTCCCCCAGCACGGGGAACCGGGAGTAGCCGGTGCGCCGGGCGACATCGATGAGCTCGGTCAGCGGGGCCTCTGCGTCCACGGTCACCATACGCGGCCGCGGCGACATCACGTCCGCGGCTGTGCGCTCCGAGAACCGCAGGGTCCGGTCCAGATAGGCCGCGGTGCCCTCGTCGAGGGTGCCCAGCATGGCGGAGCGGCGCACCATCGAGGACAGCTCCTCCGGGGTGCGGGCGCCCGAGAGCTCCTCCTTGACCTCCAGGCCGAAGCGGTGGAGGACCTGGTTGGAGAATCCGTTGAGCACCACGATCAGCGGGCGGAAGATCGCGGTGAAGACCAGCTGCGGGCGGGCCAGCGCACGCCCGATCGCGAAGGCCTCGGCGATGGCGAGGTTCTTCGGGACCAGCTCGCCCAGGAGCATGGTCACCAGCGTCGCGATCGCCATGGCGATCGTCAGCGAGACGGCGCCGACCGCCTGGTCGGGCACGCCCAGCATGTCCAACGGACCGGCGAGGAGCACCCCGAGGGCAGGTTCGGCCACATACCCGGTCAGCAGCGTGGTGAGCGTGATGCCCAGCTGACAGCTCGACAGCTGGGTGGACAGCGACTTCAGGCAGCGCATCAGCGGCACCGCCCGGCGATCGCCGTCGTCGATGGCGCGCTGGACCGTCGGCTGGTCGAGGGCTACGAGGGAGAATTCGACGGCGACGAAGAATCCGGTGCCCAGGATGAGCAGGAGTCCGACGCCCAGGAGAATCCATTCCACGGGGTCAGCTGCACCTCCGCGACTCCGCGGACCGGCATACGGACGCCGGAGCACGGTCGGGGAAGCGGGGTGGTCCGGAACGGCTGCGGGCCGAGGCCCTGCAACCGGTGGACGGGACCGGAAGGCGAGCAGGAACAGTGAGAATCAGGCGCGAGCCCGGTTGTCGACACTCCATAAGACTTCGCAGTGTAGCGCGGGACGCCGGGGCCGCACCACTGCGTCCCCCGGCGCTGCGCCTCCGCCGCCCGGATCACCACGTCGTGGGGACCGGCTTGCCCTCCTCGTAGCCTGCCGCCGACTGCACACCTGCGACCGCCTGCTCGCGGAAGCGCGGCAGATCCCGGGCGCCCGCATAGGTCATCGACGAACGCACCCCGGCGGTGATCGAGTCCAGCAGGTCCTCCACACCCGGCCGCTGCGGGTCCAGGTACATCTTCGAGGTGGAGATCCCCTCCTCGAAGAGACTCTTCCGAGCACGGGAGAAGGCGTCCTCACCGGCGGTGCGATGCTGGACGGCCCGGGCGGAGGCCATGCCGTAGCTCTCCTTGTACCGGCGCCCGTCGGCTTCGGCGATGAGATCACCGGGGCTCTCGAACGTCCCGGCGAACCAGGAGCCGACCATGACCTGCGAGGCACCGGCGGCCAGCGCCAGTGCGATGTCCCGCGGGTGCCGCACACCGCCGTCCGCCCAGATGTGCCGTCCCAGCTCGCGGGCCGCGGCCGCACATTCGAGCACCGCGGAGAACTGCGGCCGCCCCACGGCCGTCATCATGCGGGTGGTGCACATCGCCCCGGGCCCCACCCCGACCTTGACGATGTCCGCGCCGGCGGCGACCAGGTCGCGCACCCCCTCAGGGGTCACCACATTGCCCGCGACCACGGGGACCGTAAGACCGCCCTCGGCGTGGGAGTCCACCACGGCGCGGACGGCCCGCAGCGCCTCGAACATCTTGCGCTGGTGGCCGTGGGCGGTGTCGACCACCAGCACGTCCACACCGGCGTCGAGCAGCGACTCCGCCCGCCCCGCGACATCCCCGTTGATCCCGACGGCGGCGGCGACCTTCAGCCGTCCCGCCGAGTCCAGGTTGGGGGCGAAGAGGGTGGAGCGCAGCGCACCGCGCGGCGTCAGCACGCCGGCCAGGGTGCCGTCGGAGGTGGTCACCGGCGCGTAGTCGCAGCCGAGCTCGTCCATGGCCAGGAAGGCCTGCCGGAGCCCGGCGTCCAGAGCCTCGGCGTCCTGGGCGCCGGCCTGATCCTGAAGCCCCAGCTCGGCCGTGGTGAACCGCACCTGCGGCATGCGCATCACCGAACCGACGGAGGAGAAGCGGTCACGTCCCTCGCCGTCCTCGGCGGTGACGATCCCCGCCAGGCGCAGGTCCTCGTCCACCACGCAGACCGAACGATGGTTCCGCTTGTCCAACAGGTGCAGCACGTCGAGGATCGTGTCCTGGGGGCCGACCTTCAGCGGCGTCTCGAAGACCGGGTGGCAGGACTTCACCCATTCGGTGACCTGCCGGATCACCTCCAGCGGGATGTCCTGAGGCAGCACTCCGAGTCCGCCGCGGCGCGCCATCGTCTCGACCATGCGCCGGCCGGTCACCGCCGTCATGTTCGCCGCGACCAGCGGAATGGTCGATCCGGTGCCGTCGTCGGCAGAGATGTCCACCTCCATCCGCGACATCGCCTCGGACCGGGAGGGGACGAGGAAGACGTCGGCGTACGTCAGGTCGGTGGTGGGCTCGTTGAGGAACTTCATGGGGGTGGTCGTCCGCCCTTCGGGGTCTCGCGCTCGCGCCGCGGGGACACCGCCCCTCTGAGGACGTGTCGCACGGCATCAGACACGATACCGCGCACGGTGGCGGCTCCGTCAGGAAAGTCACTATGCTGGGACGAGGTGACCGAGAGGGTCTCCGGCCAGCCGGGGCGAGAGCCCGGCGGACGGCGAGGACGCCGTCGTCGTGACCCTCCTGGTGGGAATATCGCACCGCCTGCCGAGCATCTCGGCCGGACATGCACGCGCACGGTGCGGCGAACCGACACAACACATATGGAAGAGGCGTATCCACAGTGCCAGAGCTAACGTCCAGCCGTCTCGCGGAGGAGTTCCCCGGAAACGAATGGTTGGTCGCCGACATATACGACAAGTACAAGGCGGACCCGGACTCCGTGGACCGCAAGTGGGCTGACATCTTCCGTCGACTCGAGGGCGAGTCCCCCGCCGAAGACGCTCAGGCAGGCAACGGCGCCTCCGGAAGCTCCGCCCCCGCCTCCTCCGCCTCGTCGACCCCGGCCGGCGGCTCCGGCAACGGCACCGCAGCCGAACGTCGGGCCGCTGCGACGAACCAGCAGGACTCCCGGCAGGAGAGCACCCCGATGACGGCCACGCCCGCCGAGCCGGAGCACCAGCAGAAGCCCGCCACGGAGAAGTCCCCCACCGGCACCCGCCCCGTGGCGCCCAAGCAGCCCACCACCAAGAAGTCCAAGGACTCCGGCACCACTCCCATCCCCTCCGAGCCCTCCGACTCGCGGGGCGACGAGGCGCCGAAGGAGACGAAGCAGGACGAGGTCACCGTCCTGAAGGGGATGTCCAAGGCCATCGCCGCCAACATGGACGCCTCCCTGTCCGTGCCGACGGCGACCACGGTGCGGGCCGTGCCCGCGAAGTTGCTGATCGACAACCGCGTGGTCATCAACAACCACCTCAAGCGCACCCGGGGCGGCAAGGTCTCCTTCACCCACATCATCGGCTACGCCATGGTCAAGGCGCTGCGCGCCCACCCGTCGATGAACGTCACCTACACCGTCAAGGACGGCAAGCCCGCCGCCGTGCAGCCCGCGCATGTGAACTTCGGGCTCGCGATCGACATGCCCCGGCCCGACGGCACGCGCGCCCTGGTGGTGCCCAACATCAAGGGCGCCGAGGACATGAGCTTCACCGACTTCTGGGCGGCCTACGACGACGTCGTCAAGCGCGCCCGGGACAACAAGCTCACGCCCGACGACTACGCCGGCACCACGGTCTCCCTGACCAACCCCGGCGGCATCGGCACCGTGCACTCCGTGCCCCGGCTCTCCCAGGGGCAGGCCTGCATCGTCGGCGTCGGTGCCCTCGAGTACCCGGCCGAGTTTCAGGGCGCCTCTGAGAAGACGCTGAACAAGCTCGCCGTCTCCAAGGTCATCACGCTGACCTCCACGTATGACCACCGGGTGATCCAGGGCGCCGGCTCCGGCGAGTTCCTGAAGACCATCCACCAGCTGCTCCTGGGCGAGGACGGCTTCTACGACGAGATCTTCGAGGCGCTGCGCATCCCGTACCGTCCCGTCCGCTGGTCGGCTGACATCCAGGTCAACCCTGAGGACCAGATCAACAAGGTCGCCCGGATCCAGCAGCTGATCCACGCCTACCGGGTGCGCGGCCACCTCATGGCCTCGGTGGACCCGCTGGAGTACCGGATGCGGGAGCACCCGGACCTCGAGATCGAGTCTCACGGCCTGACCCTGTGGGACCTGGACCGCGACTGGCCCACAGGAGGGTTCGGCGGCAAGCAGATGCTGCCGCTGCGCAACATCCTCGGCGTGCTGCGGGACACCTACTGCCGCAACACGGGCATCGAGTACATGCACATCCAGTCTCCGGAGGAACGCCAGTGGTTCCAGGACGAGATCGAGCACCCCTACTCGAAGCCGTCGCGTGACGAGCAGTTCCGCATCCTGGGACGCCTCAACGCCGCCGAGGCCTTCGAGACCTTCCTGCAGACGAAGTTCGTCGGGCAGAAGCGTTTCTCCCTGGAGGGCGGCGAGTCGCTGATCCCGCTGATGGACGTGATCCTCTCCGAAGCCGCCGACGAGGGACTCGACGAGGTGGCCATCGGCATGGCGCACCGAGGTCGTCTCAACGTCCTCGCCAACATCGCGGGCAAGACGTACGCGCAGATCTTCCGCGAGTTCGAGGGCCGCGAGGCGGGCATCGGTTCGGGCGACGTGAAATACCACCTCGGCACGCGCGGCTCGTTCACCTCTGACCGTGGCAATTCGACCAGCGTCTACCTGGCTGCGAACCCCTCCCACCTGGAGGCGGTCAACCCGGTGCTCGAAGGCATCGTGCGTGCCCAGCAGGACCGCCTGGACAGAGGGCCCGATGGCCTGAGCTCCTTCTCGGTGCTGCCGCTGCTGGTGCACGGCGACGCCGCGTTCGCCGGGCAGGGCGTGGTCGCCGAGACGCTGAACCTGTCCCAGCTGCGCGGCTACCGCACCGGCGGCACCGTCCACGTGGTGGTCAACAACCAGGTCGGCTTCACCACCGCGCCGCAGTCGGGCCGTTCGATGACCTACTGCACGGACATGGCCAAGGCCATCCAGGCCCCGATCTTCCATGTCAACGGGGATGACCCGGAGTCGGTCGCGCGTGTGGCCTCGCTGGCCTTCCAGTACCGGCAGCGGTTCAACAAGGACGTCGTGATCGACCTCGTCTGCTACCGCCGCCGTGGCCACAACGAGGGCGACGACCCGGCGATGACCCAGCCGAAGATGTACAACCTCATCGAGGCCAAGCGGTCGACCCGTCGGCTCTACACGGAGAATCTGGTCGGTCGTGGCGACATCACCCAGGACGAGGCGGACCAGGCTCTGCAGGACTTCCGCCAGCGCCTGGAGCGTGTCTTCACCGAGACCCACGCGGCTCAGACCCAGCCGGTCTCGACCGTCAGCGTGCCCAGCGGCGGCGGCGACATCGTCGCCCCGACGGCCTCGGAGCTGGAGGAGGACACCCCGATCCGGGCTGCGGACGACACCGCGGTCTCCGAGGAGTCGCTGGCACACATCGGCGAGGTGCACACCAACATCCCGGACGGCTTCACCGCCCACCCGAAGCTGAAGTCCCTGCTGGAGAAGCGGGCGAAGATGGCCCGCGAAGGCGGCATCGACTGGGGCTTCGCCGAGATCGCGGCCTTCGGCTCGCTGCTGATGGAGGGCATCGAGGTCCGCATGGCCGGTCAGGACTCACGGCGCGGGACCTTCGTCCAGCGGCACGCGGTGTTCCACGACCGGGTCAACGGCGACGAGTGGTACCCGCTGAAGAACCTGACCGAGGACCAGGCGCGGTTCTTCATCTACGACTCGCTGCTCTCCGAGTATGCGGCCCTGGGCTTCGAGTACGGCTACTCGGTGGAGAACCCCCAGGCCCTGGTGCTGTGGGAGGCCCAGTTCGGCGACTTCGTCAACGGCGCGCAGACGGTGATCGACGAGTTCATCGCCACCGCCGAGCAGAAGTGGGGCCAGCGCTCCTCGGTCGTGATGCTGCTGCCGCACGGCTATGAGGGCCAGGGCCCGGACCACTCCTCCGGTCGGCCGGAGCGCTTCCTGCAGCTGTGCGCGGAGGACAACATGACCGTGGTCATGCCCTCCACCGGTGCGAACTACTTCCACCTGCTGCGCCGTCAGGCGGTGGCACGGCCCCGCCGGCCGCTGGTGGTGTTCTCCCCCAAGCAGCTGCTGCGTCTCAAGGCCGCCGCGAACTCCGTCGAGGACTTCACCACCGGCACCTTCCGTGAGGTCATCGGAGACGACGGCGTCGACAAGTCCCAGGTCAAGCGCGTGCTGATCACCTCGGGGAGGCTGTACTACGACCTCGTGGCCACGCGGGCCAAGCACGACGACCAGACGACGGCGATCGTGCGGCTCGAGCAGCTCTACCCCCTGCCGGTGGACCAGCTGCGCGAGGAGCTGGACTCCTACCCCGCCGACGCCGAGTTCATCTACGCGCAGGACGAGCCCGTCAACCAGGGTCCCTGGCCCTTCCTGGGGCTCAGCCTGGTGCCGCTGCTCGACCAGGAGCTTCAGCTGGTCTCCCGCGGGGAGTCCGCGGCCACGTCCGTCGGTCAGGCCCGGCGTCACGCCAAGGAGCTGGAGACGCTGCTCGCCCAGGCCTTCCCGCACCTGGACCTGTGAACGACGATCGCCGCTGAACGACGACCCACGCTACCGCGGTGCACCCGAACTCCACACTGACCCCGACCGGCCGACTCAAGATGG
>NZ_JBQYEY010000027.1:0-48333 GCF_052656005.1 Nesterenkonia sp. K-15-9-6
GGGCTGCGCGCCCTCTCCCGGCGCCGTCGTTCGACGTCGGGACGCTAGTCCTTCTTGTTCTTGTCCCACGTTCCTGTCGACCCGCAGCAGAAGGCCTTCACCCCATGGCAGCCCCAGACCCCTCTCTCGAGAAGCGCATGTTCGACTCCGTCGACACCCTGTTGGCGGAGCATGTCGAGTTGCAGACGCGGCTCTCGGACCCTGACGTGCACGCCGATCAGGCGCTGGCGCGGCGGCTGGGCCGTCGCTACGCCCGGCTCAACGGCGTCGTCGAGGCCCATCGACGCTGGTCCAGACTCACCGAGGACCTCGACGCCGCCCGGGAGCTGGCGGAGGAGGACTCGGACTTCGCGGAGGAGGCGGAGCAGCTGCGCCTCCAGCTCGACGCCGCGGCGGACCGTCTGCTGCGCATGCTCATCCCACGAGACGAGAACGACGCCCGAGACGTGATCATCGAGGTCAAGGGCGGCGCC
The DNA here is from genome assembly GCF_052656005.1 of Nesterenkonia sp. K-15-9-6. Taxonomy (NCBI): domain Bacteria; kingdom Bacillati; phylum Actinomycetota; class Actinomycetes; order Micrococcales; family Micrococcaceae; genus Nesterenkonia; species Nesterenkonia sp. K-15-9-6. Next base: position 474 of record NZ_JBQYEY010000027.1, read on the forward strand.
GGCGGCGACGAGGCGGCGCTCTTCGCAGGGGATCTGCTGCGGATGTACACCCGCTACGCCGAGTCGAAGGGGTGGAAGACCGAGATCATCTCCTCGACGCCCTCCGACCTGGGCGGATACAAGGACGTCCAGATGTCCGTCCGTGCCGGTGCGACCGACCCGGCCCAGGGGGTCTATGCGCACCTGAAGTTCGAGGGCGGGGTGCACCGCGTCCAGCGCGTCCCCGAGACCGAGTCCCAGGGTCGCATCCACACCTCGGCCGCCGGGGTCCTGGTGCTGCCCGAGGTGGACGAGCCCGAAGAGATCGAGATCCACCAGAACGATCTCAAGATCGACGTCTATCGGTCGTCGGGGCCCGGCGGACAGAGCGTCAACACCACCGACTCGGCGGTCCGCATCACCCATCTGCCCACGGGAATCGTCGTGGCGATGCAGAACGAGAAGTCGCAGCTGCAGAACAAGGACGCCGCCATGCGGGTCCTCCGGTCGCGGCTGCTCGCCCACCAGCAGGAGCAGATCGACGCCGAGAACGCGCAGGCGCGGAAGTCCCAGGTCAGGACGATGGACCGGTCGGAACGCATCCGGACCTACAACTACCCGGAGAACCGCGTCGCCGATCACCGCACCGGATATAAGGCGTACAACCTCGACGCGGTCATGGACGGCGACCTCGAGGCCGTCGTCCAGTCCTGCATCCAGCTCGATGAACAGGAGCGCCTGTCCGCACTGGCGGAGGGTCACGGGGCATGACCGCCGAGGTCTCTCCGACGCAGGTGTCCCTGGAGGACCTCCTGCGGGACGCCGTGGGGCGGCTCCGCGACGCTGGGGTGCCGTCTGCCCGAGTGGACGCCGAGATCCTGCTGGCCCATGTGCTCGGCGAGAGCCGTGGCCGCGCCGCCGCCCTGGCGCTGGCCGGGCGTCGGGCGGATCCCGAGACGGCAGAACGGCTGCGGTCCCTGGTGGACGAACGCGCCCGGCGGGTCCCTCTGCAGCATCTCACCGGCCTCGCTCCCTTCCGCGGACTGGAGCTGCGGATCGGCCCTGGCGTCTTCATCCCCCGTCCGGAGACCGAACAGGTCGCCCAGGCGGCGTTGGACCGTCTGCAGTGCGTCAGGGTCTCCCGGCCCCGGGTCATCGACCTGGGCACCGGCTCGGGGGCGCTGGCGGCCGCCATCGCGGCCGAGCATCCCGCTGCAGAGGTCCACGCGGTGGAGCTCAGCGAGCAGGCGGCGGCCTGGGCGCGGGTGAACCTCGAGCCGCACGGGGTCACCCTGCATCGGCAGGACCTGCGCGAGGTGCCGGCAGAATGGGAGGCCACCTTCGACGTCGTGGTCTCCAACCCGCCCTACATCCCGCCGGGGATGGTGCCCACGGAGGTGGAGGTGCGGGAGCATGATCCGGAGCTGGCCCTCTACGGCGGGGGCCCCGACGGCCTGCAGGTGCCGTGGGCGGTGGTGGACAGTGCCGCGGCTCTGCTGTCCGCCGGCGGCTGGATGATCATGGAGCATGCCGAAGTGCAGGCTGCGACGATCGCGGCGCGGTTGGCCGAGGATCCACGGTTCGCCCAGGTGCGCACCCACCAGGACCTGACCGGACGGGACCGCGCCACAAGTGCTGTGCGCACGGACACAGCTGCTCGCCAGAGTCCGTTCGACGCCATAGACATGGGAGAATGACGCGCGTGACCCAGATTGTCGACTGTCATGAACTCGATGCCCGTTCCGCAGGGATCGCCGCGGCCACGGAGGCCGTGCGGCGCGGAGAGTGCGTGGTCATCCCCACCGACACGGTCTATGGGATCGGTGTGGATGCCTTCTCCCCGCAGGCGGTGAGCATCCTGCTGGCGGCCAAGGGCCGCAACAGGACGATGCCGCCCCCGGTGCTGATCGGGCGACAGGCGGTCATGGACGCCCTCGCCGATGAGGTGCCGGAGGCCGCCCGCAGCCTGGCAGAGGCGTTCTGGCCCGGCGCGCTGACACTGATCCTGCAGGCCCAGCCGTCCCTCGCCTGGGACCTGGGGGAGACGCGGGGAACTGTGGCGCTGCGCATGCCTGCCGACGACCTCGCCCTGGAGCTGCTGAACCAGACCGGCCCGATGGCGGTCTCCTCGGCCAACCGCACCGGACTGCCCGCCGCCACGGAGGTCGCCCAGGCCCGCGAGATGCTCGGTGAGGCCGTCAGCGTGTATCTCGACGACGGCGTCCGGGACACCACCAGCCCGTCCACGATCGTGGACTGCACCGTGGAGCCGCCTCGAGTGGTCCGGGACGGGGCGATCAGCCTCGCCGAGCTGCAGGCCGTCGTGCCGGATGTGGCGTCGGACGTGGCTGGCGACGCTGCGGGCGACGCCGTGGACGAGGGCTGAACGGCCGACTGACTGCCCCATGATCTATTTCCTCATCGTGCTCACCATCTCAGCGGTGGTGACCTACGCGATCACGCCCCTGGTCCGCCACGTGGCGCTGACCCTCGGGGTGTACACCCCTGTCCGCGCGCGGGACATGCACCGTCAGACCCTGCCCCGCTGGGGCGGGGCAGGGATGTTCGTCGGCATGGTGGTGGGCCTGGCGACGGCCGCAGCGGTCCCGTACCTCAGCGGGATCTTCGCGGATCTGACCCCGGTGCGCGGAGTCTTCGCCGCTATGGTGCTGATCCTCATCGTGGGCATGGCGGATGATGCCTGGGACATCCACTGGTTCTTGAAGCTCCTCGGGCAGATCGGTGCCGGCGTGCTGCTCGTCGTGCACGGCGTGCGGCTCGAGGTCATGCCCGTGGGCTGGCTGGGCGTGGGGGACGTCCCCGTGCAGTCGGCGCTCACAGTGTTCCTCGTGGTGCTGACCATCAACGCCTTCAACTTCATCGACGGGCTGGACGGGCTGGCCGCCGGCGTGGCTGCGATCGGCGGCAGCGCCTTCTTCATCTACAGCTACCTGCTGACGCTGTCGATCAACGCCTTCGACGCCTCCAACCTGGTGACCCTGCTCATGGCGGTGATGGTCGGCGCATGCCTGGGCTTCCTGCCGCACAACTTCCATCCGGCCCGCATCATCATGGGGGACACCGGGGCCATGCTGCTGGGGCTGGTCATGGCCGCCGGTGCGGTCGCGGTCACCTCCGACGTCGGCCAGCTCACCGAAGGCTGGCGCTTCCGGAACGTGCCCGCCTACATGCCCGTGCTGCTGCCTCTGGCGGTGACCCTGCTGCCGCTGCTGGATCTGGCCCTGGCGGTGATCCGGCGCACCGCCCGAGGAGCCTCGCCGTTCAGCCCGGACCGGGGCCATCTGCACCACAAGCTGGTCGACGGCGGCTACTCCCATCCCCAGGCGGTGCTGCTGCTGTACCTGTGGTCCGGTCTCTTCGCCTTCGGCGCCGTCTCCTTCAGCTTCCTGCCCTGGTGGTTCGTGAGCCTGAGCATGTTCGTCTCCCTCGGGGGAGCCACAGCGTTGACGCTGTGGCCGTCCCTGCGCCGCCGGGCCCGGCGGCTGAATCGTCAGGCGGCCGAACGCGCACTGCGCGCCCGACGCGAGGGCTCGGCATGAGCGGGCGGATCTTCCCCCGTGCCACCGGCTGGCGCCGCGTGCTGTGGCTCGCCCTGACCACCGGCGGGGCGATGACGGTGGCCGCCGTCCTGCTGGCGTTGGCGGTGGCCGGCGTCGACGCCGGGATGAGCGCCGCACTGGGCGGTTCGATGGTGCTGGTCCTCTCGGCGGTGAGCCTCGTGCTGGTCGACGTGGCCGAGCGGGTCATGCCCAGCCAGGCCATCACAGCCTTCATGCTCGGCTTCGCCCTGAAGCTGGCGGTGCTCGCCGTGGTCCTCTCCTCGGTGACGGCCCCTGGGTGGGTGCTGCCGGGGTGGACCGTGGGGGCGGCGGCCGCCGTCGTCATCGCCTGGCAGTCCGGCGAGATCGCCGCCTTCCTGCGCCTGCGCACGCCGATCGACCCGGAGAGTGGCAGGAACGGCTCCGGCTGACGTCTGACGTCATCGACGAGCAGTTTTCTACACGGCGTAGTACAGTGGACTCCGGTGTGAGAGGCATGCCGTGAGTCACGTCGGTCTTTGATAAGCTTGCCAAGGGCCGCATCACGGTGATGGATTCTGTCCATCCACCGCTCCACAGCTTGACCTTGCTCTGAGGTTGAGGGATGTCTCTGTGTGCTTGTCACCGGAGAGAATCCGCCGATTGCGCCTAGAACGACGTAGAGACGGAGACCCTCCGGCTCGATCCATGCCCGGGGCTTCTGGCCCCTTGTGCCCGATGACGGACACCGCAGAGAGGACCAGCGTTGCATTCGCTTGCGCTCGCAGCCGACGACGAGGGTGGTTTCGCCCCGCCCACCATCAGTGAGACCCACCTCCCCGAGATCTTCCCGTGGATGGCGGAATGGGGGAGCGGCTTCGGCAAGAACATGCTGATGGTCGTCCTGGCCGTGCTGGCCATCTGGTGGTTCTTCTCCTTCGCCATCCGCAAGCAGGCGCTCGTGCCGTCACGACTGCAGTTCGTCGCCGAAGGCGGCTATGCCTTCGCGAGGAACACCCTCGGACGGGACATCCTCGGCGAGAAGCACTTCAAGCCCTGGGTCCCGTTCCTGTTCACGGTGTTCTTCTTCGTCCTGTTCAACAACCTGTTCGGAGCCATTCCGTTCCTGCAGATGCCGACCTTCTCCCACGCGGGGTCGGCCTACGCGATCGCGGCGATCATCTGGGTCACCTGGATCTTCATGGGCTTCAAGCTCCACGGAGGCCGCTTCCTCAAGCTGATGACGGTGCCCTCGGGCGTGCCGAAGTGGCTGCTTCCGCTGCTCATCCCGATCGAGTTCCTCTCCAACTTCCTCATCCGCCCGCTGACGCATTCGCTGCGAATCATGGCCGTCATGCTCGCCGGCCACATCATCGTGATGCTCGCCGGTTCAGGTGCGGAGTTCCTCATCGCGCAGCAGGAGGGCATCGGCAATGCCAGCCTCGGCGTCCTGATCCTGCTGGGCTCCATTCCGCTCTACTTCCTCGAGATCATCATGATGGTCCTGCAGGCCTTCGTCTTCGCGCTGCTGACCGCCATCTACATCCAAGGCTCCATCGAGGCCGACGCCCACTGAGCGGAGGCCCTTCCCGAGCGCTCCGGTCTTGCGCCGAGGCGACCGGGAAGGCTACAGACAACTTCACACACCGGGCGCCGCGAGCGTCCGCCGAAGAGAACGAACGTCCGACCGGCTGCGCCGGACGGGCGGACACACAGAGACAGTCCCGGTGAGACGCACCGGGATCGAGACAGAAAGAGAGAATCTCCATGGATGGATCCCTGAACATGCTCGGCATGGGCATCGCCGGCCTCGGTGCTGCCATCGCCATCGGTCTGGTCTTCGCCGCCTACATCAACGGTGTGGCCCGCCAGCCCGAGGCGCAGCGCGTGCTGCAGCCGATCGCCATCCTCGGCTTCGCCCTGGCAGAGGCGGTCTTCGTCCTCGCCATCGTCTTCGCCTTCGTGCTCTGAGGCGGGTCAGAGGCAATCCGTGAACGGGGCGCAGCGGCGCTGGGCCCCCTCCAGACCGTCTGACTAGTGAAAATGGGTGAACACATGATCAGCACTTCACTGATCCAGGCAGCCGCCGAGGACGCCAACCCTCTGGTGCCCAACCTGTGGGAGACGCTCGTCGTCATCCTGGGCTTCCTGGTGCTGCTGTTCGTCGTGGTGAAGTTCATCGCTCCGGCCTTCGAGAAGGCCTACCAGGATCGCCGCAACGCGATCGAGGGCGGCCTGAGCCAGGCCGAGGAGGCCAAGGCCGAGGCCGAGGCGATGAAGGCCGAGTACGAGCAGAACCTGGCGGACTCCCGCGCCGAGGCCAGTCGCATCCGCGAGGAGGCCCGCGCCGAGGGTGCCCAGATCGTCGCTGAGCACAAGGAGAAGGCGGCCGCCGAGGCGGCACGCATCACCGAGCAGGCTCAGCAGCAGATCGCCGCCGAGCGCCAGCAGGCCGCGGTGACGCTGCGCCAGGACGTCGGCACGCTGGCCACACAGCTCGCGAGCCGGATCGTCGGCGAGGCGCTGGAGGACGACGCCCGTTCGCAGCGCGTGGTCGACCGCTTCCTGGCCGACCTCGACGCTGAGCAGTCGAACAGGACAGGAGCGGCACAGTAATGGCTGCGGTGACCGGTGAATCCCTCGCCACCCTGCAGGAACAGCTGTCGGAGACTCTCGCGGCCAGCGAACTTCCCGTGGCGGACGAGCTGTTCGGCGCGCTCGACGTGTTGGACTCTTCGGCGGGTCTGCGCCGCAGCCTGACCGACCCTGCCCGTGAGGCGCAGGAGCGGGCAGGCGTCGTGCGCGGCCTCTTCGGAGCCAAGGCGCGTCCGGCCACAGTGACGGTCCTCGAGGCGATCGCCTCGCAGCGCTGGAGCCGGGAGCGTGACCTCGGCGACGCGGTGGAGCGCCTGGCGGTGGCCGTCGTGGCCGCGCAGGCCGAGAAGGACGGGCTGCGGGGCCTCGAGTCGCTGGAGTCGGAGCTGCTGGCGTTCCGCCGGGCGGTGCTGTCCTCCCACGAGGTCCAGCGGGCGCTGACGGACAGCCAGGCTCCGGCCGAGTCGAAGCAGAAGCTGGCGGCGCGCCTCTCACCGGAGGCCGGCGCCGAGGCCCGCCTGCTCATCGACCGCGCGGTCTCGACTCCTCGCGGACTCCGGCCGGAGGCGCTCGTCGAGCGTTTCGCCGAGCGCATCGCGGCACGTCAGCAGCGTTGGATCGCCCAGGTCACCGTCGCCAAGGAGCTCGACGCCGCCCACCGGCAGCGTCTGAGCGCCAGCCTCGACCGGTACTTCGGCCGAGAGCTCAGGCTCGACGTCGTCGTCGACCCCTCCGTTGTCGGTGGGATCCGGGTGCAGGTCGGTGACGAGGTGGTGGACTCCACGGTCGCCACCCGACTCAACGACCTCCACCGGAGGCTCGCCGGCTGATCCGGGCGACCCGGAGCAGCGCACGCGTCTCGCAGCGCCGTTGACATCCAGCGCTGATGGCGCTGACATACACGTGAATCTTTGAACCAGACGGCCGCAGCTGCGGCCACGACACAGGAGAGCAGGGACTGCAGATGGCCGACTTGACCATCAACGCCGACGACGTCCGCAATGCTTTGAACGAGTTCGCAGCGTCCTACGACCCGGGGCGCACCGAGCGCGTCGAGGTCGGACGGGTGATCTCGGCGGCCGACGGCATCGCCCGCGTCGAGGGACTTCCCTCGACCATGGCGAACGAACTTCTCCGCTTCGAGGACGGGACCCTGGGCCTGGCCCAGAACCTGGACACCCGTGAGATCGGTGTCGTCATCCTCGGCGAGTTCTCCGGGATCGAGGAGGGTCAGGAGGTGCACCGCACCGGCGAGGTCCTCTCGGTGCCGGTGGGCGACAACTTCCTGGGTCGCGTCGTCGACCCGCTGGGCCAGCCGATCGACGACCTCGGCGCCATCGAGCCCGAAGGCCGCCGTGCCCTGGAGCTCCAGGCGCCGTCGGTGGTGCAGCGCAAGTCGGTGCATGAGCCGCTGCAGACCGGCATCAAGGGCATCGACGCCATGATCCCGATCGGCCGCGGCCAGCGTCAGCTGATCATCGGCGACCGCCAGACGGGCAAGACGGCCATCGCGATCGACGCGATCCTGAACCAGAAGGCCAACTGGGAGTCCGGCGACGTCGACAAGCAGGTGCGTTGCATCTACGTGGCCGTCGGACAGAAGGCCTCGACCATTGCGGCGGTGCGCCAGACCCTTGAGGAGCAGGGCGCTCTGGAGTACACCACCATCGTGGCCTCCCCGGCCTCGGACCCGGCGGGCTTCAAGTATCTGGCGCCCTTCGCCGGCTCGGCCATCGGCCAGCACTGGATGTACGGCGGCAAGCACGTGCTCATCGTCTTCGACGACCTCTCCAAGCAGGCCGAGGCCTACCGTGCTGTCTCGCTGCTGCTGCGCCGCCCGCCGGGACGCGAGGCTTTCCCGGGCGACGTGTTCTACCTGCACTCCCGCCTGCTGGAGCGCTGCGCCAAGCTCTCCGACGAGATGGGCGCGGGCTCCATGACGGGCCTGCCGATCGTCGAGACCAAGGCGAACGACGTCTCCGCCTACATCCCGACCAACGTCATCTCCATCACCGACGGTCAGATCTTCCTGCAGTCGGACCTCTTCAACGCCAACCAGCGCCCCGCGGTCGACGTCGGCATCTCGGTGTCCCGCGTCGGTGGTGCCGCGCAGGTCAAGGCGATGAAGAAGGTGGCCGGCACGCTGAAGCTGGACCTGGCCCAGTACCGCGACATGCAGGCCTTCGCGATGTTCGCCTCGGACCTGGACCCGGCCACGCGTCAGCAGCTGGTCCGCGGTGAGCGTCAGATGGAGCTGCTCAAGCAGCCGCAGTACACCCCGTACCCGGTCGAGGAGCAGGTCGTCTCCATCTGGGCCGGTTCGAAGGGCCACCTGGACGACGTCGAGATCAACGACGTCGGGCGCTTCGAGCAGGACTGGATCGAGCACCTGCGCCGCAAGACCTCCGTGCTGACCAACATCGCGGCCTCCGGCAAGCTCGAGGACGACACCGTCGCCGCGCTGGAAGAGGCGATCGTCGACTTCAAGCGTTCTTTCCACGCGGAGGGGCCGCAGTCGATCGTCGGCAACGAGCAGGCCGAGGCGCTGTCCGCGGACGATATCGCTCAGGAAGAGATCGTCGCTCAGGACCGCTGAGTCGAGCTGACTCCGACCCCAGCCGCCGACGTCGCCGAGCCTCCGGGCCCGACAACGACCCACCGCTCAGCGACGTCGGCGCTGGAGCCGACCACTTCAGGGAAGGACAAGCATGGGAGCCCAGATCCGGGTCTACCGTCAGAAGATCGCATCGACGTCGTCGATGAAGAAGATCTTCAAGGCGATGGAGCTGATCGCGACCTCGCGGATCGGCAAGGCCCGCCAGCGTGTGCAGGCCTCGCTGCCGTATTCGGAGGCCATCACCCGAGCAGTCTCGGCCGTGGCCTCGCAGGACGACATCGAGCACGTGCTCACGCAGAAGTCGGAGAACCCGACCCGCGCGGCCGTGCTCATCATGACCTCTGACCGCGGCCTCGCCGGCGCCTACTCCACCAATGTGCTCAAGCGCGCGGAGTCGCTCGTCGCCTACCTCCGTGAGGAGGGCAAGGAGGTGCGTCCGTACCTCTACGGCCGCAAGGCTCAGGCGTACTACGACTTCCGTGAGCGGGAGTACGACCAGGTCTGGACCGGCGGAACTGACTCTCCGTCCGTGGAGACGGCCCGGGAGATCGGCGACGCGCTGATCGAACGGTTCGTCCAGGACTCCGCCGACGGCGGGGTCGACGAGCTGTACCTGGTCTACACCGAGTTCAAGTCGATGATCAGCCAGGAGCCGGTGGTCCACCGCATGCTGCCGCTGGCCGTCGTGGAGAAGGAGGTCGAGTCCGAGGACGAGATGCTGCCGCTCTACGAGTTCGAGCCGAACCCGGCCGAGGTGCTGGACGCCCTGCTGCCGCGTTACGTCGAATCGCGCATCTACTCGGCCATGCTCGAGGCCGCGGCCTCCGAGCTGGCGGCCCGTCAGCGGGCGATGAAGTCCGCTGCGGACAACGCCGACGAGCTGATCCGCAAGTACACGCTGCTGCGCAACAATGCCCGCCAGGCCGAGATCACCCAGGAGCTCACCGAGCTCATCGCCGGTGCCGACGCTCTGTCCGCGAGCTGACCGCCACGGGACGGCCGCGACGGCCTCCTGAACAGACCGCTTTGACATCATCCAACATCAAGTGAAGTGAGAGAGATGACTGCCAGTACTGCAGAACAGTCCGCCGTGGCCGTTCCGTCGGGTGCGATCGGTCGTATCGCCCGGGTCATCGGCCCGGTCGTCGACATCGAGTTCCCGGCGGACGGCATGCCGGAGATCTACAACGCGCTGACCACCGAGGTGACCCTCGGCGGCGAGACGAAGAAGATCACCTTCGAGACCGCCCAGCACCTCGGGGACAACCTCGTGCGCGCCATCTCCATGCAGGGTGCTGACGGCCTGGTCCGCGGCCTCCCGGTGCAGGACACCGGCGCCGCGATCTCCGTGCCGGTCGGCGATTCCGTCAAGGGCCACATCTTCAACGTCCTGGGGGAGACCCTGGACATGCCGACCTCCGAGCTCGAGGTGGAGGACCGCTGGCCGATCCACCGCCAGGCCCCGAACTTCGCGGCGCTGGAAGGCTCCACCGAGATGCTGGAGACCGGCATCAAGGTGATCGACCTGCTGACCCCCTACATCCAGGGCGGCAAGATCGGCCTCTTCGGCGGTGCCGGCGTGGGCAAGACGGTCCTCATCCAGGAGATGATCACCCGTGTGGCCCGCAACTTCGGCGGCACCTCCGTGTTCGCCGGCGTCGGCGAGCGCACCCGTGAGGGCAACGACCTCTGGGTGGAGATGGAAGAGGCCGGAGTGCTCAAGGACACCGCCCTGGTGTTCGGCCAGATGGACGAGCCGCCGGGCACGCGTCTGCGCGTGGCCCTGTCGGCGCTGACGATGGCGGAGTACTTCCGTGACGTGAAGAACCAGGACGTGCTGCTCTTCATCGACAACATCTTCCGCTTCTCCCAGGCCGGCATGGAGGTCTCCACCCTGCTGGGCCGCATGCCCTCCGCCGTGGGCTACCAGCCGAACCTGGCCGACGAGATGGGTGTGCTCCAGGAGCGCATCACCTCGACCCGCGGCCACTCCATCACCTCGATGCAGGCCGTCTACGTCCCCGCCGACGACTACACCGACCCGGCGCCGGCGAACGTGTTCGCCCACCTGGACGCGACCACCGAGCTCTCGCGTGCGATCGCCTCGCGTGGTCTGTACCCGGCGGTGGACCCGCTGACGTCGACCTCCCGCATCCTGGACCCGCAGTACATCGGCCGGGAGCACTATGACACCGCGACGCGTGTGAAGCAGATCCTGCAGAAGAACAAGGAGCTGCAGGACATCATCGCGATCCTCGGTGTCGACGAGCTCTCCGAAGAGGACAAGATCGTCGTCTCGCGTGCCCGCCGCATCGAGCAGTTCCTGTCCCAGAACACCTACACCGCGGTGCAGTTCACCGGTGTGGAGGGGTCGACGGTGCCGATCAAGGACACCATCGAGGGCTTCAACGCGATCTGCAACGGCGACCTCGACCACATCCCGGAGCAGGCGTTCTACAACGTCGGCGGCCTGGACGACGTCGAGCAGAAGTACGCCGAGATCCAGAAGAACTCCTGAGTCTGTCGACTCAGGCAGGGAAGGAACAGATCATGGCTGAACTCGACGTCCAGGTGGTCTCTCAGGACCACGCGGTGTGGTCCGGGCCCGCGAAGGCGGTCCGGGGCCGCACCATCGAGGGCGACATGGGCATCCTGCCCGGTCACACCCCGGTGCTCGCACTGCTGGCCTCCGGTGAGCTGCTCATCGAGCCCGTGGACGGGTCTCCGGTCCGGGCGAACGTCAGCGGCGGCTTCTTCTCGGTCGACTCCGACCGGGTGACGATCGTCGCCGACGACGCCCAGCTGGTCACCGACTGACCGGCACTCTCACTTCACACAGCTGAGGCCGCCGTCGAGGTCCCCGTCAGGGGACTCGGCGGCGGCCTTCGGCGTGTCTGGAGAAGCGCGGGGGCACGGGGTCCTGTCCGGGTGCCGGCGTGGTCAGAAGAGGCGGGACTCCGCGTCGTCGAGGCCGCGCATCTCGTCGTAGTCCAGCACCACGCAGCGGATACCACGGTCCTCTGCCAGAGTGCGGGCCTGGGGCTTGATCTGCTGCGCGGCGAAGACGCCTTCGACCGGTGCGAGCAGCGGGTCCCGGTTCAGCAGGTCCAGATAGCGGGTGAGCTGCTCCACGCCGTCGATGTCGCCGCGGCGCTTCAGCTCCACGGCGACCGTGCCGTCAGGTCCCTTGGCCAGGATGTCCACCGGGCCGATCGGTGTGGGGTACTCCCGCCGGATGAGGCGGTGTCCTTCTCCGAGCCGATCGATCTGTTCGGAGAGCAGGCGCTGCAGATCGGACTCGACGCCGTCCTTCACCAGGCCGGGGTCCGTACCGAGGTCATGACTGGAGTCGTGGTGGATCTCGGAGAGGGAGATGCGCAAGGTGTCGTCGCTCTTGTCCGCCTTCACGGTCCATATCTCGGTGATGCCGGCCTCGGCCTCCTCGGCGTCGGGCGCGGAGACCCGCAGGGTGGCCGGCGGGGACATCCAGTTCAGCGGCTTGTAGGAGCCGCCGTCGGAGTGCACCAGCACCGCCCCGTCGGCCTTGACCATCAGCAGGCGCGTCGCCTGGGCCAGGTGGGCGTTGAGTCGTCCGGAGTACGTCACGGAGCAGGTCGCAATCACCAATCGCACGGTGGTCGATCCTACCGTCTCCCCGCCTGCGTCGCGCACTGCGCCATGCGGCGATCACGGATCCGTCGCCTCGCCGGGGCCGGAACGGCCAGGCCGCCCGTCCGATGAGGTCCCCGATGCTCGAGACCTGCTGAGCCTCTGGAAGAATGGGAGCTATGGGCAAGGGGTCTCGGGGTTCACGGCGCGGCGGCCGGCGGGGACCCTCCAAATGGCAGCAGGAGCCCCGCCCTCTGGACGAGAGCCTGCTCTCGCCGGGAGGCTTCGCCGCAGGCCGAGTCGCCAAGCGGGACGGCGAATATCACGTCCGCCGCATCACCGCGGCCGGAGCGACGAAGTCCTATGTCTGCCCCGGATGCCACCATCGCATCGAACCGGGAACTCCCCATGTGGTGGCCTGGCGGGCGGACTCGATCTTCGGCGACGAGCGTGCCGCCGCGGAGCGTCGCCACTGGCACAGCCACTGCTGGCGCATCGGCTGAGGTCGACGGTCGGACCCGGCGCGAGGGTTCAGCGACTGTCCTGGTGCGTGATGAGCACTTCCCGGATGAGAAGCATGAGGGCGGCCGCCGTCGGAATGGCCATGAGCGCTCCGAGGACGCCCAGCAGCGTGCCACCCGCGATGACAGAGATCACGGCCACCGCGGCGGGGATCCTCACGGCGCGAGCCATGATGCGCGGGGACACCAGATAGGCCTCGATCTGCAGATAGACGAAGTAGATGGCCGCGAACGTCACGGCGGTCTGCCAGTCGACGGTGAGCGCCATGAGCGTCACCAGAGAGCCGCCGGTGACCGGACCGACCAGCGGGATGAAGGCCAGCACCCCGACGACGACGGCGAACAGCGCCCCGAAGGGCACGCCGGCGATGGTGATCGCGATGTAGGCGACCACCCCGTTGAGGAAGGCCACACAGGCCTGACCGATGACGTAGTAGCCGACCCCGTTGAGGATGCGATCGCCCAGATGCTGGATCCTGGGCCGTCGGGAGCGGGGGACCAGCCGGTAGCCCCAGGCCTTCATCGTGGGCAGGGAGGCGAGGAAGTAGAGCGCGAGCACCGCCACCACGAGCATCCCGAAGCCGGTGGTGAGCACGGCGGCCCCGACGCCGAAGAGGCCGCCCAGCGCGTTGGTGATGTTCGACGGATCGGCGACGAAGCGGGCAACCTCGTTGTCGATGATGTCCTGGACCTGGAAGTCCTCGTCGAGCCGTCGGAACCAGGGGGAACGGGAGATGTCGTAGACGATCTGCGGGATCGACGTCACGAAGTTCGACATCTGCTGCGTGACGGCTGGGGCGAGCCAGGCGATGAAGGTGGACACGGTCGTGACGAAGGCCAGCATGGTGGCCAGCACGCCGGCGGGCCGGGGCAGGCCCAACCGCTCGAGCGCCCGGACGACGGGGTCGAGACCGAGGGCGATGAACAGCGCGGCACCGATCCAGATCAGCAGCTGCGTGTTGGTCTGGCCGATGTAGAAGATCAGCAGCGCCAGGCCGACGCCGACGGTGAACATGAAGCCCGTGTACACCGGTCGGGTGATCTGGGTGACCTGCTGCAGCGTACGGGACGGCGTCGGCTCCTGGAAGTGTGCCGTCTCGCGGGACGCGCCCTCCTTGTCCCCTGCGGCGGATGTGGGCCCGGGCCCGCCGACGTCGGCCGCGGCCTCGTCCGTCCTGGGCTCCTGCGGGTCCTGGGGCGGTCTCGTCTCCGGGCCGGATTCGGGCGGAAGCCCGTAGGCGTCATAGCGGAGGACCGGCTCGTCGGGGTCGACGATGATGGGCTGCAGGGCCCGGCGCAGACCGGAGAACCGTCGACGACGGGGCGCTGGCTCTGACGCGGACGGAGCTCCTCCCTCGGTGGGGCCCGCGTCCTGGGGACCCGGCATGCTGCGGCGCGGATCGGACACTCCACGGCCTCGACCACGGGAGGCCAGCCGTCTCAGGCGGCGCTGCAGGAAGCTCACATGACCACCCTAGCGGCGACCTGATGATCTGCGCGTGAGGCTGGAGACGCTCCACATGAGGCTGGCGGGGCCGGATCGGGGGTGAGTCAGGGGACGCCGGGTCGCCCGGGGCAGGCGGAGGACGATCCGGAATGCCGGTTGGTGCGTGACGCCTCGCGGCGTGACCGTATCGTTATCGTGGGCTAATCTAGAGAGTCGGGCCGTCTGTCGTCGGCCTGCCCGTCATCGTGCCCCCGCCTCAAAGGACACTCCGCCTGTGCGCTTCCTGTCTTCGCTCCTCGCCTTCCTGCTCGGACTGGCCGCTCTGGCGATCGGCATCGGCCAGCTGACCGTCTGGGCGCCTCAGGAGACCGTGACGGCGCACTCTCCTGAGCTCGAGGACGCCCCGCTGACCGTGATCACCGACGGGGTCGTCGACCTGGACGACGGCCGCGAGGAGTTCACCCTCGAGGCCGAGGGGGAGTACACGATCGCCCTGGCACGTCTGGACGACATCGAGGCGTGGGTGGACGACGCCGCCCATGTGCAGATCTCAGGCGTCGACGAGCCGTCTCCCGAGCAGGACGCGCAGGTCGTGGCGGAGCACGTCGCGGGTGAGTCCGAGGTGCCGGACCCCTCCGATTCGGACCTGTGGGTGGCCACCGAGACCGCTGAGGGGCCGCTGGTCTACCGCTGGGTGGCCCCGGATGACAGCGGCGACTGGGCACTGATGATCTTCCGTGACGGCGAGGAGCCCGCCCCGTCGGCCGTCGCCGTGGAGGTCGAGCAGCCCGTGGACAGCACGTGGGGGATCGCCCTGATCATCGTCGGCGGACTGCTGATCCTTCTGGCGCTGGTGCTGTTCTACCGGGCGTTGGCGGCTCGGCGGAAGGAGCGGGATGTGCTCGCCGCCGCCTATGACGGGGAAGTCGTGGCCGACGACGACGTGCCTGTCGCGGCGGGCACCGATTCCGCCGCCGAGACCGAGACGACGGCCTCTGCGGAGGCGCTCGATGACGAGGCGCCCGAGGGCACGGCGCCCGAAGACACGGCACCCGAGGGCTCAGCTCCCGAGGGCAACGCGTCCGAGGGCGAAGCCACTGAGGTCGATGAGCCCGAGGCCGATGAGCCCGGCGTTGATGAACCCGGCGTTGATGAACCCGGGGCCGAGGAGCCCACCACCGTGGTGCCGGCCGTGGAGGCGCCCTCCACCGACGTCGCCGACGACGAGGCCGCAGACACCGCCGCAGACACCGCCGCAGAGACCGATCCCGCCCTGGCGGACGCCGAGGTCGATCCTTCGCCCCGGGAAACGGACGAGGGTGCCGACGCTGAAGGCGCCACGTCTGCCGACGAGCCTTCGGAGACCGAGACCGACGAACCAGCCGACGCGCACCCTGAGGGCGATGAGGACGACGAGGAGGTCCAGGTGACCGAGCCCACCGCTGAGTCCCCGGAGCCCCGCCGGCGATCCTTCTGGTGGCGCAGCTCGTCGGTCGCCCTGCTGGCCGCCGTCGCCGTCCCGGCGGTGCCGGGGGTCGACATCGCCGCTGATCTGCAGGCCGCGCCGGAGGAGGAGCAGGCGGAGGACGAGGCCGCAGAGGATGCGGCCGCTGACGATGAGGACGCTGACGACTCTGACGGCGCTGACGACGGCGAGGCTGCCGAGGAGGACGCCGATGAGGACGCCGAGGAGGGCGGCACCTCCGGCACCGGAGAGGCCGGCGACCTGCCGGAGGCCGGGGAGTACTCCGTGCTGCTCGAGAGTCAGCTGCAGCGCATCGTCGACGACATCGCGGAGGTGGTCGAGGCCGGCGACGAGGAGCAGGACGTCGACGTCCTGCAGGAGCGCGTGGCGGGCAATGCCTTCGAAGTCCGTGAGCTGACCTACCGGAACCAGGAGATCGCTGACGGCTCAGCGCCGGAGCCCGTCGGCTCCGAGGTGCTGGCCGCCGCCGTGACCTCCTCCGGTGAGTTCCCGCGTCAGGCAGTCGTGATCACCCGGCACGAGGATTCGGAGATCCCGCAGGTGCTGGTCATCGAACAGGAGTCCGCGCGGGACAACTACCGCCTGACCCAGGCGGTGATGATGATGCCTGGCACGGAGTTCCCGGCGATCTCCGCTGAGGAGGGCGGTGTGGTGCCGGTGGACCCCGATGCGGAGGTGGCGCGGTTCGCCCCCGACTTCGCCATGGTGCGCACGGCGGTGTTCCTGAACAACCGGGACTACTACTTCGGCATGCACGTCGAGGACAACCCCTACATCGAAGACCTGCAGTCCTACCAGGAAGAGGTGCAGGAGTCCGCGGCAGACATCGACATCTCCTACACCCGGCCCCTGGCCGAGGAGGGCACCACGGCTCTCCGGCTCCCGGACGGCTCCGTGCTGGCCGTCGGGTCCTTCGACTCGACGATGCAGCTGCGCCCGCACGAGCCGGGGGACCAGATCATCTTCGAGGACGAGACGCTCGCCGAGCTCGCTGGCACGAGCTCCACCACCGCCGACGCCGACGTCGTCAGCCGGGAATCGATGATCCTCCACATCCCCGCCGAGGACGAGGACCCGGTCGTCCTGCTGGGCGTGCACGATATCGTGAATGACGTGCACATCCTCGACTGAGGCGGCCGCGGGCCCGCGCACGGCCGGGCTCCGGTCATGAGGAGCAGCAACCGATGAGCAGCACTGATGGAGGAGTGAGCGCTGTGACCCAGCCAGGACCCGAATCCCAGACCGAGGCGCACGCGTCGGTGAACACGCGCGGCGCCGTCGACCTCTCCCAGCTGGGCGGCGGCGGACCGCAGCCCGATCCCGGCCAGCCCGGCGGCGAGCACGCGGCCGGCGCCGACAGCTGGGTCGTGCCGATCCGGCCCGAGCAGCTGCAGCAGATCGTCCAGCTCTCCGCACAGGCCCCGGTCCTCGTCCTCATCCATGGTGCGGACGAGGCCTCGGCGACGATGCGCAAGACGCTCGCCGACCATGTGGATGCTCAGCAGGGCCGCGTGCTGCTGGCCGAGGTGGACGCCTCGACCAGCCCTGAGCTCGCCCAGGCCCAGGGTGCAGACCAGATCCCGGTGGCCACCGCCTTCATCGGCGGACGCCCGGTGGGAGAGTTCGACTCCACCGTGCCGGCGGATCAGCTCGGCGAGGTCGTGACCCAGATGGTCCAGCTGGCCACCCAGAACGGCATGACACAGAAGCTGCCCCCGCAGAGCCGCCGTGCGGGAACTGCCGGCGAGGGGCCCGAGCTGCCGCCCCTGCATCAGGAGGCTCACGACGCCCTGGAGCGTGGGGACCTCGAGGCCGCTGTGGCCGCCTATGAGAAGGCGCTGCGGGAGAAGCCCGATGACTCCCAGGCTTCGCTGGGACTGGCCCAGGTGAAGCTCATGCGGCGCACCCAGGACCTGGACGTGCAGCAGACGCGCACTGGGGCCGCCGAGAACCCCGACGACGTCGACGCGCAGATCGCCGTGGCCGACGTGGACGTCCTGGGCGGCCATGTGGAGGACGCCTTCGCACGGCTCATCGGCTTCATCCGGGCGCACACCGGTGATGACCGAGAGAAGGCCCGAGCGCATCTGGTCGAGCTCTACTCGATCGTCGGAGACACCGATCCGCGGGTGAACAGGTCCCGCCAGCAGCTCGCCCGCGCTCTCTTCTGAGCCCGTCGCCGGCGGACACCGACCTCCTGGATCATCCCGAGGGTGGATGCTCGACATCCGATCGGGCCAGTAGCCTGTGGCCCATGGCAGACATCGCTGAGACACCGTTCCCCGCTCCGGCCGGCTCGCCCCGCCAGGACGCCGGCGTCGCGGCCCTGCGGCTGCGAGGCCTCACCAAGCGTTTCGGCGAGAAGCTCGCGGTGGCCGGCCTGGACCTGGAGGTCCCCCGCGGATCCTTCTACGGCTTCGTGGGTCCCAACGGCGCCGGCAAAACGACGTCGCTCTCCATGGCGACCGGGCTGCTGCGCCCGGACCAGGGCGCGGCGGAGGTCGGCGGCATCGACGTCTGGGAGCGGCCTCTGGCGGCCAAGAGGCGCATGGGCGTGCTGGCCGACGGCGTCGTGCTGTTCAATCGGCTCACCGGTGAGCAGCTGGTGACCTATGCGGGGCTGCTGCGCGGCATGGATCGGGAGACCGTGGCTCAGCGCTCCGCTGACCTGCTGCGCGTGCTGGGCCTCGCCGACGCCGCGGACACGCTGGTCGCCGACTACTCGGCAGGCATGACCAAGAAGATCGCCCTGGCCTCCGCGATGATCCACGCCCCGGAGCTTCTGGTGCTCGACGAACCGTTCGAAGCGGTCGACCCGGTCTCGGCCCGCACCATTCGCGGGCTGCTCGACAGCTATGTGGCCTCCGGCGGCACCGTGATCCTCTCCAGCCACGTGATGGACCTGGTCGAGCGCATGTGCACGCATGTGGGCGTCATCACCGAGGGACGGCTCCTGGCCTCCGGCACGGTCGAGCAGGTCCGCGACGGCCAGGACCTGGAGAGCCGCTTCGTGGAGCTCGTCGGGCTCGAAGGCGGCGAACAGGAGCTGTCATGGTTGCGACTCTGATCCGGCTCAAGCTCACGCTGTCCGCCAACAGCTTCAAGCGATCCGCCTGGCAGGTGGTCGGCACCCTCTTCGCCCTGCTCTACGGGGTGGGCATCACGGGACTGGTCGTCGCCGGGATGGTGGCCGGCGGGTCACCTCTGGTGGGCCTGGAGCCGGAGCTGCGCCAGACGTACTCGGTGCTGCTCGGTGCGGGCGTGATGCTCCTCTGGCTGCTGGTCCCGCTCTTCCTGACCGGCGGAGACACGGTGATGGATCCGAAGCAGCTGGTGACCTACGGGCTGCCGCGGCGCACCCTGGTGGTGGGTCTGCTGCTGTGCGGGCTGGTCTCGATCGGGTCGGTCCTGACGCTGCTGTGGCTGATCGGCTACATCCTCTACTGGCGGGCGGAGCCTGCCGCGCTGGTCGTCGCGTTCGTCAGCGCGCCCGTGCTGCTGCTGACGTTCTCCCTGGTCAGCCAGGCCGCGGTGACGGCGGCCAGCGCCTGGCTCGACGGGCGCCGGTTCCGGGACCTCATGGCGATCCTGGGCCTGGGGCTCGCCATGCTCATCTGGCCGGCGATCACCATGGTGCAGAACACCGCCGGAGGTCTCGCCGAGGCGATGCCGACGATCGCCGGCGTGGTGTCCTACACCCCGCTCGGCGCGGGGGCTGCGCTGCCCGGGGACGTCGCCGCCGGTCGCTGGGGAGCCCTCGCGCTGCACCTGTTGGTGCTCGCTGCAACGATCGCGGCGGCCCTGCTGGTGGTCCGGGCCGGTCTCGTCACGCTCACCGAACGACCGCCGGCACCGAAGACACGACGACGATCCGCTCAGCAGGGCAGGCTGGGTCTCTTCACGATCTTCCCCGACCGCCCGTGGGGCGCAGTCGCGGCCCGGTCGCTGACGTACTGGCTCAAGGACCCGCGGTATGGGGGATCGCTGGTGGTGGTCCCCGGGCTGGTGATCCTGGCGATCTTCCTGCATCTGCAGACCGGCCAGACGGTCTTCCTCTACGGCCTTGGACCGTTCCTCGCCTTCACCCTCGGCTATGCGATCTCCGCGGACGTCTCCTATGACCACACGGCCTTCAGCCTGCATGTGACCGCCGGGATCCGCGGCATCGACGATCGCGCGGGTCGGGCTGTCGCCCTGCTGACCTTCGCCCTTCCGGCGACGCTGCTCGCCGCGATGGTCCCTTCCTGGATCGCCGGTGGGCTGATGCCGATGGTGCTGACGACGACGGTCAGCGTCGGGATGCTGCTGACCGCTGTGGGCGTCTCCTCCCTGGTCGCGGCGCGCTTCACCTACCCGGTGCCCAAGCCGGGGGACAGCCCGTTCAAACAGCCGCAGGGCGCGCTGGGGCGGGTCATGGTGATCCAGCTCCTCTCCATGGCGGCCATCGGACTGCTCATGGCCCCGGAGCTGGTGGGCTGGATCGTCTGGACGTTCACCGGCATCGGCTGGGTGGGCGCGGTGACGGCGACGGTCGCCGTGCTCAAGGGAGCTGGCATCCTGGGGGCGGGACTCCTCCTGGGCGCACGGGTCTTCGACCGCAGCCAGCCGGAGCTGTTCCAGCAGGTGCAGGCCCATGCCTGAGTCCTCACCCGCGCAGTCGGGCTCCCGGCCCCGTCTGCGGCTGTCCCGGCTCGAGAACCTGCGGGACCTCGGGGGGCTGCCCGTCCGCGGAGGGAGACTGCGTCCGGCGCGGCTGTGGCGCGCCGACGACGTCGCCCTCGCCTCGGCGGACCAGCTGGCAGAGCTGGCCGCCACTGGTCTGCGGAGGATCATCGACCTGCGCTCGGACCAGGAGCTGCGGGCCACGGGCCCGGGTCTGGCGGCCGACTATGGCATGCGCAGGCATCATCTTCCGCTGACCCAGGAGGTGGCCGACCCCGAGGTGATGGCGGCGGTGTTCGAGCAGACGACGAGCCCTGAGGGCGCCGGCCGCTGGTACGCCTCGCTGGTGGACGGACGGGCCGCCGATCTGGTGCAGGCGGTGCGGCACGTCGCGGAGCATCCGGGAGGCGCCCTGGTTCACTGCGCGGCGGGCAAGGACCGCACCGGTGTGGTGGTGGCCGCCGTGCTGGCAGCTCTGGGGGCCCGGACCGAGGACATCGTCGCCGACTACACCGCCACCGATGCCAGAGTTCCCGCCGTGCTGACCCGGCTGAGGTCGGCAGGCCATGTCGCGGCCCCTGACGGGCGCATGCGGGACGTCGACCGGAACCACGCGATGCTGCGGGCCCCGGCGGCCACGATGCAGGCGATGCTGGAGCAGCTGGGCGGCCCGGAGGGACTGCGTGACCGACTGGAACGCGCCGGCCTCGACGCCGCCCTGCACCGGCGACTGCGCGCCCACCTTGTGGATCCGGGGTGAGCGACGCCGACGTCGCCTGCTCCCCTCTGTCAGGGTGGACCGGTAGAATGGCGGCCATGATGGTTCACCAGCACAGCCTCCGCCCGTCCCGTGAGGAGGACCTCGCCGCTGCCGCGGCCCGGGTCCCCTTCGGCATGCACACTGCGGACCCGTCCTCGGCTCCGTCGCCCGGCGGCGCGGCGACGATCGAGCGGGAGCACCAGGAGCAGCTGTCCGAGCCGGGCGACCACGAGCGCTTCTCCCACTACGTGAAGAAGGACCGGATCATGGAGTCCGCCCTGGAGGGCGGCGCCGTCGTGGCCCTCTGTGGGAAGGTGTGGGTTCCGTCCCGGGACCCCAAGAAGTTCCCGGTCTGCCCCGAGTGCCAGGAGATCTACGAAGGACTTCAGGGCGGCGGCGACGGCGACGGTGAGTCCGGCGGTCGTCGAGGCGGCGGCTTCTTCGGCTTCGGCCGGAATCGCTGAGCCTGCCCCATCATCGCGGCTCCTGGTGCACTGATCCGATCTCGCCCCGGTGTGCGTGCCTGTCGGGGCATCGTCAGCGTGTGCCCTCCACCGGGCCGCCGGGTGCGCAGTGCGCCGGCGCCATGAGCAGATCCTTCGCGGCGCAGACCCGCGCCTGCGGCCGTCCCAGCCGCCTCTCGTCATCACCGGAACTCGACCATCAAGGGTGCAAGTACAGCCGTGACTGATTCCTCAGGCGTTCAGACCGAGTCGCTGTTCGACGTCGGCACCGACGTCGGGGCCTCGATGCCGCCGGTCTATCCGCACCGTGCCGCCCGCGGCACCGCGCCGAAGCTGCGCCAATGGCAGCAGGAGGCCCTCGACCTCTACATCCAGAAGTCTCCGCAGGACTTCATGGCGGTCGCCACGCCCGGGGCCGGCAAGACGACCTTCGCTCTGCGTGTGGCGAAGCTGCTGGTGGACTCCGGGGAGATCAATCGCATCTGTGTGGTGGCGCCCACCGAGCACCTCAAGCATCAGTGGGCCGATGCTGCCTCCCGCATCGGCCTGGCCATCGACCCGAACTTCAAGAACTCCGACGGCCGTCACGGCCGGCAGTACATCGGAGTCGCGGTGACGTATGCCCAGGTGGCGAACAAGCCGGCCCTGCATCGGAACAAGACCGAAGCAGGACGCACCCTGGTGATCCTGGACGAGATCCACCATGCCGGGGACGCACTCTCCTGGGGCGACGGCATCCGCGAGGCCTTCATCCCCGCCAGGCGCCGGCTCGCCCTGACCGGCACACCGTTCCGCTCGGACACCTCACCCATCCCGTTCGTCGACTACGTGGAGGATGCCGATGGTGTGCGACGCTCGAAGGCGGACTACTCGTACGGCTACGGACCTGCGCTGAAGGACAAGGTCGTGCGGCCCGTGGTCTTCATGGCCTACTCGGGCAACATGCGCTGGCGCACCTCCGCCGGTGAGGAGATGGAGGCCCAGCTCGGGGCGGCCGCCACCAAGGACATCACCAATCACGCCTGGCGCACGGCGCTGAATCCCGAGGGTGAGTGGATCCCCGCTGTGCTCTCGGCCGCCCATCGGCGGCTGCTGAACGTGCGGGAGAAGGTGGAGGATGCTGGGGGGCTGGTCATCGCGACCGACCACGAGACGGCACGTGCCTATGCCGCCCAGTTGGACCAGCTCACCGGTCAGAAGACGACGATCGTCCTCTCGGATGACAAGGAGGCCTCGCAACGCATCGAGGACTTCTCCGCGGACGGCTCGCGGATGTGGATGGTCGCGGTCCGGATGGTCTCCGAAGGCGTGGACGTGCCTCGGCTGTGCGTGGGAGTCTATGCGACCTCGACGTCGACGCCGCTGTTCTTCGCCCAGGCGATCGGTCGCTTCGTGCGTCGCCGCCAGGCCAACGAGGTCGCCAGCGTCTTCCTGCCCTCCGTGCCGGTGCTCACCGAGCTGGCCAACGAGATGGAGGAGGAGCGGGACCACGCCCTGGAGGTGCCGCAGGCCCACGATGAGGAGGGCGAGATCCCGGAGCAGGACCTCCTGGACGAGGCGGAGAAGGAGGACCGCGCCTCCGAGGAGCTGACCAAGGGGAAGTTCGCCGCGCTCCACTCGAACGCCGCCTTCGACAAGGTCCTCTTCGACGGTGACGAGTTCGGCCTCGGAGGGGCCGTGGGCTCCGAGGAGGAGATGGACTTCCTGGGCATCCCCGGGCTTCTCGAGCCGGAGCAGGTCTCCACCCTGCTGAAGCAGCACCAGGCCCAGCAGCTCAAGCGCCGACCGGAGGCGGCCCGGGAGCGGCCGGCCGACGTGGTGGACCACCGGCAGCTCAAGAAGCTGCGCAGCCAGCTCAACTCCTCGGTCTCGGCCTACTCGGCCAAGACGGGCATGCACCAGGGCACGGTGCACAACAAGCTCCGGGAGGCCTGCGGCGGGCCTCAGGTGGGCCAGGCCACCCAGGCGCAGCTGGAGGCTCGGCTGAAGAAGCTGCAGAACTGGTTCGTCGGCCGGAGATGAGCAGACTGCGGCACCGTGCATCCCGCCGGTGCCGGCAGGGCCGGCCGTGCGGGGCTCACAGGTCGTCGAGGCTGAGGATCTCCACGTCCGCCTCGGCGAACTCCTCCCAGGTCTCTGCGGTCCTGTCCGGGTCCACCCCTGCGGTCAGCTCCCGGATCACCCGGACCTGATACCCGTTCTCCACGGCGTCCAGGACCGTGGCGCGCACACAGTGGTCGGTGGCCAGCCCCACCACGGTGACGGTGTCGATCTCCTGCTCCGTCAGCCAGGCGTGCAGGTCCGGCGCGTCCTCGGCCACGGCGTCGCCCGGGGTGACCTTGACGCCCTTCTCGCCCTCCAGGGTGCCGACCCGCTCCGGGTCTCCCAACATCCCTTCGAAGCCCGAGTAGCCGTCGGAGTACAGCCCCTTGAGGAAGCGGGCCCCGACGTGCTCGGTGTCCAGGTCGTCGTGCAGCTCGGCTCCGCGCTCGCCCGCCACACAGTGGACCGGCCAGCTGGTCCGGAAGTCCGGGTCGGCGGAGAAGTGGCCGCCCGGGTCGATGTGCCAGTCCTGAGTGGTGGCCACGGCGTCATAGTCCGCGTGGGCGACTTCCAGGTGCTCGCTGATCTCGCCGGCCACCTGGGCGCCGCCCTGCACGGCGAGCGCGCCGCCTTCACAGAAATCTTGCTGGACGTCGACGATGATCAGAGCGTCGGCCATGGAACTCCTCCTTCGACGGTGGGCGTGGGATCGTCCACGTGGTGACCACGCTACTGCACCGCCGAGGGAGGGGTCACGTGCGCGATGCGAGGGCTCCTGGCGTGCCGTCGAGCGCGGCGTCCTGCTGCTGGGCGGTCTGCTGGGCGAGGTCGAAGTCTTCGGTCACCAGCGCCATGTTGGCCCCGGCGCCGGCCATGGTGCCCCCGCTCATCGACACCACCACATTGGCTGCCGGGCTGGCCACGTTCCCGGCGGCCCAGATGCGTGGGTGGCTGGTGCGGCCGGTGGCGTCGACGGCGAGGACGTCACCCATGGGGCTCGGGGTTCGGTCCAGCTCGAAGCCGGCGAGGAAGCCGTCATGGGGGCGCAGCGCCCCGAGGGTGAACAGCGCGTCCACCGGCACGTGGCGCCCGTCGGCCAGGATCACCCCGGAGAGCGCATCACCTGCCCCCTCGACCTCCGTGACCTCGACAGGCTCGATCCTCACGCCCCGTGCGCTCAGGCGGGCGGCGGTCTCCTCGGAGAGCTCTCCGGCGCCGGCGCTGAAAAAGGTGATCCGGTCGGTCCACTGGCGCAGCAGCTCGGCGTGGTGGAGGGCGAACGGGCTTGTGGCCAGCACGCCGATGCGCTGTCCCCGGACCTCCCAGCCGTGGCAGTAGGGGCAGTGGAGCACGGAACGGCCCCAGCGCTCGGCCAGGCCGGGAATCTCCGGGAGCTGGTCGGCCAGGCCTGCGGCGGCGATGACGACGCGGCCGAAGACGGTCCGGCCGTCCTCCAGGGCGGCGACCATGGACGCGGGGCCGGCACCGGTGGCCTCGGCCAGCCGGGTGACGCGCCCGGAGATGATGTCGGCCCCGTAGCTCAGCGCCTCCTGGCGGCCGCGACGCAGCAGCTCGGCGGGATCGATCCCTTCGTGGCCGAGCACCGTGTGCATATGGGAGGCGAAGCGATTGCGCGGGGCTCCGGCGTCGATGATCAGCACCCGCCGCAGGGAGCGTCCCAGGGCGACGGCGGCGCTGAGCCCGGCGGGGCCGCCGCCGATGACGAGGGCGTCATACTGCTCTCCCTCGGCGGTGGAGGGGGAGTGGTCGGTGGACGGAGTGATGTGAGGAGTGTCTGTGGTCATGGCTCCATGGTCCTCCTGCGACACGTTCTCAGAAAGACATCTTGCAGAAACGGCAAAAACTGGGCAGGATCGAGGGGACAGGACGTGTCGTCGGAGAGGATGGCCGCAGATGAAGGAACTCGCCCAGGTCGGCATCAGGCTGCGGGCCGCCCGGACGGGACGCGGCTGGACTCTGGACCGACTGGCCCGTGCCTCGGGGATCTCCGCCTCGACGATCTCGCGGCTGGAGTCCGGAAAGCGGCAGGCCAGCCTCGAGCTGCTGCTGCCTCTGACGCGTGAGCTCGGGATCGCCGTCGACGACCTGCTGGTCCTCCAGACGCCGGACCCACGGGTATGTCGCCCCGGATGGCGCACCGAGGACATGGTCGTCCAGCCGCTGTCCGAGGAGCGGTCCCCGGTCAACGCGTTCCGGATCACCTACGCGGAACGTCCCCGGCAGGAGCAGCTGCACACCCATCCGGGCTATGAGTGGTTCTATGTGGCCTCCGGCCGATTGCGGCTGCAGCTCGGCGACGAGGAGCTGATCCTCGGCCGCGGAGAGGCCGCCGAGTTCGACACGCTCATCCCGCACAACCTCAGCGCGGCCGGCCCGGGAGAGGCCGAGATCATCAGCCTCTTCAGCGAAGAGGGTGTGGCACCGCACACGGCCGCCGACGGGGCCGACCAGTGACGGCTCCGGGTCGGTCAGCTGCGGGCCGGTCAGCTGCGGGTCGGTGAGCCCCGGGCCTCACGAGAAGATCGTGGGCAGGACCGGCTCGCCGTCCTGCAGCCGGGCGGCCGCGGGTGGCAGCTCCGCCACCGAAGCCCGGTGACGCTCGCGGGCGCGCTCGACCCCCGGCGCGCCGGTGTGCTCAGTGCGGATCTCGCCGTCGACGACCAGCGGCACCATCAGCTCGCGGAACGAGTCCGTCTCCAGCCGCGGGGCGTGGCCCACGCCGATCACCTCGGCGTCGGCCACACCGTCGCCGTCATAGGTCCGCACCGGATGCTTCGTGCCGCCCACACTGCGTTTGCGCACCGCCGTCTTGGCGACCGGAACCGGGGCGCCGTCGTCGTCGGTGCGCTCCACCAGCTTGTAGACCATCGAGGCGGTGGGAGCCCCCGATCCGGTCACCAGCTGGGTGCCCACCCCGTAGGAGTCCACCGGAGCGGACTGCAGACGGGCGATCGCGTACTCGTCGAGATCCGAGGTGACGATGATGCGGGTCTCGGTGTTGCCCAGCGAGTCCAGCAGGGCGCGGACCTGATGGGCCTGCTCCACGAGGTCGCCCGAGTCCAGGCGGACCGCGCCCAGTTCCCGGCCGGCGATCTCCACCGCCCGCCGCACCGCCGCCTCGACGTCATAGGTGTCCACCAGCAGCGAGGTGCCCGCGCCGAAGGCCTCCACCTGGGCGGCGAAGGCCTGCTCCTCGGAATCATGCAGCAGGGTGAAGGCGTGCGCCGCGGTGCCCAATGTGGGCAGCTGCCACCGGCGTCCGGCCTCCAGGTTCGAGGTCGCGGAGAATCCGGTGATCACGGCTGCGCGCGCGGCGGCGACCGCTGAGGACTCCTGGGTGCGGCGGGAGCCCATCTCCACACAGGGCCGATCGCCCGCGGCCATGGTCATGCGGGACGCGGCCGAGGCCACCGCCGAGTCATGGTTGAGCACCGAGAGCACATAGGTCTCCAGCAGGGTCGCCTCGGCGAAGGTGGACTCCACGCGCAGCACCGGCGAATGCGGCAGGAAGATCTCACCCTCGGCGTAGCCGTGGATGCTGCCGCTGAAGCGGTAGCCGCGCAGGAAGTCCAGCGTCGCATCGTCGACGATCCGATGGTCCGCCAGGAAGCCCAGCTCCTCGTCCCCGAAGCGGAAGTCCGCCAGTCCCTCGAGCAGACGACCCGTGCCGGCGACGATGCCGTAGCGGCGCCCGGCAGGCAGGCTGCGGGTGAAGACCTCGAAGGTGCAGCGCCGGTGCGCCGCGCCCGAGTGCAGCGCGGCCTGGAGCATGGTCAGCTCGTACTGGTCGGTCAGCAGGGCGGTGGACGAGCTCGGGGCCGGGGACGGGCCGGAGGCCTCGCGGCGGAATGAATCTGTCACGCCCTCCAGCGTAGAATACTCGCCATGAGCTCCGTGGAAGGGTCGACGCTCACCCGTGAGGAGACCGATCTCGAGGCCGAGTTCTCGTCGCTCCCTGAGGTGCAGCGTCCGTATCAGGTCGTCGTCTGGAACGACCCCGTCAATCTCATGTCCTACGTCGCCTGGGTGTTCCGCACCTACTTCGGCCATCCGCGAGAGCGGGCCCACCAGCTGATGCTGCAGGTCCACGAGCAGGGGCGCGCCGTGGTGGCCACCGGAACCCGCGAGCAGGCCGAACGGGATGTCACTGCCATGCATCACTACGGCCTGCAGGCCACCCTCGAGGAGTCCTGACCCGTGGCCACCGCATTCCGCGCCTCATCCCGCGGCTACCGCGCCGATCTGGACGCCCATGAGCGACGCCTGCTCAGCTCGCTGTGCGCCGACGTCATCGAGCTCCTGGAGGCGCGCACCGCCGAGCTCGCCGACGCCTCCGATCCAGCCGGTTCGGGACCCCCGCTCAGCGAGGAGCGGGCTGAGAGTACCGAGGAGGCCTCCGTCTTCGCGCACTTCCGCGCCGAGCTGGCCGGACTCGACGCCTCCGAGAGCCTGGAGGCGCCCCAGGACGAGGTCCTGGCCAGACTCCTGCCGGACGCCTCCGGCGACCCCGAGCAGGCCGCGCAGCTGCGCCGGCTCTCCGAGGGCTCGCTGCGGGAGTCGAAGATCTCCGACCTGCGCACCGCCCGCATGCTGCTGGAGACCTCCCCGGTCCATGTGACCGAGGAGCAGGCCCCGCCGTTCGGACGGGCACTCAACGACGTCCGGCTCACCCTGGCCACCCGCCTCGGGATCCGCACCGAAGCCGACGCCGAGACCGTCCACCAGTCCGCCGTCTCCTCCCGGGCCAAGACCACCGAGACGTTCATGGCCGAGATCTACACCTTCATCACCTGGCTGCAGGAGACGCTCTTCACCGCCATGGTCGAGCTCCTCCCCGAGGAAGATGAGCAGGACGAGCAGGACGAGCAGGACGAGCAGGACTCCGGCGGGACCCCCGACGCCGACGGCGGGGACCGACGGTGACGGCCCCGCCGCGACCGGAGGCTCCCATCGGCATCTTCGACTCGGGTGTCGGAGGGCTCACCGTGGCGCGCGCCGTGCTCGACCAGCTGCCCGGCGAGTCTGTGCTCTACATCGGCGACACCGCCCGCGGGCCCTATGGCCCCCTTCCCATCGCCAAGGTGCGGGCGCAGTCGCTGGGCGTGATGGACGAACTCGTCGACTCCGGCGTCAAAGCCCTGGTCATCGCGTGCAACTCCGCCTCGTCGGCGGTGCTGCGGGACGCCCGCGAACGGTACACCGCGCGGTACGGCATCCCGGTGGTGGAGGTCATCCAGCCGGCGGTCCGCCGGGCGGTGGCCGCCACTCGGACCGGACGCATCGGCGTCATCGGCACCGAAGCGACCATCGGATCCCGGGCCTACGAGGACACCTTCGCCGCGGCCCCGCACCTGCAGATCACCTCGGCGGCCTGCCCCCGGTTCGTGGAGTTCGTCGAAGGAGGCATCACCGCCTCGCCCGAACTGATCACCCTCGCCGAGGGCTACACGGCACCGTTGCGCGAAGCTCACGTTGACACGCTCGTCCTGGGCTGCACGCACTACCCGCTGCTCACCGGCGTGCTGTCCTATGTGATGGGAGACGCCGTGACCTTGGTCTCCTCGGCGGAGGAGACCGCTAAGGATCTGTTCCGGGCGCTGACCCGCCACGGCCTTCTCAGAGACGACTCCGCCGGCGCGGGGGAGCACGTCTTCCTCTCCACCGGGTCGGCGGCGTCCTTCCATCGGCTGGCCCGCCGCTTCCTGGGGCCCGAGGTCGGGGACGTCCGTCAGCTCGACGACGTGACGGAGACGTATCCGACCGGTGTGATTCCGCAGGTCACCGACGCTATGCTGGCCCGTGCGGCCGCGCAGGCCGGTCCATCGACACCGGCCGCGTCGCCCACCGTCGGCGGAGACACGACCTGAGGGGACGGGGCAGGACATGGAACTGACGATCATCGGATGCAGCGGCTCATTCCCCGGGCCGGAGTCCCCGGCGTCGTGCTATCTGCTCAGCGCCGAGCACGACGGGCGCACGTGGCGGATCATCCTGGACCTCGGCAACGGCGCCCTGGGCAAGCTGCAGCAGCACATCGCCCTGGAGGACCTGGATGCGGTGTGCCTGAGCCACCTGCACCCGGACCACTACATGGACCTGTGCGGCCTCCACGTGGCCATCCGCTGGCGCCCCGGGGGCTGGCCGGGCCCCCACCTTCCGGTGTTCGGGCCGCTGAACACCGATCAGCGCATCGCCAACGCCTACGGCATGGAGCCCGACCCTGGCATGCACCCGGACTTCGACTTCCACAGCTGGAACCCGTGGCAAGTCGAGCAGATCGGGCCCTTCCGCATCACGGCGATCCCGGTGCGGCATCCCATCGACGAGGCCTATGCCCTGCGCGTCGAGGCCCCGGGAGCCGATGGTCGCCTGAGGACGCTGACCTATTCCGGCGACACCGACGCCTGCGACAACCTCGTAGAGGCTGCGCGCGGCACGGACCTGTTCCTGTGCGAGGCGGCCTTCGAGGACGGCCGTGACGACCACATCGAGGGCGTCCACCTCAACGGCCGACGCGCCGGTGAGATGGCCTCCGCCGCCGAGGCCGGGCGCCTGCTGCTGACCCACATCCCCGTATGGACCTCCAAGAAGGTCCTGCTGGAGCACGCGGCCGCCACCTACGACGGCGACATCGCCGTCGCAGTCGGCGGCGTCACCTATCAGGTGGGCGCGCCGACCCCGGCCGTCACCACATCCGTCGCATCATCCCGAGAGGACCGTGAGACCACAGCGTGACTGAGAACCTCCTGCGAGCCGACGGCCGCGCACCCGACCAGCTGCGTGAGATCACCATCACCCGAGGCTGGTCCGGACATGCCGAGGGATCCGCCCTCATCGAGTTCGGTGACACCCGCGTGCTGTGCACCGCCTCCTTCGAGTCGAACGTCCCTCGATGGCTCAAGGGCCGCGGCACCGGGTGGGTCACCGCCGAGTACGCGATGCTGCCGCGGGCCACCAACACCCGCTCCTCCCGCGAATCCGTGAAGGGGAAGATCGGCGGCCGCACCCACGAGATCTCGCGACTGATCGGACGGTCCCTGCGGGCAGTGGTGGACACGGCCGCACTGGGGGAGAACATGATCACCCTGGACTGCGACGTCCTCCAGGCCGACGGCGGCACGCGCACCGCCGCCATCACCGGCGCCTATGTGGCGCTCGCCGACGCGGTGGCGTGGGCTCGGGAGCAGGGCCACGTGGCGCGTCGCGCCGAGGTCCTGACCGGATCCGTGGCCGCGATCTCGGTGGGGATCCTGCCAGACGGCACGCCGGTGCTCGACCTGCCCTACTCGGAGGACTCCACGGCGCAGACCGACATGAACGTGGTCGCCACGGGTGACGGAGAGTTCGTGGAGGTCCAGGGCACTGCTGAAGGAGCCCCGTTCCGCCGGGACGAGCTGGACTCCCTGCTGGACCTGGCTCTGACCGGCACTGCGCGGCTGACTCGACTGCAGCAGGAGGCGCTGGCATCGTGAGCACCATCTCCGCCCCTCATGGAGCCCGCCTCGTGCTGGCCACCCACAACGCCGGGAAGGTCCGTGAGCTGCGTGCCCTGCTCGCCGACGCCCCCGGGCTGCAGGGTCTCGACCTGGAGGCCGCCGTCCTCGACGCCGCGGCCGCCGGCTGCCCCGTCGTCGCGGAGACGGGCGTGACCTTCGAGGAGAACGCCCTGCTCAAGGCCCGGGCCGTGGCCGACGCGACCGGCCTGCCGGCAGTGGCCGATGATTCCGGGCTCGCCGTCGACGTCCTGGGAGGAGCGCCGGGGATCTTCTCCGCCCGATGGGCGGGGGCGCAGTCCTCCGATGCGCGGAACCTGCACCTGCTGCTCGAACAGCTGGCCGACATCACCGCGGAACACCGCGGGGCGGCGTTCGTCTGTGCGGCGGCCCTGGTGACCCCCGATGGCCAGGAGACCACGCGCATCGGCCGCCTCGAGGGGACGCTGCTGGGCGCGCCGCGAGGCGAAGGCGGCTTCGGCTATGACCCCATCCTCCAGCCGACGGGGGAGACCCGCAGCTGCGCGGAGCTGACGATGGCGGAGAAGAACGCGATCTCTCACCGGGGGCAGGCCTTCGCCGCCCTGCGTGAGCACATCGTGGCGGCCCTCCAGGGGGCCGGCCAGCGGTGAGCCTGAACTTCACCGCGGTCGACTTCGAGACGGCCAACGGGTTCCGGGGATCGCCCTGCTCCGTGGGGCTGGTGCGGATCCGCGACGGTGCCGAGGCGCAGACACTGTACCGCGAGCTGAGACCGCCGGAGGGCTACGACCGCTTCGATCCCAAGAACGTCGCGGTGCACGGGATCACCGCCGAGGCCGTAGCCTCTGCGCCGCGCTTCTCCGAGGTGTTCCCCGAGGTCATCGACTTCATCGGCGATGACACCGTGGTGGCGCACAACGCCTCCTTCGACGTCGAGGTGTTCCAGGCCGCCCTGGAGGTCAGCGGCATGGACTCCCCGGGTCTGGAGTCCTGGTGCTCCGTGCAGCTGTCCCGAGCGGTCTACGACCTGCCCTCCCACGCCTTGCCTCGCGCCGCGGCCGAAGCGGGGCATGTGCTCAGCCGTCACCATCATGCGCTCGAGGACGCTCGCGCCTCGGCGGCGATCGTCTGCGACATCGCCTCGCGGACCGGGGCCGCGGACCTCGAGGAGCTCTTCCTCGCCCAGGGCTTGGAGCGGCTGCGGCTTCCTGCCTGGTCTGGGGCACCGGACCGTGTCTCCCGTGCCACCACGCAGGTGCGGGCCATGGGGCCGATCTTCGACTCTCGACTGCGCACGGTGCCGGACGAGGCGCTGCCCGACCTGCTGCGCTGGCAGGACGAGGGCCGCAACCTCCCGCCCGCCGCGGACGCGGATCCCCGGCATCCGCTCTACGGCCAGCACGTGGTCTTCACCGGCGGACTCAGCATTCCCCGACCTGAGGCGAAGCGGCTCGTGGCCGCCCACGGCGGTCAGACGACGTCCCGGGTGACCGCCGGCACCACGATCGTCGTGGTCGGTGACGGGTACACCGTACAGGGGCCCGCGGATCAGGAGCAGCTGCACACGAACAAGGCCCGGGACGCGCTGCGCCGGCGGGATCTCGGGCAGCCGCTCCGGGTGCTCGACGAGTCCGAGTTCCGCGGCATGCTGGGACGCGCGTGGCCCGCCGCGACCGAGCCGCCGCCGACGGCGGCCGTGCGGCTCACGCCGGAGCGGTGACCTGCTCCCAGTCCGTGAGCAGAGATGTCCTCAGAACGTCCTCGAGCTCCTGAGGGAGCACCGGAGCTGGTGCGGCACCGACGCGGGCGGCACTGTCCTCCGGGCTGTTCTGCTCCACCGGCTTGTCCTGCTCCATCGGCTTGTCCTGCTGCATCGAGGCGGCTGCCGCGGCGACCTGGGCCCGCACGACGGCGCGGGCGCCGTCGTCGGCACCGGCCATCAGGTCATCGGCCCGCCGCACGGCCGCCTGTCGCTCGGCCTCGGGCATGTGCGGACGCTGAGCGATGCTCCGGATCAGGCTGATCAGCTCGCGCGCGGAGCTGAGGACCTCGGGATGCCCCTGGGTCAGGGCCAGTGCCTGCTCCGCCCAGCTGAGCAGCATCTGTTCCTCCACATAGGGCACCAGTGCCAGCGGCACCAGACGCACCAGTCCGGCGGCATCGCGGGCGGAGGGCTGGGAGGGCGCCGAGAGGTAGGCCATCTCGCCGTCGGCGAGACCCGCCAGGGAGACCCCACCGGTGTCTGCCTGCAGGCGCAGGCGCGGATGCGGTTCCTGCAGCAGAGCGGCCAGACCGGCGTCGAGCGGTCGTCGCGGAGGCTCAGGGGCTCCATCGGGGAAGGCCCCGGTCAGCAGCCGGTGCCACCGCAGGGAGCTGAGCCACAGGCAGGCCAACGGGTCGGCGGGGACACCCTGGCGCGTCCAGTCCAGCAGCTCCAGGAGGCCGTCCGCGAGGCACAGCTGATGGGCGGCCTCCGCGTGCAGGAGGTGCGTCTCCCGGTCGGGAGCCAGCGCGGCGCTGAGGCCCGCCCGCAGCACCGGGCCCAGACGGCGGATCAGCAGGGCATCGGGGGAGGGTGCGGCGTCTGCCGCGGCAGGACCAGCGGTGGACGGGCTCTGTGCTGACGGGCTCTGTGCTGACGGGCTCTGTGCTGACGGGCTCTGATCACTGCTCACGCCCCTACTCTATCGACCCTGTGCTGGCGATCCTGTGCTGTCGATCCTGTGCTGTCGATCCTGTGCTGTCGATCCTGTGCCGGCGAGCTGCTGCGCGCCGTGCGGCGGACGGGTCACACCGTGCGGATACCGTGGTGGCATGCGATGGCTCCACACCTCCGACTGGCACCTGGGACGCGGATTCCACGGCACTTCGCTGCACGACGCGCAGCAGGAGATGCTGGACACCGTCTGCCGCACCGTGGAGGAGCACAGCGTGGACGTGCTGCTCGTGGCCGGCGACGTCTACGACCGGGCCCTGCCTCCCGAGTGGGCGGTCAGCATGCTGGAGCGTTGCCTGCTGCGTCTCGCCGAGGCCGGGACCACGGTGATCATCACCTCCGGCAACCATGACTCCGCCCAGCGGCTGGGCTTCGGCCGGGGACTGATGGCGGCCTCAGGTGTGCATCTGCGCACCGCGCTCGACGACGCCTGGTCCCCGGTGGTGCTCGAGGACGGATCCGAGACCGTGCTCGTCTACGGCGTGCCGTATCTGGAGCCTCAGCTCGTCAGCTCCCGGCTCGAGCTGCGGCGCGCCACCCACACGGCGGTGATGACCGAGGTCATCGCACGTATCCGTCAGGACGTCGAGCGCCGCCGACGGGAGCTGACGGAGTCAGGGCCGGTGAGGACCGTGCTCATGGCGCACCTGTTCGCCGCCCGGGGAGTGGGATCGGATTCAGAACGGGTGATCGGCGTGGAAGCGCCAGCCGGGGAGCCCGTGGAGCACTCCGAGGAGAGCTCCGGAGGGCTGGCCGTGGTGCCGCTCGAGCTCTTCGACGAGTTCGACTACACGGCCCTGGGGCACCTCCACGGCCGCCAGAGGCTGGCCCCGCGGGTCAGATACAGCGGTTCTCCGCTGCGCTACTCCTTCTCCGAGTCGCGCCAGGCCAAGGGGGCCTGGCTGTGGGACAGCGCGGACTGGGAGGCGATCACCGCGGTGGACTGGGCCATCGGGCGGGGACTCGCCCAGCTGAGCGGGCCCTTGGAGGAGATCCTCGACGAGGAGATGGTCCGCCGCCATCGGGAAGACTTCGTCCAGGTCACCGTCACCGACCCGCAGCGCCCCGAACGCGCCTTCCAACGGACCCAGGAGGCCTATCCGTATCTGGCGACGTTCGTGCATCGGCCTCCGGAGCGTCAGGGCGCGGCCCTGACCTATGCCGAGGCGATGCACCGGGCCGAGACGCCGGGGCAGGTGGTGGAGTCGTTCCTGGAGCACGTGCGGGGTCGCGGGGCCGATGGACAGGAACGGGAGATCCTCGACGACGCCGTGGCGGCGGTGCGGAGGGAGCTCGCCCGCAGCGGGACCGCTGCACCGGGGAAGGAGATTCAGCCATGAGGCTCCACCGACTGACCCTGACGGCCTTCGGCCCGTTCCCGGGCACCGAGGAGATCGACTTCGACGCGTTGAGCGCCGACGGCCTGTTCCTCCTCCACGGACGGACGGGATCCGGCAAGACGACGGTGCTGGACGCCATCACCTTCGCCCTCTACGGCGACGTCCCCGGCCAGCGTGACGTCAATGGGCTCCACAGCCACCATGCGCCGCCGGAGCGCGAGCCGGCGGTCGAGCTCGAGTTCACCCAGGCAGACCGACGGTGGCTGATCCGCCGCACCCCGCCGCACCGACGGCCCAGCCGCCGGGCGAAGTCCGGATTCGTCGCCCAGAACCAGACAGTCGTGCTGAAGGTCCACGACGGTGCTCTGTGGCGCGAGGTGACCAGCGGCGTCCAAGCCGCCTCCCAGGAGATCCAGGACATCCTGCCGCTGGACCGCCACCAGTTCACCAAGGTCATCCTGCTGCCGCAGGGAGAGTTCGCACACTTCCTCCATGCGACCAGTACGGAGAAGCAGAAGCTGCTGCAGAAGCTCTTCGACACCAACCTCTACCAGCGTCTCGAAGCTGAGCTCAGCGATCGTGCCAAGACTCTGCGCCAACGCATCGTGGAGGCTGAGCATCGGGTGGAGGTGACCGCAGACACCGTGCGGGCACAGGCCGAGTCCATGCTCGAGCCGGTGCTGGGAGCGGAACTCGCCCGCTTCACCAGCGTGCCGCCCGAAGACCTCGAGGAAGCCGTCCGACTGCTGGGGGCGTGGATGTCCCGGGATCTCGAGCAGCGCGTCGAGCTGGCCTCAGCGGCCGCGGAGAGCGCCTCCGAGCGGGCTGCGGACCTGCAGCGCCGCCGTCGTCTGCTGACTCTGCTGAGCGACCATGAGCAGCGCCAGGCCGACCATGAGGCCCGGCGCGAGGCGGTGGACCAGATCCGTGACCAGCTGGAGCAGCACCAGAAGGCCACCGAAGTGCGCCGGTGGTTCCAACACGCTCAGCAGCTCGCGGAGCACACCGAAGACGTACGGCGCAGGTCGCTGGATCAGCTCCGCGACCTGCGGGACCGGCTGGCCGATCAGGACGACGTCGACGCGTCGTCCACGGCCGCCTCGACACTGACCACCGAGGCCGGCGACCCCGCCCCCGACGCACTGCGGGACCTCATCGCCGAGGTGACGGCCCTACGGGGAGGGTTGGAAGACCAGGACGCCGCCCGTCTCGAATCCCAGCGGCGTCAGACGGCGACTGCACTGACCGCCGCTGAACGCCGGCGTGACGAGCAGAGAGCCGTCCGGCAGGCCGCCGAGGAGGCGATCGCCGCGCTGCAGGAGCAGGAGACGGCGCTGAACGCCCAGTGGCAGGATGCGGAGGAGCTGGACTCCCATCGCGCCGCGTGCGAGAACCTCATGGAGCTCACCCGGCGACGGGTGGAGCTGGTGGACCAGCTGGAGGGCCGGCGGGCCGCCGTCCGCCAGGCGCAGGAGGCGGCCCACCGTGCGGAGCAGGCGGAGCAGATGGCGGAGTCCCGGCGTCGGGAGCTGCTGGCGGATCATCTCCAGGCGGTGGCGCGGCGACTGGCCGCCGATCTGCGTCCCGGCGTCCCGTGCCTGGTCTGCGGAGCCACCGAGCACCCCGCGGCAGCCGCGCCGGCCATGCGCCGCACGGCCGCCCTGCCGAGCACGGAGACGGAGGCCGGGCAGCCGGGCGGCGACAGCGTCCCCGAGCCGGGTCCCCACGACGAGCCGGCGAGTGAGGAGACGGCGAGTGAGGAGACGGCGAGTGAGGAGGACGTGGAGGCGGCGACCGCCCGGGTGCACGAGGCCGCCCGGGAGCGCGCCCGCTCAGAGTCCCTCCTGGAGGCGGCCGAAGCGAGCATGACGGAGATCGAGGACCGTCTGGCCGCGGCCGAGGCCGAGATCCGGGCGGCCGCACCGGAGCAGTCCCTCGGGGAGGGCGGCACCGCCGTGCGTCGTGATGAGGCGGAGGCCTCCTTCGCCGACGCGCGGCGCAGGCGGGACGCCGCGGACCAGGCGTGGCGCGATCAGCGCCGGCGCGAGGCTTCCAGGACGGCGCTGCGGGAGGACTTGGCCGAGCAGCGGCGTCTCCACGAAGCGGCCGGGCTCGCGGTCGGGCACGCCGCCCAGGAGGTCGAACGGCTCACCGCGGAGCTCGCAGACCGTGATGAGATGCTCGGCCGACTGCGCGGCTCCCACAGCAGCGTCGCCGCTCGGTTGGACGCTCTCGACACCCTGCACCAGACGTGCCGGTCCGCCTCCGAGGGGATCGAGGCCTGGCGATCGGCCCAGAAGACGGCGCAGGAGGCCCACAGCGAGGCGCACCGACAGCTGGTGGACTCTGGGCTGGGCACGCGGGAGGCGCTGGACGGCGCGATCCTGGACCCTGCGCTGCGGCGGCAGCACCACCAGCAGGTGGAGGAGTGGGACCGACAGGCCGGACGTCTGGCGCTCGCCGAGGAGTCCGAGGACATCTCCGCGGCGCGGGAGGTCCGTCGCCGCGAGCCGACGACCCCCGCAGAAGATGCGGTCACCGAAGCGGTCGAGGAGGCGAAGGCGGCGTCGACGCGGCGCGACGCTGAGCGGACGGCGCGGGACCGGGCCGCCGACCGTCGGGACGCCGTGGCCGAGGCCGCCGAGAGGCTCCGTGCGGCTCTGGCCTCACGGGACTCCGAGCTGATCGAGCACCGGCGTCTCGCCGAGCTGGCGGAGACGCTCGGTGGAGGCGGGCCGGACAACCCCCGGCGGATGACGCTGAC
The DNA here is from genome assembly GCF_052656005.1 of Nesterenkonia sp. K-15-9-6. Classification (NCBI taxonomy): domain Bacteria; kingdom Bacillati; phylum Actinomycetota; class Actinomycetes; order Micrococcales; family Micrococcaceae; genus Nesterenkonia; species Nesterenkonia sp. K-15-9-6. The sequence goes on from NZ_JBQYEY010000027.1 coordinate 38,512, forward strand.
CAGCTACGTCCTGGCTGCCCGCCTCGAGAAGGTGGCTGCGGCTGCCACCCGGCACCTGCAGACCATGTCCGAAGGTCGTTACCGTCTCCTCCATGACGACGCCGAGGGGCCGGGCCGCCGCCACGGGCTGGAGCTGAAGGTCCACGATGAGCACAGCGACCACCAGCGCCCCACCTCCTCCCTGTCCGGGGGCGAGACCTTCATGGCATCCCTGGCCATGGCGCTGGGGCTCGCCGAGGTCGTCCAGTCGGAGGCCGGCGGGATCGGCCTCGAGAGCCTGTTCATCGATGAGGGCTTCGGTTCTCTGGACGAAGAGAGCCTCGACCACGTGATGGTGGCCCTGCACCGGCTCCAGGGAGAGGGGCGCCGGGTGGGGGTGGTCAGTCATGTCACGGAGATGCACCGGGCGATCCCCACCCAGCTGCGCGTCATCCGGCGGCGCACCGGCTCCACTGCGCGGATGGTGCTCCCCGGTGCCATAGACTCCCCGGAACACCCGGTGGGAGGTCCGGCGGACGACGGGCCTGAGGCCGGGACGGAGGTGCTCTCGAGACTGGGAGGCATGGATGCGTAGTCCGGGGCCGGTCGAGTGGCTCGGTGTCGCCGCGCGGGCACCGGCGGCCCTGCTTCCGGCCGGGATGCTCTTGGCCGCGGCGGGCACCGGCTCTCCGATGACGGCCGCGCTGATGACCAGCTTCGCCCTGATCGGTCTGGCCCTGTCGGTGCCGATCGCCGGCGCAGCCGCTGACCGCCACGGTCAACGGCCTGTGCTGCTCGCCACCGCTGGAGCGCACGTCATCCTGCTCGTCCTCGTCCTGGCGGTGCTGCCTCGCCTCCAGCTGACCGCCGCCGGGTCCACCCCGGTCGCGACGGATGCGGCGGACGGTCCCTCTTCCCTGGTGATCTCCGTCGCCGTGATCTTCGCCCTCGGGGCCGGACTGACCGCCCCATCGGCCAGTGCGATGAGCCGGGCCCGCGGGTGGCACCTCCATCATCACCGCCCTGACCTCGGTGTCGGGCTCGGCGCCTGGATGCGCCGCGAAGCGGCCGTGGACGAGCTGCTGCTGGTGCTGGCTCCGGTGCTCGCGGCGCTGCTCAGCGGCGGGCTGGGGCCAGGGGCCGGGCTCATGATGGCGGCGCTGCTGGGAGCGCTCGCAGTCCCTGCCTACGCCATGGACCCTGTGGCGGACCCGCTCTCCGACCCTGGGGATGCGTGCAGGACTGCGGCGGGGGGCTCGGCGGAGGTCCCCGAGGGACCTCTGGAGCCGCTGCGCGTGCCATGGCCGGCGGTGGAGCACGGCCAGCAGATGGTGGCCGAGGCCCGGGGGATGTGTCCGGAACGGCCTGGGGACCCGACCCGGGCTGTGCAGCCTCGTCGTGCAGGGGCCGGCCCCAGCGTCGTCGGAGCTCTCCTCGTCAGCCTGGGGCTCGGTGTGGCGATCGGCGGCTCCGCGATCTCGGCTCTGGTCCTCTCCTCCCAGTCCCACCGTCCGGAGGCCCTGGGCCTCCTCCTGGGACTGTGCGCCGCAGCGGCGATGCTCAGCTCCCGGCGCCTGCCTCGGCGCCTGCGCGCCCTCGACGTCCTGCGGCGGCGCCGGCTCTTCGCGCTGCTGCTGCTGCTGACGGCGGGGCTGCTGACGGCGCTGCTCGCCGTGGGGCCGGCCGAGGGCGGCTCCTGGGTGGGGACGCTGCTGCGGGCCAGCGCGGCGGTCGGGCTCTACCTGATGCTCGGAGCCTCTGCCGGCGTCCTGCTGGTGGAGGTCTACCGGGTGGTCGCTCGACGGGCTCCGACGGCTGAGCTCGTCTCGACTCTCAGCAGCGTGGCCGGCTCTCTGCTCATCGGACTGGTGGTCGGGCTGATCACCGCGGGGCTTTTCGCAGAGGCAGGTGCTGGGGTCTTCAGCTCCGTCGTCGTCATCGCCGGTGCTGCCGCCCCAGCCCTCGTGGCCCTGCGCCGTGGCCAGCGGCTGCGGGGCGGCATGCGCCGCCATGCCGGGCCCCGCCCGGACGGCTCTCAGGGGAGCGCGTCGAGCACAGCGTCCTTGTAGATCCGCGAGGTGAGCACGTTGACGTGGTCGCGACCGGGGACCTCGACAAGACGTGCCGGGTGCCCCGCGGCGACCACCAGCTCTGCCAGACGTGCCGAGCCGGCGGCGATCTCGTCCCGGGCACCGGCCACCACCAGGGTCGGTGCGGCAGGCACGGCTGCTGCGGGGTCGAAGGGTGTCCGGGCGACCGCGAGGAGCAGCTCCACCACATGCGGAAGATTCTGGTCGGGCATGGCGGCGGCGACGGTCACCACCGATCGCGTCAGCGGATCCTGGGGGACGACGCCGTCGCGGGCCCACCGGCGCGCCGCCTCAGCGTCGAGCCCGGCCAGTCGATCGGCGGCCGGGGCGCCGCCGACGATCAACGAGGCCACGAGCTCCGGGTGAGCGGCCGCGAGCTGCCAGGCCAGCCGTGACCCCAGGGAATAGCCGTGGACCGCGATGGCGTCGCCCGAGGGTTCATCGGCCACCATCTCGGTGCTGAGTCCGTGGAGGTCGTCGAGCAGGTCCTGCACGCTCAGACCGGTCGGGTCGACGTCGGCCGAGGAACCATGCCCGGGGAGATCCACGGCGAGCACGCTTCGGCCCTGGGCGGCCAACGGATCCAGCCAGCCCGTCTTGACCCAGTTGTAGAGCACGTTCGACGCATAGCCGTGCACCAGAAGCACCGGTGCCCTGTCGGCGAAGGGCCGACGCCACAGGTGCGCCGTGAGACCCGACGGGGTGCGCCAGGTCTCGGGTGCGGGATGCAGGAGTCGGGACACGTCAGCCTCTCTCAGACAGGACACCGGTCCATGGCGGCCTCCGATGGCGCGCGGGCGAGCTCAGTTCTCCAGCTGCAGCGAACGGTTCGTCGCGGCGGTGACCTCGGAGAGCAGGGCGGGGTCCTCGCTGAGGAGACGCCCGTAGGAGGGGACCATGTCCTGCAGCCGCGGCTTCCAGGACTCCACCTGGGCGGGGAAGCAGCGCTCGAGCAGCTTGAGCATGATGGAGGGCGCGGTGGAGGCGCCTGGAGAGGCGCCCAGCAGGCCGGCGATCGTGCCGTCGGCGCCGGCCACCAGCTCCGTGCCGAACTGCAGCACACCCTTGCCCTGACCGTTCTTCTTCATCACCTGGACACGCTGGCCGGCGGTGATCAGCTCCCAAGAGTCCGTCTCGGCCTCAGGGTAGAAGTCCCGCAGGGTCTCGATCTTCTTCTTCGCGGACTTGGAGACCTCCTTCACCAGGTAGGTCACCAGATCGGTGTTGGCCGCGCCCACCTGCATCATGGGCAGCAGGTTGTGCGGACGCACCGAGAACGGAAGGTCGGTGATGGAGCCGTTCTTCAGGAAGTTGGTGGAGAACCCGGCGTAGGGGCCGAACATCAGCGTGCGGCGTCCCTCCACGAACCGGGTGTCCAGGTGCGGCACCGACATCGGCGGGGCGCCCACCGAGGCCAGCCCGTAGACCTTGGCGTGGTGCCGGTCGGCGACGGCGGAGTCTGTGCTGCGCAGGAACTTGCCCGAGACGGGGAAGCCGCCGAAGCCCTTGATCTCTGGGATGCCGGAGGACTGCAGCAGGCTCAGCGCCCCGCCGCCTGCGCCCACGAACACGAACCGCGCCGTGGCGGTGAACTTCTCTCCGGAGGCCGAGTTGCGCACCTTCAGCTGCCACCGGCCGTCGGAGCCGCGGGAGATGGAGGTGACCTCGTGGCCGTAGCGGACCTCCGCACCGGCCTCGTTGAGGTGGTTGGCCAGCTGCCGGGTGAGCGAGCCGAAGTCGACGTCGGTGCCGGAGTCGATCTTCGACGCCGCCACGCGCTGTTGGGGATCGCGGCCCTCGGCGAGCAGCGGGGCCCAGGAGGCGATCTCGTCGAGGTCCTCGGTGTGCTCGATGTCTGAGAACAGCGGCTCGGCCTTCATGGCCTCGTAGCGGTCCTTGAGGTAGCGGGCGTTGTCCTCGCCCCAGACGAAGCTGATGTGCGGCAGGGCATTGATGAAGGTCCGTGGCGAGCCCAGCGTGCCGGACTCCACCCAGTGGGACCACAGCTGCCGGGAGACCTGGTACTGCTCGTTGATGCCGCGGGCCTTGGTCAGGGAGATGCTGCCGTCGGCGTCGCGCGGGGTGTAGTTCAGCTCGCACAGTGCGGCGTGGCCGGTGCCGGCGTTGTTCCAGGGGTCCGAAGACTCCTGACCCGACTGGTCGAGAGTCTCGTACAGGGCGATCGACCAGTTCGGCTCGAGCTCCTGGAGGATGCTCCCCAGGGTGGTGGACATGATGCCACCTCCGATGAGAATGACATCGAACCGTTTGTCCGCGCTGGTCGACGTTGACGTGGCCACAGAACTCTCCTTGAGGTTGTCCGGCGGGTGGGGGTGGGCCAGCCGGGTGCTGGCCACGCAGGTCAGCCGGTGCACCGGGGGCGGCTGAACTCGGACGGGCTCCGAGGAGACTTTACCGCCGGGGAACTCGAGCCATGAAATCTGGGCGGGCAGTGTGACGGACGGATCAGCTCAGCTCATGCGGATCTGCCGGAAAGGCTCGAACAGCACCGGAGACATGGGGTAGTCGGCCACGCGTCGTCCCAGGGCGAGACCGGAGATCGGATGCACCAGCGGGAGCGCGGGAAGGTCCTCGGCCACGACGTCGGCCACCTCGCGGTAGAGCGTCGCGCGCTGCTCATCGTCCGTCTCGGAACGCGCCTGGTGCAGCAGGTCCTGGACGTCGTCGGAGTCATAGCCGAACTCTCGGGAGGAGCGTTGGAACAGCGGACCGAAGAAGGAGTGCGGGGACCGGTAGCCTCCGTTGCGCCCCAGCAGGTGCATCGCTCGGTCGTCGTCCTCGAGGAGCTCCTCCAGGTAGCCGGCGTCCCAGGGGACGGGGCGGGGCTCGATCACGAAGCCGGCCTGGGTGAGATCGCGGGCCAGCGAGGCGTAGACGGCCTCGGGGCGGGGAAGGTAGCTGCGGGTCGCGGTCATCGGATAGTAGAAGCGCAGCGGCTCCCCGTCATAGCCGGCGTCGTCCAGGAGATCCTGGGCCTCCTGGAGGTCACGGCCGTACCGTTCCGCGGTCTCGGAATGCACGCCCAGGGCAGCCGGGGTGAACTGGTGCGCCGGGCGCGTCCCCTCCAGGAAGTGCTCGCTCACCAGGTCGGAGCGGTTGATCGCCCGCGCAGCGGCCTCGCGGACCCGATGGTCCTCCATCACGGGATGGGCCAGGTTGAACCCCAGATAGAGCACGGAGAACGGATCACGCTGCAGGATCAGGCGCCCGGACTGCACCAGCGGGCGCAGATTGTCCGCGGTGATGTAGTCATAGACGTCGACCTGGCCCCGCTGCAGATCCCGCAGCCGATCGAAGGACCGAGGGATGGCGCGGATCTCTACGCGCTCGGGGGCCGGACCGTCCGGAGTCTCCTCGGCGGAGGCCGTGACCGGGCCGTTCCAGTAGTCGGGGAAGGCCTCCAAGGTGACGTCCCCCTCATGGGTCTCCATCACGCGGTAGGCTCCGGTCCCCACCGGGGACCGGGCCACCAGGCCCGGGTCATCGTCGGAGAGGACTGCAGGAGAGACGATCCCGAAGGCGGGCAGGGTCAGTGCCTGGTGGAGGAACACGATCGGCTCGCTCAACGTGAGGACCACCGTGGACGGATCCTCGGCCTCGACCGATTCCAGGACGCAGTCCTCGTCTCCCAGGTAGCCGCCGAAGATGGCCTCGAACGGCAGGGTTGCGGTGCGGCGGAGATTGCCGGAGCCATGCAGCTCGGGAAGCCGCCCCCACCGCTCCACGTTGGCGACCACGGCGTCGGCGTCAAGGGCCGTATCGTCGTGGAAGAGGACTCCCTCACGCAGGGTGAAACGGTGGACGAGCCCGGCCTCGTCGACATCCACGTCACGGGCCAGCAGCGGCTCGGTGGCGCCGGTCTCCTGGTCCACGCCCAGCAGGCCCTCGTACACCTGCCGGCAGACCCGTTCGGTCTCCGTGTCGACGGCGAGCGACGGATCCAGGGAGGTGACGGCCGACACCCCTGCGATGACGGCGGTGCGGTCACGACGCTCATCCCGGGAGGCGTCGTCGTGGGAGGGCGCCGTCGACGATGCTGAGGCCGCGGGTGAGGCGGCGGTCGGCCCGAGGAACAGCCCGGCGGCGGCCGCCGCCGTCGATGCTCCCAGCATCTGCCGGCGGTTCAGCTCTTCGGCCATGCGGGCAGGTCTCCTCGTGACAGTCGCGGACGGACCTGACAATGCTACCGCCTGTGCGGTCGGACGCCGGCACGATGCAGGCGCCGCATCTCCGCGCGCACGGCCTGAAATGCACAGCCTGAAGCGCCCGGGAGGGGCCGGTCGGTGCGGGGGGAGTCAGCGCGGGGGAGTCAGCCGTCGTCCGATCCTCTCGAGCTCCGCCAGCACGGTGCGCACCGCCTGGCGGGCATGCCTCTCCGGTCGGCTCAGGGCGATGATGGTCCGTTCGGCCGGGACACCGCGCAGGGGCCGGAGAGTCACTCCCGGGCCGATGCGGGAGGAGAACCGCGGCAGGACGCCCACTCCCGCTCCACGGGCCACCAGAGCCTCCACGAGGTGGTTGTCCCGCAGGCGCACTGCTCGGTGGACCGCCCGCCCCGTGGCCTGCTCGACTGCCGCAGGGACGGCATCGAAGGGGTAGCCGGTGGGCACCCCGATCCACGGAAGGTCCACGAGCTGGCGGGGATGCAGATGCTCCTCGGCTGCCAGGGGGTGGTCGCTCGGCAGTGCGATGTCCAGAGGCTCCCGAGCCAGCACGGTCGTGATGAGGTCGGAGGCGTCGTCCTGCTGCGGCACAGTCCGGTGACCGACCACGACGTCCGCGTCCCGAGCGAAGTCTGCGAAGCGGTCCATGGACAGGAAGTCACTGAGCTCGACGGTGATGGCGGTCTCGGAGAACCTCTGCACGAGGTCCGGAAGCAGCGCGGCGCCGGCACTGGGGAGAGCCTGCACGGCGACGGTGCCGCGGGGCTCCCCGGTGGCGGCGTCGAGCTGAGCCCGCAGGGCCGCTAGGCGGTGCAGGATGTCGCCGGCGCCGTCGGCGAGGAGCTGACCGGCAGAGGTGAGGCGGATCCCTCGGGAGACCGGTTCGACCAGCTTCACCCCCAGGTCTCGCTCGGCCGTGCGCAGCTGTTGGGACAGTGCGGCGGGGGTGCGGTGGGTGGCGCGTGCGACGGCTGCGAGGCTGCCCCGTGCGGAGAGCTCGCGCAGCAGTTCCAGGTGACGGATCTCCATTCAGTCAGCCTAAATGATTGCGTAAGAAGTATTAGGTAGACCTGAGGGGTCGAGGCTTCGAGGATGGAGCCGTGACCCTGACCCACCGTGCTCTCGCTGTCCTGGCCTCGCTGTGCTGGGGACTGAACGTCATCGCCATCCACATCTCCCTGGAGCACTTCCCGCCGTTGTTCCTCGCCGGAGCGCGCTTCCTGCTGCTGGCGCTTCCCGCGGTGATCTTCGTCCCGTGGCCGGGGGTTCGGCTCCGGCACCTGCTGGGCTTCGGGCTGGGCACCGGCACTGTGCAGTTCGTGGGACTGTATCTCGGCATGGCGGCGGGACTCCCCGCGGGCGTCGCCTCGCTGGTGCTCACCTGCGCGGCCCCGTTGACCCTGGTGCTCGGGGTGATCCTGCTGCGCGAGCCGATGAGCGGCAGCGCCGCCGCCGGTGCCGGTCTGGCGCTGGGGGGCCTGGCGCTGGCCGGTTGGGCGCGCGGCGGTGGCGGCGGAGAGTGGGCACCGTTCCTTCTCGTCCTGCTCGGTGCGGTGGGCTGGGCTGCGGGCACCCTGGCCTCCCGGCGGGCTCAGGCCGAGGATCCCCTGGCCCTGGTGCTATGGATGGCCGTGGTGCCCCCTGTCCCATTGCTGGGACTGTCCCTCGTGGTCGAAGGGCCTGAGGAGATCCGAGACGCCCTGGCCGCTTCGATCTCCTGGCAGGCGGCCCCCGCGTGGGCGGGACTGACCTATACGGTGCTGGTCGGTTCGCTGCTGGCGCCGGTGGTGTGGGTCTGGCTGCTGAGGCGGCATCCGGCCGGGACGGTGGCGCCCTACTCGATGCTGGTGCCGGTGGTGGGCCTCGTCGCCGCCTGGGCGCTGCTGGGGGAGCGACCGGCAGGGCTGGAGCTGGTCGGGGCCGTGCTGGTGGTGGCCGGGGTGCTCGTCGGCGGACGACGGCGCCCCCGGACCGAGTGAGTGCGGGCGGGGGGACTTGAACCCCCACGTCAAAGACACTGGAACCTAAATCCAGCGCGTCTACCAATTCCGCCACGCCCGCCGATGCCGCGGCGCGCCGTCGAGACTGTGGCGGCCGCGGCCCATCAGTCTACAAGAGCCGCCCCGCCGGGCCGGCGGGGCGGCTCACGCCAGCGCGGTGCGGCGTCTCAGGCCCCGAGCTTGTCGCGCAGCCGTGCCACGTGGCCGGTGGCCTTCACGTTGTACTGGGCGAGCTCCACCGCGCCGTCCTCGTCGACGACGATCGTCGAGCGGATCAGCCCTTCGGTCACGCGGCCGTAGTTCTTCTTCTCGCCCCAGGCGCCGTAGGCCTCCGCGACCTGGTGGTCCTCATCGCTGAGCAGCGGGAAGTTCAGCGACTCGTTCGCGGTGAACTTCTCCAGTGCGGAGACCGGGTCGGGGGAGAGGCCGAGCACGGCATATCCGGAGGACTGCAGCGACGCCAGCGAGTCACGGAAGTCGCAGGCCTCCTTGGTGCAGCCCGGGGTGGAGGCCTTCGGGTAGAAGTAGACGATGACCTTCTGTCCGCGGAGGTCGCCGAGGCTGACGGTGCCTCCGCCGACCGCGGGCAGGGTGAACTTGGGTGCTGCGTCACCAGGTGCTAGTCGCTGTGCCATGCAGGGAACCTTTCGACGTGGGGGTGCCGCCGGCGGCGGCGCAGTACGGGCGTCTCCTCGGACGGGCTCGAGATGTCCTCGGGTCGCCGTGGAGCACCTCCCAGCCTATCGATCGTCGGCCTGTCGATCGTCGGCCTGCGGGACGCGGCGGTGGGGGAAACGGTGTGTAGGGTCCTGGGCGCGGTCCGCCGTGGTCCGTAGACTGGCCGCCATGGTGGAGCAGCCGAACCGCGGAGAGCAGGAGCAGCGCCTGGTCGCGGCCCTGCGCGGTACCTTCGACGTCTCGGTGATGAACTTCGGCTCCTACAACATCCTCTACGCCGCCAATCTCGAGGCGAATGATGCTCGTGCCGTCCTTCCCGGGGAGAGCGCCGACTCGGTCCAGGACGCCGTGAGCATGGCCGAGCACCTGTTGGTCGGCTACCGGCGCCAGCCCACTGAGATCGTGCTGTGCCCGGTGGATCTCGCCGAAGCGATGCCACGGATCACCGGGGCGGCCGCGGATCCGGCGGACGACGCGACGCCGACGGTGCCCCTGCCGGTGAACATGACGAACCTGGCGGGCATGGCCGCTGAGGGCGACGCCGAGCGGGCGTCTGTGACCATCGCCCTGTCCACCGGTCACCGCGTGGTCCTGGACGTCCGGGGTCGCGTGAGCTTCGACGAGCTGCCCGAGGTCACGCTGGACCAGCGGCGGGACGTCCGGGACTTCACGGAGTTCGTGGACTTCTTCCTGGACCGGCTCGAGGACATGAATCCCGTGTGAGCCCGGGCCCTGCGCACGGCGACGGCCCGAGTCGACATGGCCCCGGCGCAGACGCAGGAAGCCCCGTCTCCAGCTGGAGACGGGGCTTCCCGCGGAGGCGACGACCTGCACTCGTCAGAGTGGGCCCCCCGGGACTCGAACCCGGAACCTGCAGATTTGTCGCTTTGG
>NZ_JBQYEY010000028.1:0-44200 GCF_052656005.1 Nesterenkonia sp. K-15-9-6
CTCTGAGCGGGGCCCCGGGGTGGGGCGGGGGGGGCGGCCCGGCCGGCCGGGCCGCGGCTGCGCAACATCACCAACGTCCCCCTGGACCTCGCCGCCTGTTCCCCTCACCGGGGCCGGAGGCGCAGCGGAGCCCCGTCCCGGGGGACGTTGGTGATGTTGCGCAGCCGCGTCCCGGCCGGCCGGTCCGCCACCGGATCCACACGGCGGAGCACCTCTCTGAGGACCTCCACGCCCTCCATCTGGGCGAAGGCCGCCCCGAGGCATCGGCGGACGCCGCCTCCGAACGGGATCCAAGCCCCCGGGTCGTGAGTTCCGTCGAGGAACCGCTCGGGGGCGAAGTCCTCCGGGTCCGGCACGAGCTGCGGATCCATCTGGGTGAGCATGATGGCCGGGGCCACGGTGACCCCGGCAGGGATCCTCCAGCCGCCGATGTGCTGCTCGGTGCGCAGGGTGCGTGCCACGAAGTCGATGATGGGGTGCCGCCGGATCGCTTCCTTCAGGCAGGCCTCCAGGTAGTCGTCGTCTCCGACGTCGGCGGCATGCCCCGCCCTGCGCCGCACCTCGTCATGGCGGCCGAGCTCATGCAGGGTCCAAGCCAGCGCCGAGGCCGTGGTCTCGTACCCGGCCAGCACCAGGGTGATCAGCTGGTCGCGCAGCTGGGCGTCGTCCAGCCCGGCGTCGATCAGCATCGACAGCACGTCATCCCCCGAACTGCCGGCTCCCGAACCGCCGACTCCCGATCCGGCGTCGGGTCGGGATCCGTCCTCGGGTCGGGCTCCCGAGGGAGCCGCGGTCCGGCGGGCGGCCAGCTCCTCCGCGATGATCTCGTCGAGCTGCCGCAGGTTCCTGCGCTCGGCGCGCCACGGAGGAATCCCGCGCAGTCGGGGATACAGCCAGCCCAAGGCGACCACCGGCCCCACCTCCACGAGCCGCAGCACCCGCGGCCGAAGACGTTCGAGACGGTCGGCCGAGGTCACGCCGAACACGACGTGGAGCATGATGTCCAAGGTCACCGCGCTCATCCGGTCCAGGGCGTCGATCCGGTCTCCGGGCCGCCAGCCGGAGACCTCCGCGGCGACCAGGCGTCGGACCGTCTCTCGGTGACCCTGGACCGCACGGGGTGAGAACGCGGGCATCAGCGCTCGGCGCAGGGCCCGGTGATCCTGGCCGTCGGTGAGCATGACCGACTGATCACCCATGGCGGCACGCAGCACCTCATTGCCCCCGGCTCCGCTGAACTCCCAGGAGTCGCCGGCGAAGATCTGACGGATGTCCTCAGGGTCCGAGAACAGCACGACGGTCTGCGGACCCGGCAGCAGCCGGAGCGTGAAGGTGGAGCCATAGCGGGCACGCAGCCGAGGGAAGGCACGCATCCTTCCGCCGTAGGTCATCAGGGTCTGGGCCGTGGCCGGCAGGCGAGGACCGGGTGGAAGCGTCATGGGCGGATTCTTGCATAGACTCGTCCCATGACCCGACCTTCCTCCGCCCGCCGGCCCGGCCCCGGCGGCGACCCGGATGTGGAGTCACCTGCGCCCTCGACTCCGGCCCCCGGGCCCGGTGGCACCGTGCTGGTGGGCCTGACCGGAGGGATCGCCTCCGGGAAGTCGGCGGTCGCTCAGAGGATGGCCGCCCGGGGCGCCGTCGTGATCGACGCCGACGTCCTCTCCCGCTACGCGCTGCAGCCCGGGGGTGAGGGCCTGGCGGAGGTCGCCGAGGCCTTCGGAGAGTCCGTGCTGACCGCCGAGGGAGCGCTGGATCGGGCCGCGCTGGGCGCGATCGTCTTCTCCGACCCCGAGGCGCGTCGGCGGCTCAACAGCATCGTCCATCCCCGGGTGCGTCAGCAGGCTCGGGCGCTGCGCGAGCAGGCTCCGCCCGGCAGCGTGGTGGTGGAGGACATCCCCCTGCTCGTCGAGACCGGGCAGGCCGACCGCTTCGACCTCGTCGTGGTGGTCCAGGCCCCGGAGGAGGAGAGGGTCCGCCGCATCGTCGAGGATCGGGACGGCACCGAGGCGGACGCCCGAGCGCGGATCGAGGCGCAGGCCACTGATGCGCAGCGCGCGGAGGTCGCCGACGTCGTGCTGGACAACTCCGGGAGTCTGGAGGATCTGGAGGCTCGGGTGGACGAGCTGATGGACCGGCTGTCCCGCTCCGACCGCGGAGGTCTCATCGGCCGAGCCTGAACGGGCGTCGCGGGGCAGGGCGCCCGGACAGTCCGGGATGGGCGGTCCGGATCAGCTGTGCGGGATCGACGGTCCCGGATCGAAGACATCTTCGAGCGTGAGGCGGTAGGCTGTCCTGGGGGCCGGAACCTGGCCCGCGAGACCCATGGACGGGAGGCGAGTGGACGATGTCTCTGGCGCCGAAGATCAGCCGCACAGTGGCTCCCTTCGAAGTGGTCAGCCCCTATCAGCCCTCCGGCGACCAGCCGAAGGCGATCGAGGAGCTGGCCGAACGCATCGAAGGCGGCGAGAAGGACGTCGTGCTCATGGGCGCCACGGGCACCGGCAAGTCGGCGACCGCCGCCTGGCTCGTGGAGCGGGTGCAGCGCCCGACGCTCATCATGGTGCAGAACAAGACGCTCGCCGCCCAGCTGGCCAACGAGTTCCGCGAACTGTTGCCGCACAACGCCGTCGAGTACTTCGTCTCCTACTACGACTACTACCAGCCCGAGGCCTACGTTCCGCAGACGGACACCTTCATCGAGAAGGACTCATCCATCAATGAGGAGGTCGAGCGGCTCCGGCACTCCGCCACCAATGCGCTGCTGACCCGCCGGGACGTCGTCGTCGTGGCTACGGTCTCGTGCATCTATGGTCTGGGCACTCCGGAGGAGTACATCGCCCAGATGGTGCCGGTGCGGCGTGGGGACACGCTGGACCGCGATGATCTGTTGCGCCGATTCGTGGGGATGCAGTACGTGCGCAACGACACCGACTTCCACCGAGGGACCTTCCGGGTGCGCGGGGACACGGTGGAGATCATCCCCATGTACGAGGAGCTCGCGGTGCGCATCGAGTTCTTCGGCGACGAGATCGAGGCGATCCACACCCTCCATCCGCTCACGGGCACCGTGGTGCGTGAGGAGGAGGAGATGTACATCTTCCCCGCCAGCCATTACGTGGCCGGCGACGACCGCATGGCGAAGGCCATCACCGCCATCGAGGACGAGCTGCGCGAGCGGCTGGCCGAGCTGGAGTCCCAGGACAGGCTGCTGGAGGCCCAGCGGCTGCGCATGCGCACGACCTACGACCTCGAGATGATGCAGCAGATGGGTTTCTGCAACGGCATCGAGAACTACTCGCGGCACATCGACGGCCGGCCTCCGGGATCCGCTCCGCACTGTCTGCTGGACTACTTCCCGGACGACTTCCTGCTGATCGTCGACGAATCCCATGTCACGATCCCGCAGATCGGCGGCATGTACGAAGGGGACATGTCCCGGAAGCGCACACTCGTGGAGCACGGGTTCCGTCTGCCGTCGGCGATGGACAACCGGCCGCTGACATGGGACGAGTTTTTGGAGCGGATCGGGCAGACCGTCTACCTCTCGGCGACTCCGGGCCCCTACGAGCTCGGCATCTCCGACGGCGTGGTCGAACAGATCATCCGCCCCACGGGACTCATCGATCCCGAGGTGGTGGTGAAGCCGACGAAGGGCCAGATCGACGACCTGCTCGGCGAGATCCGCCAGAGGACGGCGCGCGACGAACGGGTGCTGGTCACCACGCTGACCAAACGCATGGCCGAGGACCTGACGGAGTATCTGCTGGACCACGGGATCAAGGTCGAATACCTCCATTCCGACGTGGACACCCTCAAGCGTGTGGAGATCCTCCGCGACCTGCGCAGGGGCGTCCACGACGTCGTCGTGGGGATCAACCTGCTGCGGGAGGGTCTGGACCTGCCGGAGGTCTCCCTGGTGTCGATCCTGGACGCGGACAAGGAAGGCTTCCTGCGCTCCACCCGTTCGCTGATCCAGACGATCGGCCGCGCCGCCCGCAACGTCTCCGGACAGGTGCACATGTACGCCGACCGGATCACCGACTCCATGCGTCAGGCCATCGACGAGACCGAACGGCGTCGGCAGATCCAGAAGGCCTACAACGACGAGCACGGCATCGACCCCAAGCCGCTGCAGAAGAAGATCGCCGACATCACCGACCAGCTGGCCCGCGAGGACGCCGACACGGCGGACCTGCTGCAGGGCATGGGCGGGCTGGCCACCGGCTTCGAGTACGGCAAGGGCCATCGCGGCTACACCGGCTTCGAGGGCTCCGCCTCGGGTGCGGCCGCACAGGATGCCGGGTCCCCGGAGGCGGCTTCGGCGGGAAGCATCGCGTCGACGACGCCGGCGGCCGACCTGGCGGACCTCATCGAGCAGATGACCGGGCAGATGCACCACGCCGCCGAAGAGCTGAACTTCGAGCTGGCCGCCCGGCTCCGGGACGAGATCGGGGACCTGAAGAAGGAGCTGCGCCAGATGCAGCAGGCCGGACACGACTGAGCACGGCCAGGGATCCGGTTCCTGGCTCCTTCAGGGCCCGCCCGCGCCTGCGGGTGTATGCTGATCTCTGCGTGAGGGAGTATCCGTCAGCGGTGTGCACGTCAGCACGCGGGTCGTCGTCGACCTGCCGGGCACAGCGGTCGGGAGCCGGCAGATCCATCAGGATCGCGCAGGCGTCCGGGGGAGAGACTCGCGAGGACCACCCACATCCTCGTGACTGTCGAAAGGACCCTCTCCTGTGGAGATCACACCCCTGGTCTGGGGACTCACCATCCTGCTCATCGTCGGCCTGCTGGCCTTCGACTTCGTCTTCCACGTGCGCCAGGCGCACATCCCTAGCATCCGGGAGGCCGCGGTCTGGTCGGCCCTCTACATCGGCGCTGCCCTGGCCTTCGGACTCGTGTTCCTCGCCATGGGCGACCCTGCCCTGGCCACCGAGTACTACGCAGGCTATGTCACCGAGAAGGCGCTCTCGGTGGACAACCTGTTCGTCTTCCTGGTGATCATCGCCAGCTTCAACGTCCCCCGGGAGGACCAGCAGAAGGTCCTGCTGTTCGGCATCGTCTTCGCCCTGATCGCCCGCACCGCCTTCATCCTGGTCGGGGCCGGCCTCATCCATGCCTTCTCCGACGTGTTCTACCTCTTCGGCCTCATCCTGCTGGTCACCGCCGTCCAGCTGCTGAAGAAGGGCGCCGCGGGAGAGGACGCGGCCGAGGAGGCGGACAACATCATCATTCGTCTGGCCCGGCGTTTCCTGCACACCACCGACCACTACGACGGCGACCGGCTCGTCACGCGGGTGGACGGGAAACGGATGCTCACGCCGATGCTGCTGGTCATGGTGGCCATCGGCGGCACCGACATCCTCTTCGCCGTGGACTCGATCCCGGCGATCTACGGGCTGACCCAGGAGCCGTACATCGTGTTCGCGGCCACGGCGTTCTCGCTGATGGGGCTGCGGCAGCTGTACTTCCTGATCGACGGGCTGCTGGACCGGCTGGTCCACCTGTCCTACGGTCTGGCGGTGATCCTCGGCTTCATCGGGGTCAAGCTGGTGCTCCACGCCCTGCATGAGAACAACCTGCCGTTCATCAACGGCGGCGAGAACGTTCCCGTGCCGGAGATCTCCACGGGGCTCTCGCTCATCGTGATCGTCGCGGTGCTGGCCGTCACCGTGATCAGCTCGCTGCTCACCTCGGCAGCCCGCGCGCGGCGCGAGGACGAGGAGCACGCCGCGCAGAGCTCATGAGGGAGGCGTCTCCTGAGCGGAGCTGCCCGACGATCGTCTCATGTGGAGTACCGCGCTGACGGCGCCTGAGCCTCCTCCGCGGCGTCAGCCCGGCCGTCCCGGGCGCCTGCTGAGGCGTCAGTGCGGTGCAGCAGCTCCCGCAGGATCCTCGCTCCATCGTCGTGCAGACCGTCGTGGTGGAACTCATCGGTCTCCCACACGCTGAGCCCGCGGACCCGGGAGGCGGTCTCCAGGGAGAGCTCGCGGGCCACATAGACGTCGTCGGTGTAGACGGCGGCCGCCGTGGGGACCTCGTTCCGTGCCAGCTGATCCAGGTCGTAGAGAGGCTCCCAGTCGTCGACGTCGGCCAGTCGGTCTGCGGCCTCCGCCAGGGGTGCCAGCGCGGGGTCCAGCGCCAGGTGGTGGCGCAGGATCATCTCTCCGGTGAGCATCGGGGAGGTCCCGGTCGGGCAGAACTCGGGGTGGTCTTCGAGCACGCGCTCAGCCGCCCAGCCGGTGTCGCCGCGGCCGTCCGTCATCTCGGCGGGCTGACCGTAGATCGATTCGTGCATCACCGCATACATGGGGGCCGCTGCGAAGGAGATCTGCTGGTGGACTGCGTGCAGGAACGTGTCGGACAGCGCGTCGGTCCCCGGCGCGACGAAGGCCTCCTCGAGCAGGTAGTGCAGAGAGTCGGCCCGCGTGTTCCCACCCAGCAGCATGCCCACCGACTGCAGACGGGGGACCGTCAGCGGGGAGCCGTCCGGAAGGAGCACCTCGTGGCGGTGGAGGTGATCGACGATCTCGTCCAGCCTGTCGCGGTCCTCGGGGAACCGGGCGAAGTGCTCCCGGTTCCGGGCCGCCATCTTCGCGTAGGTGGCTTGGTACACCCGGTCGGCGTGGCCCGTCAGAGGAGGAAGGCCGCCCGTGATGAGTGCCCTGTCCAGTGAGTCGGGGAAGAGGGACAGATAGGTCAGGGTGCAGAACCCGCCGAAGCTCTGCCCCAGCACGCTCCAGCTCTGCAGGCCCAGGTGCCGACGGAAGGCCTCGGCGTCGTGGACGATGGCGTCAGCCCGGAAGCGTCGCAGATAGGCGGCCTGCTCCGCTGCGCGGCCCCTGCGGAGCACCGAATGGCGGGTCAGCGGGGTGGACAGGCCGGTGCCTCGCTGGTCCAGCATCAGGATGCGGAAGCGGCTGCCGGCCTCCTGCATCCACGCCGGGGTCCGCGCCGGACGGGTGCCCTTGCCGCCGGGCCCGCCCTGCAGAAACAGCAGCCAGGGCATCCGGGCCACGTGGTCCTCACCACGGGCGGCGGCCTCCGGCGTGACGAACTCACGGGCGAACAGGTCGAGGCCTTCACCGTCGGGGGCCGCGTGGTCCAGGGGGACCCGCAGCCGGTGCTCCGTCAGGCGGGTGCCGTCGAGGAGGGTGCGGACAGGGGAAGACGTCAAGGTCATGCTGTCTCTCTCTGCTGGCCGGTCCCGCTCTGTCGGCTGGCCGGGCGTGCGTCGTCGTGGGGCTCCTCAGCGGTGCTCTGCCGCTGAGGTGGGACGATGGGAGCTGACTCGGGCGAGGTGGTCAGCTCCCACCGCGGATCAAGTGTGGCACACGGCACAGCCGGAGGTCATCCCGCCGGACTGGTGGGCTGCGACGACGGTCAGGCTGCCGGCTCGTGGTGGACCTCGCCGACGTGATCGACCAGCACCACCGGGGCGCCGACCTCGTCGGAGGAGGCCAGATCGATCCAGGCGTGGATCGCCCAGTCGTGATTGCCGTCGGCGTCGTCGAGGACCTGCACCGCCCGCCAGAAGCCCGGGCGGCCCTCCGGCGACTCATCGATGCGGATGAGCGCCGGGCCGCGGGAGGAAGCATCGGTGAACACATCGTCGTAGACGTCGAAGAACGTGTCCATGGCCTTCCCCCACCGTTCGGCGTCCCACCCGGAGTCCCCGTCGAGCTGCTCGAGCTGCTGCTCCTTCTCCTGGGCGAAGAGCTCGGCCCGCAGGAACATCGCGTTGCGCACCATCACGCGGAAGGCCCGCACATTGTGGGTCACGCCCTCCGGTTCTGCCGGCGCCTCGGCACTGAGCTCGAGATCCTCCGCCGTGGAGTCCTCGGCCCCGGAGGCCAGCCGCTCCCACTCCTCGAGCAGCGAGTTGTCGGTCTGGCGGATCATCTCGCCGAGCCACTCGACCAGATCCTCCAGCGTCTCGGTCACCTTCTGCTGCGGCACGGTCTGGCGCAGCGCCTTGTAGGCGTCGGTGAGATACCGCAGCAGCACTCCCTCCGAGCGGGTGAGCTGATAGTGGTTGACCATGTCGACGAAGCCGAAGGCCCGCTCGACCATGTCCCGTACGACAGCCTTGGGCGACAGCTCATGGTCGCCCACCCAGGGCGCCGAGGTCCGATACACCTCGAACTGCTGGGTCAGCAGCTCGCCCAGCGGCTGGGGATGGGTCATCTCATCGAGGATGCGCATCCGTTCCACATAGTCCACACCCTCGGCCTTCAGCTCACCGATCTTCTCGGACTTGAGCTTCTTCACCTGGGCGCCGGTCACCTGATACGGAGTCTCCAGGATCGCCTCGATCACGGAGATGACGTCCAGGGCGTAGGTCTCCGACTCCGGGTCCAGGAGCTCCAGCGCGGCGACGGCGAAGGGGGCCAGCGGCTGGTTCAGCGCGAAGTCGTCCTGCAGGTCGAGCGTCAGGTCCACTGTGCGCCCGTCCTCGTCGGGAGCCTCCAGTCGCTCCAGCACGCCAGCGGTGAGCAGCTCCCGCAGGATCTGCAGCGCCCGCCGCTGGAGGATCGCCTGCCGGGCCGGGGTCTCGTCGGAGCCGCGGATGAGCCGACGCATGGCCAGGATCGGGTCCTCAGGGCGTTGCAGGAGCTGCAGCACCATCGCATAGCTGATCTGCATGCGTGAGACCATCGGCTCCGGCGTCGCCTCCACGAGTCGGTCGAAGGACTTCTCCGACCAGGAGACGAAGCCGTCGGGCGGCTTCTTCTTCCCCGTGGAGCGGACCGCCTGGGCGACCTTCTTCTCGTCGTCCCCGTGCTTGGCCCGCGCCTTGCGCAGCGCCTGCTCGTTCTCGATGACATGCTCGGGGGCCTGCACGACCACCCGGCCCTCGGTGTCGAAGCCGGCGCGCCCCGCCCGTCCGGCGATCTGGTGGAACTCACGGGCGTTGAGCTGGCGCGTCCGCTCGCCGTCGTACTTGCTCAGGGCGGTGAGCACTACGGTGCGGATGGGCACGTTGATGCCGACGCCGAGGGTGTCGGTGCCGCAGATGACCTTCAGCAGCCCGTCCTGGGCGAGCTGCTCCACGAGGCGCCGGTACTTGGGGAGCATCCCGGCATGGTGGACGCCGATGCCGGACCGCAGCAGCCGATTGAGCACCTTGCCGTACCCCTTGGCGAAGCGGAAGGTCTCCAGACGCTGCCGGATGCGCTCCCGGTCCTCCTTGCCGGCCACGTTCAGCGAGGCGAGCCCGGCGGCACGTTCCGCGGCCTCGCGCTGGGAGAAGTGCACCACGTAGACCGGCGCCTGTCCGTCGGCGACGAGGTCCTCGAGCTTGTGCTGCAGCGGCGTGGTGGAGTACTCGAAGTGCAGCGGCACCGGACGCTGGACCGAGGAGACGGTGACGACGTCTCGGCCGGTCCGCTCGGCGATGCGGCGCTCGAAGCGGCTGGTGTCGCCGAGGGTGGCGGACATCAGCAGGAACTGGGCCTGGGGAAGCTCCAGCAGGGGCACCTGCCAGGCCCATCCGCGCTGGGGGTCCGCATAGAAGTGGAACTCGTCCATGATGACGGGCCCGACGTCGGCCTCCGTGCCGTCGCGCAGAGCTTCGTTGGCCAGGATCTCCGCCGTGCAGCAGATGATCGGGGCGTGGGCGTTGACCGCCGAGTCTCCGGTCACCATCCCGACGTTCTCCGCGCCGAAGATCTCCACGAGCGCGAAGAACTTCTCGGAGACGAGCGCCTTGATCGGAGCGGTGTAGACGCTGCGTTCGCCGCGGCACAGGGCGAAGAAGTGGGCGGCCGTGGCCACCAGGGACTTCCCGGAGCCGGTCGGGGTGGCCATGATGACGTGCCGCCGGTCCGCGAGCTCCAGGACAGCGTCCTCCTGGGCGGGGTAGAGGGTGATCCCACGCTGGGCGGTCCATCCGGTGAAGGCCTCGACGAGGCTCTCGGGGTCGGGGATGCCGTCCGCAGCGGGGACAGGACGCAGGGAGTCGAGTCGCAGGGCCGCCACTACCAGCCGCGCTCCCGCCACGCGGCGAGCTCGGGCCGTTCCGCGCCCAGCGTCGTGGGGTCGCCATGTCCGGGGTGGATGACGGTGTCGTCCGGGAAGGCCGCGAAGAGCCGCGCCTCGACGTCGTCGATCAGCGTGCGGAAGTCCTCTGCGCTCCAGGTCTTTCCGACGCCGCCGGGGAACAGCGAGTCTCCGGTGAAGATGTGGGTGGGGCCGTCTTCGACGGGGTACACGAAGGCCACCGAACCAGGGGTGTGGCCGCGCAGCTGGATGACGTCCAGCGCGATGCCGTCATACTGCACCAGGTCGCCGTGGTCGACCCGACGGTCGATCCGCACGCCTTCGGCCTCCTCGATCGCACCGGCGTCGTCCTGTCCCGCGACCGTCTCCACGTCGGCGGCGAGCTCGGGCAGCGCGCGGATGTGGTCCCAGTGACGATGCGTGGTGAGCACGGCGCGCAGCTGCGGCGCGCAGGGGGTGTCGACGGCGGCTTCGGCCAGCATCGCGCGGATCGCCGGGACGTCGTCGGCGGCGTCGATGAGCACCTGGACCCCGGACTTCTTCGCGGTGAGCAGGTAGACGTTGTTGCTCATCTCGGAGACCGCGACGCGGCGGACGGTGATCGCCGGAAGGTCATGGATCAGAGAGCTGTCGGTGGCCATGGGTGACAGTCTATGGTCTGCTGTCGATCAGACGCCATGGCGATGCCGAGCCCTCGGCCGGATCCTCGGCTGCGCTGTGGGTCGAGTCCTGAGTCAGGCTGGGGGCCGGCCTCGCTGCGCTGTCCCCGAGCGGCACATCAAGAAGGTGCTCGAGTGCATCTCGGAGCCCCTGCGCGTCGTCGACCACGACGTCGGCGCCGGCCTGTTCGAGCTCCCCGGCCGGGGCGCTGCCCCACCGCACGCCGACACAGGGGATCCCATGGGCCTGGGCGCCCTCGACGTCGAAGATCCGATCCCCGACCATCGCCGCTCGGGGCCGAGAGGGGCCGCCGCTCGGATCGCGGTCCGAGGCGCGGGCCACGTCCCTCAGCGCGGCCGCGAGGATCGGCGCCTTGCCGGCATGGGGCACGGTCTCGTCCGGATCCGAGCCTGCGACGACGTCGACGGCGCCCGCCAGGCCCTGGACCTCGAGCAGTCGCTCCGCCAGCGGCTGCGGCTTCGAGGTGGCCACCGCCAGGGCGACGCCTGCCTTCCGCAGGTCGGCCAGGAGCTGCCGGAGTCCGGGGTAGACCTTGGAGGCCGCCATGCCGTGGGCGAGGTAGCCGGCTCGATAGTGCGCCACGAGGCCCGGCAGCATCTCGGTGGTCACGCCCGGCAGGGACAGCAGGCTGGCGGCGAGCGGCGGGCCGACCATGCCCTCCAGCGTGGGCTGGTCGGGCACGTCGATCCCGTGCGCGGCCAGGGCCGCGGCGATGCCGCCGGTGATCGAACCGGCGGGGTCCACGAGGGTGCCGTCAAGGTCGAAGAGGACGAGGGGAGCGCCGTCGTCTGCGGAGGGCTCGTCGTCCTGCAGGGCGGGGGAGGTGGGGCGGGTCGTCACGCCTCCATCCTGCCATCCGGGTCCGTGCGGCCGGCGAACGGCCCGGGTGATCGAATATTTGTTCGATCGAAGGTGCGGGCATACACTGGTGCGCGTGTCTGAGCCAGTTGCCGCGATCGACGGCGCCGTGATCGAATCCGTCGACGACTACTACAGCCGGGGTGCGCGCCGGAAGTCCGGCGCCAACGGCACCGTGGGTCGCGCCGAGGCGGACCGCATCGTCGTCCAGGGGGCCCGGGAGCACAACCTGCACGACGTGGCCGTGGAGCTTCCGCGCAACGCCTTCATCGTCTTCACCGGCCTCTCCGGCTCGGGGAAGTCCTCCTTGGCGTTCGACACCATCTTCGCCGAGGGGCAGCGGCGGTACGTCGAGTCGCTCTCGGCGTACGCGCGCATGTTCCTCGGGCGGGTGGACAAGCCCGACGTCGACTTCATCGAGGGGCTGTCGCCGGCGGTCTCCATCGATCAGAAGTCGACCTCGCGGAACCCGCGGTCGACGGTCGGAACCGTCACCGAGATCCATGACTATCTGCGTCTGCTCTGGGCCCGCATCGGCGTTCCGCACTGCCCCGTGTGTGGAGAGCGGATCGAGCGGCAGACCCCTCAGCAGATCGTGGACCAGATCCTGGACCTGCCGGTGGGAGCCCGCTTCCAGGTCCTGGCGCCGGTCGTGCGCGGGCGCAAGGGCGAGTTCAAGGACCTCTTCCGAGACCTGGCCGGACAGGGCTTCGCCCGGGCCGTGGTGGACGGCGAGCAGATCCAGCTCAACGACCCACCGGTGCTCGAGAAGCAGATCAAGCACCACATCGACGTGGTCATCGACCGCCTGGTCATCCGGGAGGGCATGCGCCAGCGGCTCACCGATTCGATCGAGACTGCTCTGCGTCTGGCAGAAGGACGAGTGGTGATCGACCTGGTCGACCTGGCGGAGGACGGCTCGCCGGAGAACCCCGAGAAGGTGCCGGACGGCCTCGAAGGCCCCAAGCTGCGCAGCTTCTCCGAGAACCTGGCCTGCCCCAATGAGCATCCGCTGTCGATCGATGAGATCGAGCCGCGTTCCTTCTCCTTCAACTCGCCCTTCGGCGCCTGCCAGACCTGCTCGGGCATCGGCTCTCGGCTCGAGGTGGACGAGGAGCTGGTCATTCCGGACGACACGCTCTCCCTGGCCGACGGAGCGATCGCCCCCTGGAACCGGGGGAAGGCCTCCAGTGAGTACTGGCTGCGGCTCATCCGCGCGCTGGCCGAAGACCTCGACTTCTCCCTGGACGTCCCCTGGCGAGAGCTTCCCAAGAAGGCCCGGAAGGCGTTGCTGCACGGGCGGAACCACAAGGTGGTCGTCCAGTATCGGAATCGCTTCGGCCGAGAGCGGAAGTACTCCACTGGTTTCGAAGGCGTGCTCTCCTACATCCATCGCAAGTACGAGGAGACGGAGTCGGACAACGCCCGGGACCATTACGAGCAGTACATGCGTCAGGTGCCGTGTCCGGACTGCGACGGGCAGCGCCTGAACCCCGCCTCACTGTCCGTCCTGATCGAAGGTCGGTCCATCGCCGAGGTCTCCCGCAGCCCGCTGGACGAGATCGTGGCGTTCTTCTCGGGTCTGAGCCTCTCCGCCAGAGATGCGACCATCGCCGAGCAGGTGCTCAAGGAGATCCTGGCGCGGCTGAACTTCCTGCTGGACGTGGGCCTGGGATACCTGAACCTGGAGCGGGCGGCCGGCACGCTCTCCGGCGGCGAGGCGCAGCGCATCCGGCTGGCCACGCAGATCGGCTCCGGGCTGGTGGGTGTGCTCTATGTGCTCGACGAGCCCTCGATCGGTCTGCACCAGCGCGACAACACCCGACTCATCCAGACGCTCACGCGTCTCAGGGACCTGGGCAACACCCTGATCGTCGTGGAGCATGACGAGGACACCATCGGCGAGGCCGACTGGGTCGTCGACATCGGTCCGGGAGCCGGAGAGCGCGGCGGACGGATCGTGCACTCCGGATCCGTGGAGGGCCTCAAGGCCAATGAGGAGTCCATCACCGGCGACTATCTGGCCGGTCGGCGCGCGATCGCCGTGCCGCCGTCGCGGCGCCCCGTGGACCCCCAGCGCAGCCTGCGCATCGTCTACGCCCATGAGAACAACCTCGCCGACGTCAGCGTGGACATCCCGCTGGGCGTCTTCCTGGCCGTCACCGGAGTCTCGGGCTCCGGGAAGTCCACCCTGATCAACGAGATCCTCTACAAGTCGCTGGCCAACAGGCTCAACAACGCCCGGCAGGTGCCGGGGCGGCACCGTCGCATCGACGGAGTGGACCATCTCGACAAGGTCATCCACGTCGACCAGAGCCCCATCGGCCGCACCCCGCGGTCCAACCCGGCCACCTACACCGGCGTCTTCGACCACATCCGGAAGCTGTTCGCCGAGACGCAGGAGTCCAAGACCCGCGGATACCAGCCGGGACGGTTCTCCTTCAACATCAAGGGGGGCCGCTGCGAGGCCTGCTCCGGCGACGGCACCCTGAAGATCGAGATGAACTTCCTGCCGGACGTCTACGTGCCGTGTGAGGTCTGCCAAGGGGCGCGGTACAACCGCGAGACGCTCGAGGTGCACTACAAGGGGAAGAACATCGCCGAGGTCCTCGACATGCCGATCGAGGAGGCCGCAGAGTTCTTCTCCGCGTTCGCGCCCATCGCCCGGCACCTCACCACGCTGGTGGACGTGGGCCTCGGGTACGTGCGCCTGGGTCAGGCCGCGACCACGCTCTCCGGCGGTGAGGCCCAGCGAGTGAAGCTCGCCTCGGAGCTCCAGAAGAGGTCCAAGGGCCGCAGCATCTACGTCCTGGACGAGCCCACCACTGGCCTGCACTTCGAGGACATCCGCAAGCTGCTCGGCGTCCTGCAGAGCCTGGTGGACAAGGGCAACACCGTGGTGACCATCGAGCACAACCTGGACGTCATCAAGTCTGCCGACTGGATCATCGACCTCGGGCCAGAAGGGGGCACAGGCGGCGGAAGGATCGTCGCGGAGGGGACTCCCGAGGCCGTCGCCGCGCAGGCGGACCACACCGGTTCGCACACGGGTCGCTTCCTGGGGCATCTGCTCTGATCGACCCCGTCCTGCGGGCGGACGGCGCCCGGGCGACGCCCGGGCGGAGGGTGGCGGCGGCACAGCAGCCGCTCCCGCCCGGTGACCTGCGCGCAGGGCCGAGGCGGTGGCCGTGACGGGCCTCGCACCGGGTACACTGAACCGCGGCCCAGCACAGACGGCGCCCTGCGCCCGGCGACTCGAAGGATCAGCACGTGAGCACAGACCCCACCGCGCCCGCCCCGAAGCGCGTGGTCACCCACGATGCGATCCGCAAGGCGTTCTCCGCCTACGTGAAGCTTACCTGTCGCCCCACGATCACCGGGCTGGAGAAGGTCCCTGCCGAGGGGGGCTTCGTCGTCGCCAGCAATCACCTGTCGTTCCTGGACTCGGTGCTGATCCAGGCGATCTTCCCGCGGCCCGTGAGCTTCTTCGCCAAGGCTGAGTACTTCACGCAGCCCGGGATCAAGGGACGGGCCATGAAGATCTTCTTCGAGTCGGTCGGGTCCGTGCCGGTGGAGCGGCAGAAGAAGTCGGCGAGCGTGGAGGCGCTGCACCAGCTGGGAGACATCGCCGCCTCGGGCCACGGCGTCGGGATCTACCCGGAGGGCACCCGCAGCCGGGACGGGCGACTCTACCGCGGCAAGAACGGAGTGGGCTGGCTCGCGCTGGCCACCGGACTGCCGGTGGTGCCGGTGGGACTGAAGGGGACCGAGAACCTCCAGGCGCCGGACTCCAACCGCGTGCGTTCGGCGGCGTTCGAGATGCATGTGGGCGACCCGCTGCACTTCGAGCACATCGGCCAGCGCCATCCGCTGCCGGTGCGTCGGGAGGCGACGGCACGCGTCATGGATGCCATCGCCGCGCTGACCGGGCAGGAGCGCGTCGACACGTACAACAGCCCGCCGGCGGACAGGGACGACGCCGACGCCGATGGCTGATCCCGCCTCCTACCGACCCCGGCCGGGAGAGATCCCGACCTCGCCGGGCGTCTACCGCTTCATCGACCCGCACGGTCGGGTGATCTACGTCGGCAAGGCCAAGAACCTGCGGGCCCGCCTCAACTCCTACTTCGCCCGCCCTGAGGGGCTTCACCCCAAGACCTACGCCATGGTGCACACCGCCTCCCAGGTCGAGTGGACGGTGGTCGGTTCCGAGCTGGAGGCGATCCAGCTGGAGTACACCTGGATCAAGCAGCACACGCCGCGCTTCAACATCATGTATCGGGACGACAAGTCCTACCCGTACCTCGCCGTCACCATGAACGAGAAGTTCCCCCGCGTGCAGGTCATGCGGGGCGACCGGCGCCCCGGCGTCAAGTACTTCGGGCCCTTCCACCCGGCCAAGGCGATCCGCGAGACCGTGGACACCATGCTGCGCGTCTTTCCGGTGCGCAGCTGCTCCGCCGGGGTCTTCCGTCGTGCCGAGGCGTCGGGCCGCCCCTGCCTGCTGGGCTACATCGACAAATGCTCCGCTCCCTGCGTGGGACGGATCAGTCCGGAGGACCACCGCCGGCTCGCCGAGGAGTTCTGCGAGGTCATGGCCGGGCGTCCCGGCCCGCACATGCGCCGCATCGAGACCGAGATGAAGGAAGCCGTCGCGGAGCTCCGCTACGAGGACGCCGCCCGGCATCGGGACGATCTCGAGGCTCTGCGACGGGTCTTCGAACGCAATGCGGTCGTGCTGTCAGAGGAGACCGAGGCGGACATCTTCGCCTTCGCGGAGGACGAGCTTGAGGCGGCCGTGCAGGTCTTCCATGTGCGGCAGGGACGGATCCGCGGGCAGCGCGGGTGGGTCGTGGAGAAGGTCGAGGAGACTGACGCCGCCGGCCTGGTGGAGCAGCTCCTGCTGCAGGTCTACGGGTCCATGGAGGACGCCGAGCGGATCCCGCGGGAGGTGCTCGTCCCGGAGCTGCCCGAGGATGCGGAGCAGCTCGGCGCCTGGCTGCGGCAGCGTCGCGGAGCCGCCGTCGACCTGCGCGTGCCGCGGCGTGGTGACAAGGCCGCTCTGCTCGGCACGGTCCGAGAGAACGCGCAGCAGGCTCTGATGCTGCACAAGGCCCGGCGCTCCTCGGACCTGACCACACGGTCCCAGGCGCTGCGCGAGCTGCAGGAGGCTCTGGACGCCCCTGACGCGCTGCTGCGCATCGAGTGCTTCGACATCTCGCACACGTCGGGGACCAATGTGGTGGCGTCGATGGTGGTGATGGAGGACGGCCTGCCGAAGAAGAAGGACTATCGCCGGTTCTCCGTCCGGGGGGACGCCGCCCGGGACGACACCAGCGCGATGCGGGACGTCATCACCCGGCGGTTCTCGCGCTACCTGGACGACCAGATGCGGCTCGACGCACCGGGCGGGGAGCCCGCCGTCGTCGCGGACGACGGCACGGCGACTCCTGACGCGTCGGACGTGCCCGACGCTTCTGCGGGATCCGGGCCGGTGGAGGACACGACGGTGGATCGTGAGGGGAGCCGCTTCGCCTATCCGCCGAGCCTCGTGGTCGTCGACGGCGGCCAGCCTCAGGTCGCCGCGGCCCGTGAGGCCCTCGATGCCCTGGGGATCACCGAGCTTCCGGTCATCGGTCTGGCCAAGCGGCTCGAGGAGGTGTGGCTGCCCGACGACGACTTCCCTCTGGTGCTGCCGCGCTCCTCGCAGGCGCTGTACATGCTCCAACGCATCCGTGATGAGGCCCACCGCTTCGCCATCTCCTACCACCGCAGCAAGCGGTCCCGAGAGATGACCGCATCCGCGCTGGATGAGGTGCCTGGGCTGGGGCCTGCGCGCCGGAGGGCGGTCGTGGAGCATTTCGGCTCGGTGGCACGGATCCGACAGGCCGGCGTGGAGCAGATCGCGGAGGTGCCCGGCATCGGGGAGGCCACCGCCCGACGCATCCTGGAGCACCTGGCCGACGAGGATCAGCACGGATCCGGCGCTCCAGGTCAGGCCGGGGCCTGAAGCGATTGTTGAGGGTGCCGCCGGGGACGTAGGCTTCCTCCTATGAGCGATGGACTGATTCCGGTGAAGCCTCCCGAGAACGAGCTGCTGATCGTGACCGGCATGTCGGGCGCCGGCCGCACCACCGCGGCCCATGCGCTCGAGGACCTCGGCTGGTACGTGGTGGAGGGGCTCCCCGCGGAGCTCATCGGGACGATGATGGATCTCATCGCGAGGAACCCCGGATCCGTGGAGAAGCTCGCGGTGGTCATCGACGTCCGGTCCCGCGGCCCGTTCAGCGACATGATGGACGCCCTCGGGCAGGTCCGTGCGGCGGGTCTGACCTACCGGATGCTGTTCCTCGACGCCTCGGACGAGCTCCTGGTCCGGCGCTTCGAACAGGCGCGCCGCCCGCATCCGCTCCAGGGGTCCGGACGGATCCTCGACGGCATCGTCGCCGAGCGGGACATGCTCAAGGAGGTCAAGGCCGGAGCCGAGGTCGTGGTCGACACCACGGAGCTCAACGTCCACGGGCTGGCCCGGGAGATCACCGAGATCTTCACCGACGACGGCCCGATCCAGCTGCGGCTGAACGTGATGAGCTTCGGCTTCAAATATGGTGTGCCGGCCGATGCGAACTTCATCGCAGACGTCAGGTTCGTACCCAACCCGCACTGGGTGCCGGAGCTGCGGCCGCTCACCGGACTCGACGAGCCGGTCCGCGAGTACGTGCTCGTCGACGAAGGTGCCGGCGAATTCGTCGACCGGTACGTGGAGGCGCTCAAACCCGTGCTGGAGGGGTACCGGCGGGAGAACAAGCACTATGCGACGCTCGCCGTGGGCTGCACCGGGGGCAAGCACCGGTCGGTGGCCATCTCCGAGGAGCTGGCCCGTCGGCTGGCCCAGGTCCCCAATGTCACGGTGAACACCGTGCACCGTGACCTGGGGCGTGAATGAGCATGGCCTCCTCCTTTCCGGCCCCCCAGTCGACCGGGCCGGTGCCGATCGTCCCCTCCACGGCCGAGTCCCGGGGCACCCATCCCTCGGGCCGCCGGTCGTTCCGTGTCTCGGCGCTGGGCGGCGGGCACGGTCTCTCCGCCACACTGGCCGCGCTGCGGATCATCGCGGCCGAGCACCTGACGGCCGTCGTCACGGTCGCCGACGACGGCGGCTCTTCGGGGCGCATCCGACAGGACATGGACGTGCTGCCCCCGGGAGATCTGCGCATGGCGCTTGCGGCGCTGTGCGATGACACCGAGTGGGGGCGCACATGGGCGCAGGTCATGCAGCATCGCTTCCGCTCCCGGGACGGTGTCACCGGCAGCCTCGATGACCACGCCATGGGCAATCTGCTGATCGTCGCGCTCTGGGAGCTCATCGGTGATCCCGTCGACGGTCTGCGCTGGGCCGGGGCGCTGCTGGGCGCGCGGGGGCAGGTGCTGCCGATGTCGCGTGAGCCACTGACGATGTCCGGCCTGGTGCATCGCCCCGCCGCTGACGGGCAGGAGCCGTCAGCGCCGATGCGCGTCTCCTCCCAGGTGGAGTTGGCCCGGGCGGGTCAGCTGGGCCGGCTCACCGATGTGCGGATCCATCCCGAGGAGGCGCAGGCGTGCAGCGAGGCGGTCACGGCGATCGAACTCTCGGACTGGGTCGTGTTCGGCCCGGGGTCCTGGTACACCTCGGTGCTGCCGCATCTGCTGCTCGAGGATCTGCGAGCGGCCCTGTGCGAGACCGAGGCGAAGCGGTGTATCGTGATGAACCTCACAGCTGACACCGATGAGACCGTCGGGATGACGCCGGCGGATCACCTCGAGGTGCTGATCGACCATGCCCCTGAGCTCCACGTGGACCGGATCATCGCCGACCCGGACTCCGTGCGCACGGACGACCGTGCCGCCTTCGAGCAGGCGGCGGCGCGGCTCGGGGCGCGCGTGGGCTATCACCGGGTGCGCAAGGAGGATGATCCTGAGGTCCATGACCCGCTCCGGCTGGCGATCGCCTTCGACGAGGTCTTCGGCTCCTGACGGGCGAGGGCGCGGGTCGCCTTGGGGGTCGGGGGAGTCGCGCGGATCACACCCTCGACGCCGTGCCCAGAACCATCCAGTAGCATGTCGGAGCCCGATGCCGTGCTCACCGCGACAGAAACCACCGGAGGAACGTTCATATGGCGCTGACCGAATCGGTCAAGGAAGAGCTCTCTCGCCAGGAGGTCTCCACATCCTCTGAGCGCAAGGCCGAGGTCTCGGCCATGCTGCGGTTCGCCGGCGGACTGCACATCATCTCGGGGCGCATCGTCATCGAGGCGGAACTGGACCATGCGGCGACCGCGCGCCGCCTGCGTGCCGCGATCGCCGAGGTCTACGGACACTCCAGTGAGATCATCGTGGTCTCCGGGTCGGGCCTGAAGAAGGGCAGCCGCTACGTGGTCCGGGTGGTCCGCGAAGGCGAGGCCCTGGCGCGACAGACAGGCCTGCTCGACGCCCGGGGTCGCCCGGTCCGAGGGCTTCCTTCAGTCATCGTCAACGGGTCGGTGGCTGATGCGGTCGCGGTCTGGAGGGGCGCGTTCCTGGCTCACGGATCGCTCACCGAGCCGGGGCGTTCATCCTCGCTCGAGGTCACCTGCCCCGGACCGGAGGCCGCGCTGGCGCTCGTGGGCGCCGCGCGTCGCCTGGGACTCACGGCGAAGGCCCGCGAGGTGCGTTCCGTGGATCGCGTGGTGATCCGGGACGGCGACTCGATCGCCCAGCTGCTGACCCGCATGGGCGCCCATCAGGCCCTGCTGGTGTGGGAGGAGCGACGCATGCGCAAGGAGGTGCGGGCCACGGCGAACCGGCTGGCGAACTTCGACGACGCCAACCTCCGGCGGTCGGCGCAGGCCGCCGTCGCCGCGGGAGCCCGGGTGCAGCGGGCGCTGGAGATCCTCGGCGACGAGGCTCCCGAGCACCTGAAATATGCCGGTGAGCTGCGCCTGCAGCACAAGCAGGCCTCCCTGGATGAGCTGGGTCGGCTCGCGGAGCCGCCCATGACCAAGGACGCCATCGCCGGACGCATCCGTCGTCTGCTGGCGATGGCCGACAAGCGGGCGCAGGAGCTGGATGTGCCAGGCACCGAGGCCAACGTCACTCCTGACATGCTGGAGACCTGAGGGGCGTGGCCCCGCGATAATTAGGAATGCCTAAATCTTTCTCTCGTGAGGAAGTTTCCTCCCGTGGTGAACATCGGCTGTCATAGTCGGTAACCCCTTATGCGTTCTGGGTCGGAGTCATAGGATTGAGGGCGAGCGGGGCTCGACGCCCCGGCCCGATGAATCCCTGCTGCAAGGAGCACCGCATGGCTGAGTACACGCTTCCTGAACTCGACTACGACTACGCCGCGCTGGAGCCGCACATCTCCGCGCGCATCATGGAGCTGCACCACTCCAAGCACCACGCGACCTACGTCAAGGGCGCCAACACCGCGCTGGAGAAGCTCGCTGAGGCCCGGGAGAACGGCGACTACGGCACGACGCCGAAGCTGCTGAAGGACCTGCAGTTCAACCTCGGCGGGCACACCAACCACTCGATCTTCTGGAAGAACCTCTCTCCGGAGGGGCAGGAGCGTCCGGAGGGTGAGCTGGCCGCCGCGATCGACGAGTACTTCGGCTCCTTCGAGAAGTTCCAGGAGCAGTTCACGCAGGCCGCGCTCACCATCCAGGGCTCCGGGTGGGCGATCCTGGCCTTCGAGCCGATCGGCGGCAACCTGGTGATCGAGCAGTTCTACGACCAGCAGAACGGCGTCCCCGTGGCGACCGTCCCGCTGCTGATGCTGGACATGTGGGAGCACGCCTTCTACCTCGACTACCAGAATGTGAAGCCGGACTACGTCAAGGCGTTCTGGAACATCATCAACTGGGAGGACGTGGCGCGCCGTCTCGAGGCCGCACGCTCCGGCGCGGCTTCGCTGATCACTCCGTGACTCAGTGCCGGGATGCTCGCCCGGCGCCCCTGTCCTGAGGTCCACATGTCGGACTCATGCCGATCGGCTCACACACGATGCGCCGACATGTGACAGAATATGAGCTGATAATTCAAGACTGCGTTCTACGGACAACCTGAGAACAACGATGTTGTTGGGGGTCAGTGGCACTGGGTGAAGACCCGGGCCGCTGATCCCCAACGTGTTTCTCGGGGCCGTTCCGCCGCCCTCGGCCGCGCGGGACGACAGCACGCAGGATCCGCACCTCATCGGTCCGCCGACCCGGCGGACGGAGAAGTCAAGGAAGGGAACCCATGGCGACGAAGATCGCGATCAACGGTTTTGGACGAATCGGCCGCAACGTGCTGCGTGTGATCGAGGACCAGGGCCATGACCTGGAGCTCGTGGCGATCAATGACCTCACCGAGCCCGGCCAGCTGGTCAATCTGACCAAGTATGACTCCGTCCTCGGCCGTTTCCCCCAGGACGTCTCTCTCGACGGCGATCACCTCGTCGTCGGTGACCGTCGGATCCGTCTTCTCTCGGACCGCGACCCGGCCAACCTGCCGTGGGGCGAACTGGGCGTCGACGTCGTCCTGGAGTGCACCGGGTTCTTCACCACCAAGGAGACCGCCGGCAAGCACATCGAGGCCGGCGCCAAGAAGGTCATCGTCTCCGCCCCGGCCAAGGGCGTCGACGCGACCCTGGTCGTGGGCATCAACGAGGACACCTTCGACGCCGCGAACCACACCGTGGTCTCGAACGCCTCCTGCACCACCAACTGCCTGGCCCCGCTGGTGAAGGTCCTCAACGACGAGTTCGGCATCGTCGAGGGCCTGATGACCACGGTCCACGCCTACACCGGTGACCAGCGCCTGCACGACGCCCCGCACAGCGACCCGCGCCGGGCCCGGGCGGCCGGCGTCAACATGGTTCCCACCTCGACGGGCGCCGCCGCCGCCATCGGCGCGGTCATCCCCGAGGTCGACGGCAAGCTCGACGGCTACGCCGTGCGTGTCCCGGTGATCACCGGATCCGGCACCGACCTCACCGTCACCGTCGAGAAGGACGGCGTGACCCCCGAGGACGTCAACGCGGCCTTCAAGAAGGCCGCCGAGGGCGAGCTGGCCGGCATCCTGGCCTACAACGAGGACCCGATCGTCTCCTCGGACATCGTCGGAGACTCGCACTCCTCGATCTTCGACGCCCCGCTCACCAAGGTCATCGGCCACACGGTGAAGGTGTTCTCCTGGTACGACAACGAGTACGGCTACAGCTCGCGCCTGGCCCAGCTGACCGTGCATGTCGGCTCGAAGCTCTGACACGCCCGCTGCCGCAGCTGACGACTCAGTGACCGAGGCCCCGCCTGCCCGACCGCCTGCGCGGACGTGGTCGGCGGGGCCTCGGCCGTTCCGCCCCTCCGACCGATTGGTACTCTGAACCCCATGACTGCCTCCACACTGGACACCCTGCTGGCCGACGGCGTCTCCGGCCGCCGCGTCCTGGTCCGATCGGACCTCAACGTGCCCCTCGACGGCGCGACCGTCACCGACGACGGCCGGATCCGTGCCTCCCTGCCGGTGCTCGAGAAGCTCGCCCAGGCCGGTGCCAAGGTGCTGGTCACCGCCCATCTCGGCCGCCCGAAGGGCCAGGTCGACCCGCAGTTCTCGCTGGCGCCGGTCGCCGCCCGCATGGCCGAGCTGAGCCGAGTTCCTGTGCGCCGTGCCGAGGATCTGGTCGGCCCGTCCGCGCAGGAGAACGCCGCCGAGCTTCCCGACGGCGAGATCCTCCTGCTGGAGAACGTGCGGTTCGACCCCCGCGAGACCTCCAAGGACGACGCCGAGCGGTCCGCGCTGGCCACGGAGCTGGCCGCCCTGACGGGGGAGGACGGCGTCTACGTCAATGACGCCTTCGGCGCGGTGCATCGGCGTCACGCCTCGGTGGCCGACATCACCGAGCAGCTGCCCGCTTACCAGGGAGACCTGGTCCGGGACGAGCTGGTCGTGCTGGAGCGGCTGACCGAGTCCCCCCAGCGGCCGTACACCGTGGTTCTCGGCGGGTCGAAGGTCTCGGACAAGCTGGCCGTCATCGAGAACCTCATGTCCCGGGCGGACACGCTGCTGGTCGGCGGCGGCATGGTGTTCACCTTCCTGAAGGCCCAGGGATACGGCATCGGGAACTCTCTGGTGGAGGACGACAAGCTGGACACGGTCCGCGGCTTCCTGGCCGCGGCCGAACGCCACGGCTGCCGGATCGTGCTGCCGACCGACATCGTCATGGCCTCCGCGTTCTCGGCCGACGCCGAGCACGAGGTGCTTCCCGTCGAGACGCTCGAGTCAGGGGCCCACGGGGCGGCCGCGCTGGGCCTGGACATCGGGCCGGAGACCGCTGAGGCGTTCTCCCGCGAGATCGCCGACTCCAACACCGTGTTCTGGAACGGCCCCATGGGCGTGTTCGAGATGGAGGCCTTCGCCGCCGGCACCGCCGCAGTGGCCCGCGCGCTGACCGAGACCGAGGGCTTCACCGTGGTCGGCGGGGGAGACTCCGCGGCCGCCGTACGCAGCCTGGGCTTCGAGGAGGCCGCCTTCGGCCACATCTCCACCGGCGGCGGCGCGAGCCTCGAGTACTTGGAGGGCAAGTCCCTGCCGGGCATCGAGGCTCTGCAGCGCTGAGCGCCCAGCCTCACCGACCCCACCACATATCCGTCGCTGGACTCCACCGCTGGAAGGATCACCTGACTCATGACCGCTCAGAAGGACGGGCAGTTCGTCCGTCGCCCGCTGATCGCAGGCAACTGGAAGATGAACATGGACCATATGCAGGGCATCGCCCTGGTCCAGAAGCTGGCGTGGACGCTGGATGACGCAGGACACGACTACGAGCGTGTCCAGGTCTCCGTGTTCCCGCCGTTCACCGATCTCCGCGGTGTGCAGACCTTGGTCACGGGAGACAAGCTCTCCCTGGACTACGGCGCCCAGGATCTCTCGGAGCACGACTCGGGAGCCTACACCGGAGACATCTCCGGTCAGTTCCTGAGCCGCCTGGGCTGCTCCCAGGTGCTGATCGGGCACTCGGAGCGCCGGGAGGTCCATGGTGAGGACGACGCGCTGCTCAACCGCAAGATCCGCGCCGCGCTGCGCCACGATCTGGCGCCGGTGCTGTGCGTCGGCGAAGGGCTTGAGGTCCGGCAGGCGGGGGACCACGTCTCCCACACACTGGCGCAGCTCGACGGCGCCCTGGAGGGGCTCACGGCCGATGAGCTCGGCGAGCTCGTGGTCGCCTATGAGCCGGTCTGGGCCATCGGCACCGGTGAGGTCGCGGGACCGGAGGACGCGCAGGAGATGGCGGCCGCGGTCCGTGCGCACCTGGCCGAACGGTATTCCGCAGAGTTCGCCGACGGCGTGCGGATCCTCTACGGCGGCTCGGTGAAGGCGAAGAACGTCGCCTCGATCCTCGCCGGGACCGACGTCGACGGTGCGCTGGTCGGCGGTGCCAGCCTCGAGGCTGAGGAGTTCGCCAACATCGTCTCGTTCGAGAAGCACATCGACACGGGCCACGCGGGCTGAGTTCCCGCGTTATCCTGGTAGCTGCTGAAACCTCCACCGTCCACGAAAGGCCGCTGTGTCTGCACTGACCATCGCTCTCCAGGTCCTCCTGGCCGTCATCAGCCTGCTGCTGATCCTGCTGATCCTGCTCCACAAGGGGCGCGGCGGCGGAATGTCTGACATGTTCGGCGGCGGTGTGACCTCCTCGCTGGGCTCGTCCGGCGTGGCGGAGCGGAACCTCAACCGCCTGACCATCGCCCTCGGTGTCTCCTGGGGCCTGATCGTCGTGGCCCTGGGTCTGCTCATCCAGGTCAACGTGGACATCTGATCCTCCGCTGAGCCGTCCTCCGGGACCGCGCGGGATGGGGCCCGTGACTCGACCGTCCGGTCGGGTCACGGGCCTCATCGCGTGTCCGGACGATTCGTCATCACGCTGACGGGACGCGTTCATCCTGCCGTCACCACCGGTGGACACCATAGGGGGATGCCACGAGATCCGCTCACCTCCCCGCGACGGGAGGAACGCCTCTTGGTCCACCTCAGCGACCTGCAGGTGGGCGCTCCCGGCACGGACGCTCTGGGGTCCTTGGAACTGCTGGTCGAGGAGCTGACGCAACCTGCCGCCATCGGCCGACCGCCCGATGCGGTCATCATCACTGGGGACCTGGTGCACCAGGGGACAGCCGAGTCCTATCCGATGCTTGCGGCGGCGCTGCGGTGCGTCGAGACGCGACTGGCGGCTCCCGTGCTGTGTGCTCTGGGTGACCATGACGACGCCATCGCAGCCAAGGCGATCCCGTCGTTGCGTGCTGGGTCCTGGACGGTGCACCGTCTGGGCCCGCTGCGGCTCGTGCTGCTGGACAGCGGCCGGGGACGCCTGGGGGAGGCTCAGCTGCGCTGGATGCGACGTCGACTCGCCACGGACGCGCCCTGGGGAAGCGTCGTGTGCCTGCACCATCCACCGGTGGCGACGTCTCTGGCCTCCCCGCCGCCGTTCCCGTTCCCCAGGAACGGCGTGGCGGACGCACTGAGGGCGGTGGCGGCCGACGCCTCGGCGTTCACCGAGGCCTTGGAGGGCACCGACACCCGGGTGGTGCTCGCCGGGCACGGGCGCCACGCGCTCATGGGAGAAGTCGCCGGGGCGGGCCTCCTGGCGGCTCCGTCGTGGGCTCGCCAACGGCAGTACGTCGTCGTGTCGATGTCGTCCCGATGCTGGTCGGCGACGGTGCGCACCGTGGGGGCGGACCGGACCGTCGAGCCTCAGGTCTGAGCGTGCCCCGCGGCTGCGCGGTCCACGTGCCAGACGGTCTCACGGGCACCACGGGCGTTCTTCGCCGGGATCTCGGTGACCTCCGTGGTCTCGTCTGCTGCGCGGCGGACGGCCTCGGCCTTGTCCTGGCCGGCGACGACCAACCACACCCGCTCGGCGCTGTGGATCGCGTCGAACGTCAGAGACACCCGGGGCGGCGGTGGCTTGGGGGAGTCGTCCTCTCCCACAGTGGTCCGGCCCGTCACCTGCAGAGCGGCCTTGCCCGGGAAGAGGCTGGCGATGTGCCCGTCGGGCCCCACGCCGAGCAGGATGACGGCGAACCGCGGGAGGTGCAGCCCCGCACGGCCTCCCTCAGGGGCGTGGAGGGCAAGCTGTTCCGCATAGAGCTCAGCCCCCGCCCGCGGGGAGGCGGCGTCCTCCGAGGACGGCATCCGGTGGATGTTGGCCGCCGGCAGGCCGTGCTCGGCCACCAGCAGGTCCAGCAGGGCCTCGTCGGCCTGCTGCGCGTTGCGCTCCGCGTCGCCGGCTGGGAGCAGCCGCTCGTCGCCCCACCAGAGGTGCACCGCGGAGAGGTCAAGTCCTTCGGCGGCTCCCGAGCGGAAGAGCCGGGCGGCCTCGACGAGGGTGCCGATGCCTGCACCGCCGCCCGTGAGCGCCACATGGGCCGCGCCGTCCTCGGCCACGGTGCGGCGCAGCAGATCGATCAGACGCTCCGCCACGGCTCGGCACAGCGAGTCCTTGTCCTCGAAGAGCTCGGTGCGGGGCGCTGCGGCGGCGGTGTTCAGGGGCACGGTCATGGAGGCGGCCTCTCTGCTGGGGTGACGGGGCATCAGATCGCGGACTGCTCCACACAGGCGCGCAGGTCGGTCTCGGGCAGGCCCCGGGTGAGGACCTCGCCGAAGACCTCGTCGGCGTCGAGCCGACGCATCTCCTCGGACAGGC
The DNA here is from genome assembly GCF_052656005.1 of Nesterenkonia sp. K-15-9-6. Classification (NCBI taxonomy): domain Bacteria; kingdom Bacillati; phylum Actinomycetota; class Actinomycetes; order Micrococcales; family Micrococcaceae; genus Nesterenkonia; species Nesterenkonia sp. K-15-9-6. The sequence goes on from NZ_JBQYEY010000028.1 coordinate 27,248, forward strand.
AGTCCTCCAGCGTACGGTGCGGCAGCGGCACCCGCTGCACCGGGGCATCCTGGAGGTGCAGGGACGCGATGTCCCCCACGGGCCGGGAGAGTACGACGTCGCCGTCGGGGGTGTGCAGCCGCACGGCGCTCAGTCCCCGGTCCACCGTGTGGCGGGTGAGCGTCACCGGCACACCGAGGGCCAGCTGCAGCCAGGCGGCCAGCAGCGCCGAGGACGGCAGCTCCGGGGCCGCCTCCACGGTCGCGCCGGTGACGTGCTCGGGGTCCATCGTGTCCAGGATGCTGGCCAGCTGGATGCGCCAGCCGGTGATCCGCGTCCAGGCGAGGTCCGAATCGCCGTCGTGATAGCTGCGGGCCACCGTGTGCAGCGCCTCCAGCGGACGGGAGGCCCGCGCGGTGTCGGTGATCCGACGGTGCGCGATCCGTCCGATGGGTGTGCGGCTCACGTCCTCCGGGATCTCATCGGCCCACCACGCCACGATCGGCGCATCGGGCAGCAGCAGCGCGGCCACCATCGACTCGTTCTGCTCGGCCAGCTCACCGGAGGCGCGCAGCACGATGACCTCGGAGGCTCCGGCGTCTCCGCCCACGCGGATCTGGGCGTCCAGCCGGGTGTCGCCCGCGGCGTCGCCGGTGGCGAGCACGATGATGCGGCACGGATGCTCCCGGGAGGCCAGGTTGGCCGCCGCGATGGCCGGCTCCGCGTTCTCCTCGGAGGCCAGGATCACCAGCGTCAGCACCCGCGTCAGCGCGACGACGCCGCCGGCCTCTCGCATCTGGTTCAGCTGCTTGGACACCTTGGAGGTGGTGGTGTCCGGGATGTCAACGATCACAGGTCATCTCCTCGTCTCGCGCGCCTACGGCCGGCGCCAGGTGCGTCCGTCGCGGGCCAGCAGCTCGTGGGCCGACGCGGGCCCCCAGCTGCCCGGAGCGTAGGGCTCCGGCTGCTCGTCGAGGGAGGCCCAGTGCTCCTCGAACGGGTCGAGGATCTTCCAGGACAGCTCGACCTCCTCATGGCGGGGGAACAGCGGAGGCTCGCCGAGCAGCACATCCAGGATGAGCCGCTCGTAGGCCTCTGGACTGTCCTCCGTGAAGGCGTGGCCGTAGCCGAAGTCCATGGTCACGTCGCGGACCTCCATCTGGGTCCCCGGCACCTTGGAGGCGAAGCGGATCGTCGCGCCCTCATCGGGCTGGACGCGGATGACCACCGCGTTCTGGCCGAACTCGTGGTCGTCGTGGTCCAGGAACAGCAGATTGGGTGCCCTCTTGAAGATCACCGCGATCTCGGTGACCCGGCGCCCCAGTCGTTTGCCGGCACGCAGATAGAAGGGCACCCCGGCCCAGCGGCGGGTGTTGATGTCCAGCTTCAGCGCCGCGAACGTCTCGGTCCTGGACTCCGGGTTGAAGCCTTCCTCGTCCAGGAACCCGACGACCTTCTCGCCGCCCTGCCAGCCGGAGGCGTACTGCCCGCGGGCCGAGGCGGCGCCGAGGTCCTCGGGGAGAGTGACGGCGGCCAGCACCTTCTCCTTCTCCGCGCGCAGGTCGCGGGCGTCGAAGGAGATCGGCTCCTCCATGGCCGTGAGCGCCAGCAGCTGCAGCAGGTGGTTCTGGATGACGTCGCGGGCCGCGCCGACGCCGTCGTAGTAGCTGGCACGTCCGCCGATGCCGATGTCCTCGGCCATGGTGATCTGCACGTGGTCCACGTGCTGGGCGTTCCAGAGGGGTTCGAACAGCTGGTTGGCGAAGCGCAGGGCCAGCAGGTTCTGGACCGTCTCCTTGCCCAGGTAGTGGTCGATACGGAACACCGAGTCTGAGGGGAAGACCTTCTCCACCACGCGGTTCAGCTCCCGGGCGGAGGCCAGGTCGTGGCCGAACGGCTTCTCGATGACCACTCGGCTCCACGGCGTGGAACGCCCGTTGCGGGCGGCCGTCTCCTCCTGGCGGGAGGCGAGGCCATGGGCGGAGAGCTTCTCACAGACCACGTCGAAGGAGTTCGGCGGGATCGACAGGTAGAAGGCGTGGTTGCCTCGGGTCCCGCGGGACTCCTGGACCTCCCGCAGCGTCTCGCCCAGGCGGGCGTAGGCGTCGTCGTCGTCGAATCCTGCGGCCGGGACGAACCGCAGCCCCGCGGAGAGCTGGTCCCACACCCGCTGGTCGAAGCTGGTGCGCGCCGAGGCCTTCACATGGTCGAGGACCTCGGCGGCGAACTGCTCGTGGGTCCAGTCTCGGCGGCCGAAGCCCACCAGGGAGAAGCTCGGCGGCAGCAGTCCTCGGTTGGCGAGATCGTAGATCGCCGGCAGCAGCTTCTTCCGGGCCAGGTCACCGGTGACGCCGAACATCACCATGGCGCTGGGCCCGGCGATGCGGTTCAGCCGCCTGTCGCGGACATCGCGCAGCGGATTGCCTCCGCGGGAGGTGCGGCTGCTGCGCGGGGTGCTCCGAAGGGTCGGATTCATGCGAGCTCTCTCTGTGTCTCTCCTGGTCAGGGCAGGATCTGGACCGTGGGTCAGGACAGGGCGTCGACGGCGTCGAGCACCTGCTGGAGCCCGGCGGCGCGGTCGGTCAGATGCAGCTGGAGCACCGGCATCCCGTGACCGGCCAGCACCTGGGCGTCACCGGCCGCCTGGGCGCCGATGAGCTTCTGCAGGGTGAACGGCCGGCCGGGGACCTCGAGGTCCTCGGCGGCGTCCGCAGTGATCTGCAGGAAGACGCCCACGTGGGGGCCGCCCTTGTGGAACTGGCCCGTGGAGTGCAGGAAGCGCGGCCCCCAGCCGAAGGTCACGGGTCGTCCGGTGTGGGCGGCGAACTGCGCGCGCACATCTTCCAGACGCGCCTCGGAGGTGCGGTCCAGGTACGCCATGACGGCCACATAGCCGTCCCCGGGCACCTGCGCGAGCAGGCCGCGCAGGGCGGAGCCCAGGTCCTCGCCGACCGGTGCTCCTCCGGCGGTACGGATCTCCACGGCACCGTCGGTCACGGCGTCGCCGGCTTCAGGCGCGGGGGAGTCCAGCAGACCGCGGGCTGCGGTCTTGGCGGACTCCACGTCAGGCTGGTCGAAGGGATTGATGCCCAGCAGTGCCCCGGCGACGGCGGTGGCGACCTCCCAGAGCACGAACTGCGCCCCCAGGCTCCCGCCGGTGCGCACGACATGCGGGGTGACGACGGTGTCCGCGGTGTCGCCGTCCACCGAGGAACCCTCCTCGGCGTCGGCGTCGATGATCTGCACCACGAGCACGTCGTCCAGCTCGCGGGTGAGCTCCGGCTCGCCGTCGGAGACGATCACCGGCAGCACGCCGGTGCCTTCCTTGCCGGTGGACTCGGCGATGAGCTGCTCGATCCATGCGCCGAGCCCCACCAGCGGGGAGCCGGCGTCGGTGATGACCAGCTTGTTGCGCAGCGGCTGGGTGCCGCCGATCGCGGAGCCGAGCTGCAGCCCCGGGTTGGCGTCGTCGTCGCCTGCCAGGACCGTGAAGGCCTCCTCGGCGTCGTCGAGGAGGGCCTCGATGTCGGCGCCGGCCAACCCGGAGGGGACGAGGCCGAAGGCGGTGAGGGCGGAGTAGCGACCCCCGACGGTGGGATCGGCCTCGAAGACCGCCCGCACCCCGTCGGCCGCCGCGGACTCGGCCAACGGGGAGCCGGGGTCAGTCACGACCACGGTGCGGGAGGCGGCGTCGATGCCGGCCGCGGCGAACGCCGCGGAGACGATCCGGCGCTGCGAGTCGGTCTCCACGGTGGAGCCGGACTTGGAGGAGACCACCAGCACGGTGCGCTCCACAGCCGTGCCGACGACGGCGGCCACGTGCTGCGGGTCGGTGGAGTCCAGCACGGTCAGCTCCACCCCCTCGGTGGCGCAGATGACTTCGGGGGCCAGCGACGATCCGCCCATGCCGGCCAGCACCACACGGTCGACTCCTTCGGCGGCGAGCTGGTCACGCAACTCGGCGATGCGGGGGAGCAGCTCCCGGGAGTCGGCGAACAGAGCCACCCAGCCGAGACGCTTCGAGGCCTCGTCCTCGGCGGCCGCACCCCAGAGGGTGTGGTCCTGGGCGGCCAGACGGCTGGCGAACTCGTGGTCGATCAGTCCAGGGACCTGGGCGTCCACGGCGTCGCGGGCGGCCCCGCGCAGGGTGAGGGAGAGCGAACTCATGGTGTGCATCCTTTCGAAGCGGAAGCTGCCGGACGGATTCGGGGAGTGCCCTCGCCGGCGCGGGCCGCTGACGGGAGCCCCGGAACGGCCGACTCCGCGTCAGCGAGGGTCAGCGAGCGTCGGCGAGGGTCAGAGGTGGAGCGGGGAATCAGGGGTGGAGCAGGAGGAGGCGCTGTGGCTGCGGCGCCGGGTCTCGTGGAGCAGAGGCTGGTCCGCGGCGAGCGGACGCCGTGGGGCGGGCCGGGGGACCGGCCCCGTGGCCCGGGAGACGCCGCGGTCTGCGGCGTCTCCCGGGCGTCCGGGGACGGTCGAGTCCGTGGGAGGGTCAGGCCACCACGCGACGCAGACCCGCGTCGATGGTGCCCAGCAGGCCTTCCCAGGACTGCACGAACTTGTCGAGCCCCTCGGTCTCGAGGGTGTCCACGACGTCGCGGTAGCTGATGCCGGCCGCGGCGATGCCGTCGAGGACCCGGTTGGACTCCACATAGGTGTCGGTCATCGTGTCGCCCTCGACCACGCCGTGGTCGGCCAGCGCCATGAGGGTCTTCTCCGGCATGGTGTTGACCACGCCGGCGGCCACCAGCTCGGTCACGTACAGCGTGTCCGAGAGGTTGGGGTCCTTGGTGCCGGTGGAGGCCAGCAGCAGGCGCTGGGGGCGCGCGCCGCGATCCGCCAGCAGCTGCCAGCGCTCGGAGCTGAACGACTCGCCGGCGATCTGGTGGGCCAGCCGGGCATTGGCGAGTGCCGCGGCGCTGCGGAGCTTCTCAGTGCCCGGCTTGCCCTCCTCCGCAGCTAGCTCCAGACGCTTGTCCACCTCGGAGTCGACGCGCGAGACGAAGAAGGAGGCCACGGAGTGGATCGTCGAGATGTCCTTGCCCTCGGCGTGGGCCTTCTCCAGTCCGAGCATGAACGCGTTGATGACCGCGCGGTACCGCTCCAGGGAGAAGATCAGCGTGACGTTGACGCTGATGCCCTCGGCGAGCACTGCGGCAATCGCCTCGATGCCCTCCACCGTGGCGGGGATCTTGATCAGCACGTTCTCACGCCCGACCGCCTCCGCGAGCTCCTTGGCCTGCGCGATGGTGCCCTCGGTGTCGCGGGCGAGACGGGGGTCGACCTCGATCGAGACCCGGCCGTCCACGCCGTCGGTGCGCTCGTAGACGCCGGCGAAGACGTCGCAGGCCTGGCGCACATCGGCGGTGGTGATCTCGAAGACGGCCTTCTCCGCATCGGCGCCGGCGGCGGCGAGCTCGCTGAGCTGCTTCTCGTAGGCCTCGCCCTTGGCCAGAGCGTTCTCGAAGATCGTCGGGTTGGTGGTCACACCGACCACGTGGTGGCTCTCGATGAGCTCGGCCAGCGAGCCGGAGTCGAGACGCTCGCGGGAGAGGTCGTCCAGCCAGATGGAGACGCCCTGGTCGGAGAGCGCCTGGGTGTTCGGGTTCGTCATGGGTATGTCTCCTGATGACATGTCAGCGGGCGACGGAGTCGCCCTGGGGGTCGGAACTGCGGGGCGGCGGTCAGCGCGCGGCCGCGACGGACTCCTCGGCGGCCGCGACGACGGCCTCGGAGGTGATGCCGAACTCGCGGTACAGGGTCTGATAGTCGGCGGAAGCGCCGAAGTGGTCGAGGCCGACCACGCGGCCGGCGTCGCCGACGAGCCGGTGCCAGCTCATCGGGTGCGCCGCCTCCACCGCCACACGGGCCTTCACCGAGGAGGGCAGGACCTGCTCCCGGTACGCGCCGTCCTGCTCGGCGAACCACTCCAGGCAGGGAGCGGAGACCACACGGGCGGCGACGCCCTTGGCGGCCAGCTGCTCGCGAGCCTCCACGGCCAGCTGCACCTCGGACCCCGTGCCGATCAGGATCACATCGGGGGTGACGGCCTGGCCATCCCTGACGGCCTCGGCGAGCACGTAGGCACCCCGGGCGGCCCCCTCGACCGAGCCGAAGGACTCCGCGGTCGCCGCACCCTCCCCGCGCTCGTAGGTGGGGATGCCCTGACGCGTCAGCGCCAGGCCGGCCGGACGGTCCCCGCGGCGCAGCACCTCGCGCCAGGCGACGACGACCTCGTTCGGGTCACCGGGACGGACCACGTCGAGTCCCGGGATCGCCCGCAGGGAGGCGAGCTGCTCCACCGGCTGGTGGGTCGGGCCGTCCTCACCGAGGCCGATGGAGTCGTGGGTCCACACGAAGATGGAGCCGATCCCCATCAGCGCCGCCAGGCGGATCGCCGGACGCTGATAGTCGGAGAAGATGAGGAAGGTGCCGTTGTAGGTGCGCAGCGGCGTCGAGAGCTGGATGCCGTTGGTGATGGCCGCTGCGGCGTGCTCCCGGACGCCGAAGTGCAGGTTCCGGCCGTAGGGGTTACCGGAGAACTTCGAGGTGGATCGCTCCTCCGGAACGAAGGAGGGGGAGGCCGCGATCAGCGTGTTGTTGGACCCAGCCAGGTCTGCGGAGCCGCCCCAGAGCTCGGGCAGCACGTCGCCGACGGCGTTGAGGACCTTGCCGGAGGCGGCGCGGGTGGCCACGGCCTCGCCGGCCGGGAACTCGGGGAGGCTCTCCTCCCAGCCCTCGGGCAGCTCGCCGGCGGTCAGGCGGTCCAGCAGCGCGGCGGCCTCGGGGTTGGCCTGACGCCAGGCCTGGTAGGACTGGTCCCACTCGGCGTGGGCGGCGGCCCCGCGGTCCACCACCTGGCGGGCGTGGCCGAGGACCTCGTCGTCGACGGCGAAGTGTGCCTCGGGGTCGACGCCGAGGACCGTCTTCAGCGCGGCCAGCTCGTCGCCGCCGAGCTTGGCGCCGTGGATGCCGCCGGTGTTCTGCTTGGTGGGGGCCGGCCAGCCGATGATGGTGCGCAGGCTGATCAGCGAGGGCTTGTCGGTGGTCGCCTTCGCCTCGGCGATGGCACGCTCGAGCTCGGCCACGTCCTCGACGTAGTCGCCGGTCTTCAGCCAGTCGACCCGCTGGACGTGCCAGCCGTAGGCCTCGTAGCGGGCCGAGACGTCCTCGGTGAAGGCGATGTCCGTGTCGTCCTCGATGGAGATCTTGTTGTCGTCGTAGATGACGACGAGGTTGCCCAGCTGCTGGTGGCCTGCGAGCGAGGAGGCCTCGGAGGTGACGCCCTCCTGCAGGTCGCCGTCGGAGGCGATGACCCACACGGTGTGGTCGAAGGGGCTCTTGCCCGGAGCGGCGTCGGGGTCCAGCAGACCCCGCATGCGGCGCTGGCCGTAGGCGAAGCCGACGGCGGAGGCGAGCCCCTGGCCCAGCGGGCCGGTGGTGATCTCCACACCGTCGGTGTGGCCGTACTCGGGGTGCCCCGGGGTCAGCGAGTCCCAGGTGCGCAGGGCCTTGATGTCGTCCAGCTCCAGGCCGTAGCCGGAGAAGAACAGCTGGAGGTAGAGAGTCAGCGACGTGTGCCCCGGAGAGAGGATGAACCGGTCACGACCGATCCAGGTGGGATCCTTCGGGTCATGCCTCATGACCTTCTGGAAGAGCAGATAGGCGGCGGGAGCCAGCGACATGGCCGTACCGGGGTGGCCGGAGCCAACCTTCTCGACGGCGTCGGCGGCCAGCACGCGCAGGGTGTCGACGGCCCGCTCGTCGAGATCGCTGAAGACGGCGGAGTCGTTCACGGCTGTTTCGGTCACTGAGGTTCCTCCAAGGTTTTGACGGATGACAACGAGGCTGCACATCGTCGTGCCGCGCGTGTCCAGACTACCGGGGTCGAGCATATGTGTCTCGCATCATGTGGGGATTGCCGATTGCTCACGCGAGCACATGGGTGAGGTGAGAAAGGGTGGGTGGGTGCTCCGATCGCGCGTCTGGCCAGGCGAGACGAGAACTTCCGCGGATTCTCGGGAATCTCCGCGGGGGTGAGGGCAATGGGAATGCGGTTTCCGATTTCTTCGCCAGGGGGCGTCATCGGAAGGAACATGCTCAGATGAGCGGCGCACATGAGCGTGCAGAAGGGTCAGTCGAGACCGAGCGCGAGGGACACCAGCTCCAGGGAGCGGTGTCGGATCACCAGGTCGGACTGCTCCGCCAGGGCAGGCTTGGCGCAGAAGGCGACGCCGACGCCGGCGGCGGCGACCATGTCCAGGTCGTTGGCGCCGTCGCCCACGGCCACCACGGAGGAGGCTTCGACGCCGTCTTCGGCGGCCCAGCGGAGCAGACGGTCCCGCTTCGCCGCACGATCCACCACGGCGCCGGCCACACGGCCGGTCAGGCGGCCGGCCTCGATCTCCAAGGTGTTGGCGTCGGCGCGGTCCAGGCCCAGCCGATGCGCCAGGGGGTCCAGGACCTGGACGAATCCTCCGGAGACCGCGCAGGCCGTCCAGCCGCGACGCCGGAATCCGGAGATGAGCCGTTCGGCGCCGCAGGTGGGGGAGACCGCGTCGACAGTGGAGTCGATGACCGACAGCGGCAGGTCCTGGAGCGCGGCGACCCGCTCGTGGAGCGAGGCCGCGAAGTCCAGCTCTCCGCGCATCGCCCGCTCCGTGACCTGGGCGACCTCCTGCTCACGGCCGGCATGCCGGGCGAGCAGCTCGATGACCTCCTGGTCGATGAGGGTGGAGTCCACGTCCATGAGCAGCATCCGCGGACCCGGCGGGCGCATGGCCGCCGGAAGGACGGTGGTGGTCACCGCGGCCGCGCCGTCGAGGCCCTCCTCGCCGAGGCCCTCGGCCTCCAGCAGGTCACCGATGCGGTCCGCGACGTCCTGCAGCAGGGCGATCAGCAGCTGCGTGCCGTACGAGTCGTCGGCGTCATCCAACGTCACCGACCAGCGGGCCACCTCGACCTCGCCGTCACCGGCGGCGTCCCGCACGGCCACCGTGCGGGACTCGACGCTGTGCACGGCCCCGCGGCGCTCCAGCTCCGCAGTGAGCGAGCGCAGCAGCGGCACGTCGAGGCGCCGGGCGGCGATCATCGCGACGGTGCCGGGCGGCAGATCCGGAGAGGCGGGAGCCTCGGTGGAAGGTGCTGACGAGGGGCTGGGAGACACGCGGCCGGAGGAAGGAGTCATAGTGCGACCAGGGTATCGGGCTTCGATAGTCTGGGGCTCATGAGTCTTGTCCTCGACATCCAGGGCGTCAGTGTGCGCCGCGGCCGGAAGCATCTGCTCGACGACGTCACGTGGACCGTGGGAGAGGACGAGCGCTGGGTGGTGCTCGGCCCCAACGGTGCGGGCAAGACCACTCTGCTGCAGATCGCCGCGGCGCGTCTCCACCCCACCCAGGGGCAGGTGGGCATCCTGGACGAGCGTCTCGGTGCGGTCGACGTCTTCGAGCTGCGGCCGCGCATCGGCCTGTGCTCCAACGCCCTGGCCTCCACGATGCCGACCCGGGAGAAGGCCCTGGACATGGTCGTCACCGCCGCCTACGGGGTGACGGGCCGCTGGCGCGAGGAGTACGAGCGCCTGGACGAGCGCCGCGCCTTCGAGCTGCTCAACACCTGGGGAGTGGGCACCGTCTTCGACCGCCCCTTCGCCACCCTGAGCGAGGGGGAGCGCAAGAGGGTGCAGATCGCCCGGGCATTGATGACCGACCCGGAGCTGCTGCTGCTCGACGAGCCGGGAGCAGGGCTGGACCTCGCCGGGCGGGAGTCGCTGGTGCACCGCACCGCCGAGCTCGTGGCCTCCGAGGATGCTCCCACCACGGTGCTGGTCACCCATCACCTGGAGGAGATCCCTCCGGGCTTCACCCACGTGCTGCTGCTCCGCGACGGCCGGTCGGTCGCCCAGGGGTCGATCGACGAGGTGCTGACCTCGGAGAACCTGTCGACCACCTTCGACATGCCGCTGGAGCTCCACACCCGCAACGGGCGCTTCTCGGCGTTCGCCGCCTCCCGCTGACGTGGGAGTGGACATCTTCGGGCTGGGCCTGGACCAGGTCCTGATCATCGCGCTGGCCGCCGTCTGGGCCGGGGCGATCAACACCGTCGTCGGCTCCGGGACCCTGGTGACCTTCCCCGTGCTGGTGGCCATGGGCTTTCCCCCGGTGACGGCGACGATCTCCAACGCCATGGGGCTCATCGCCGGGAACATCACCGGCACCTGGGGCTATCGACGGGAGATCGCCCAGGTCGGTGGGACGCTGCTGCGTCTGGTGCCGGTCTCGCTGCTCGGTGGCGTGGTCGGTGCCCTGCTGCTGCTGACCCTGCCCGAGGAGGTCTTCGAGACCGTCGCCCCGGCGCTCATCGTGGTCGCGCTGTTCTTCGTGATCTTCCAGCCGCGGCTGCAGCGCTGGGTCCGGGCCCGCAAGGCCGCCGAACAGGAGCGCCGCACCGAGATCGCCGTGCAGAGCGGGGAGGCTCCGCCGCCTGAGCGGCCCGAGGTGGGCCCGCTGCTGATCGCCCTGGTGTTCTTCGCCGGCGTCTATGGCGGGTACTTCGTCGCGGCCCAGGGCGTGCTGCTGGTCGGCATCCTGGGGGTCTTCCTGGCCGCGACCCTGCAGCAGGCCAACGCGGTCAAGAACGCCCTGGTCCTCACCGTGAACCTCACCGCCGCGGTGAGCTACCTGTTCCTGGCCATCGACCGGATCGAGTGGATCGTGGTCGCGATCATCGCCGTGGGCTCCACCATCGGCGGCTTCGCCGGAGCCTGGGTCGGGCGGCGGATGAAGCCGCTGGTGCTGCGGCTGGTGATCGTCACCCTGGGCGTGGTGGCCCTGGTCGTCATGATCCGCAACCTGCTGGGCGCATGAGCGGCGGCGTCTCCGGGCCCGAGCGCGACGCTGTGGCGTCGGTCCCCAATCCGATCGTGGTGCTGGACTCCGCCGATGATCCGCGGGCCACGGACTACCGGTCCCTGACCGACGCGGCGCTGCGGCGCCGCCAGGACATCGCCCACGGAATGTACATGGCGGAGTCCAGCCAGGTGGTGCGCCGGGCGGTCGACGCCGGGCACCGACCACGGTCCTTCTTCATGGAGCACCGTCACTTGGCCGGTCTCGCCGACGTCGTCGCCCGCTGGCCGCAGGCGCCCGTGTACCTGGGGGAGCAGCAGGTCCTGCAGGAGATCACCGGATTCCATCTGCACCGTGGCGCGCTCGCAGCGATGCATCGGCCGGCCGAGCTGCGTCTGGACGAGGTGCTGGACGGCATCGATGCGGATCAGAAGGACGCGCGCCTGCGAGTCGGCATCCTGGAGGATCTGACCGACCACACGAACGTCGGGGCCGTGTTCCGCTCGGCGGCGGCGCTGGGCGCGGATGCGGTGCTGCTCTCCCCGGCGTGTGCCGACCCGCTGTACCGGCGGGCGATCCGGGTCTCGATGGGGGCGGTGTTCCAGATGCCGTGGACCCGGGTCCACCCGTGGCCGGACGGCCTGGCGTCCCTGCAGGCCGCCGGCTTCGTGGTGGCCGGACTCTCGCTGGGGGAGGGCTCGGTGCCGCTGGACGACCTGGTGGCTCAGGACCACAGTCGGCTCGCCCTGGTGCTGGGCAATGAGGGAGACGGGCTGCGGGAGGAGACCGAGCGGCGTCTGGACGCGCGGGTGACGATCCCCATGATGCGCGGCGTGGACTCCCTCAACGTGGCCGCCGCCTCCGCCGTGGCGTTCTATTCGACCCGGTGACCCGCTGTTCGACCCGGTGATCCGCTGTTCGACCCGGTGACGTGCGCGGCGCGGAGGCGTCGTGGTCAGACTGTGGTCGGACTGTGGTGAGACTGCGGTCAGACTGCGCCGAGGCGCAGCCACCGTCCCTCGGAGACGACGTCGACGTCGCGGTCCACCACGCGGATCGCGGTGTCGTCATCGATCGCGTAGGCCCCTCCCGTGAGAGTCTCGGCCCATTCCGCGGCCTTCTCTGCCGTCTGATGGTCCCATCCCGGGTAGTCCAGATGGGGGAAGAGGGAGAAGTCCACGAACCCGAGCGTCTGATCGTCGCCGCGCGGCTCGGGCCAGGTCACGAAGCGCTCGCCGATCCGCGGCGTCATCACCATGCTGCCCGCACTCATCCCCACCCAGACGGTCTCTGACAGCTCGGGCAGGACCTCGGCGAGCCCGGAGGTCCTCATCCAGTGGCACAGGTACATCGTGTCACCGCCGGCGGCCAGCAGGACATCGGCCTCCTGGACCCAGCCCAGCCAGCGCTCACGGGCGATGCTGGGCAGCGCCGTCAGCTCCAGGACGCCGACGGAGCCCCACCGTGCGTCGATGAGACCTCGGCCCGCCGGACCCTGTCCGGCGATGCCCTGCCAGGTCATCTGCGGCGTGCACGACGGATGGCCATGCATCGCAGTGGGGATGTACAGCGCCCGGCTCTCGTCGGTCGGTCGGCCCAGCACGTCGGTGAGCGCGGACCGGATGGTCGCGTTGGTGATGCCTCCGGAGGTCAGCAGCAGCTTCATCAGGTCCTCCAGGGTCTCTCAGGGGATGGCTCCGTGATCTGATCCTGCCAGAGGGCACGGCGGCGGGGGAGTGCTGGACGTCCGCGCTCCGGCTCACAGGCTCATGGGTCCATGACCTGTGCCACACTGGTGCGCATGCGCATTGCACTGACAGGGTCCTCAGGCAAGCTCGGATCTGTGGTGGCCCGCGAGCTCCGTGCCGCAGGCCACCGGGTGGTCGGGCTCGATCGCGTCGGTGAGCGCGATCCTGACTTCGTCCAGATCGACCTGATGAACTACGGCGAGGTCGTCGACGCCCTGACCTCCGTCAACGACACACACGACGGAGTGGACGCGCTAGTGCACCTCGGCGCCATCCCCGCTCCGGGGCTCGCGCCCGACGTCGCCACCTTCCACAACAACATGCTCGCCACGTTCAACGTGTTCTGGGCGGCGACGAAGCTGGGGATCACGCGCATCGTGCATGCGTCCAGTGAGACCGTGCTGGGCCTGCCGTTCGACGTGCCCCCGCCCTACATCCCGGTGGACGAGGAGTACCCGGCGCGCCCCGAGTCGGTCTACTCGCTGGTGAAGCACCTCGAGGAGCAGATGGCGATCGAGCTCGTCCGGTGGAATCCGCAGGTGTCCATCACGGCCCTGCGCTTCTCCAACGTGATGTGGCCCGAGGACTACGCCGCGTTCCCCTTCGATGAGGATCCGCGGCAGCGCAAGTGGAACCTGTGGAGCTACATCGACGCCCGTGACGGCGCGCAGGCCGTCGAGAGGGCGTTGCAGTCCGCACCTGCCGGCTTCGACCGTTTCATCATCGCCGCCGCGGACACCGTCACCACGCGCAGCAACGCCGACCTCGTGGCCGACGTGTTCCCCGACGTGCCGATCCGCGGCGACCTCGGTGAGCACGACACGATGCTCTCCATCGCCAAGGCACGCCGTCTGCTCGGCTTCGAGCCACGGCACACCTGGCGCCCATGACCCGTGGCGACACGATCGTCGTCGGGGCCGGCGTCGCCGGTCTCACCGCAGCCCGGCTGCTCGCCCGGGCCGGGCGGTCCGTCATCGTGCTGGAGGCCCGGGACCGCATCGGTGGGCGGGTGCACACCGCCCACGGGCTCGACCTCGGGGCCAGCTGGATCCACGGGGTGGACGACAACCCGGTGGCCGCGGCCGCGGCGGCACTCGGCATGCCGATGATTGAGTTCACGGTGGGCGGGTACCAGGTGGACGGCCGCCCGATCGCGTACTTCGGGCCCGACGGCGCGCGTCTGCCGGTCGAGGAGGTGCGGGCCTTCGCGGCGGACGTGCATGCGATCGACCGGGAGCTCCTGCCGTTGATCGAATCCTCCGGCCCGGCCGACTCGTACCACGACGTCACCGAGGCCGCCCTCGCTGCCCAGGCGTGGCCCCCTGATCGCGCCCAGAGGGTCCGCGAGCATCTCGCGCACCGCAGCGAGGAGCAGTACGGCGTCGGGATCGAGGAGCTCGCCGCGCACGGACTCGACGACGATGAGATCATCGGCGACGAGGTGATCTTCCCCGGCGGCTATGCCGCGCTGCCGGCGTATCTCGCCTCCGGACTCGACGTCCGCCTGAAGCATCCGGTCTCGCGGCTCGTCTGGGGCGGCGACGGCGTCGTCGCCGAGACCGACCGGGGCAGGTTCGCCGCGGACGCCGCGGTCCTGACCGTTCCTGTCGGTGTGCTGAGGTCCGACCTGCTCCGGGTGGAGCCCCCGCTGCCCGAGCCGGTCTCCACAGCCCTCGGGCGCCTGGAGATGAACGCCTTCGAGAAGATCATCCTGCGCTTCCCGCACCGGTTCTGGGACGAGGAGGCCTATGCCCTGCGACAGCTGGGACCCGCAGGGCACTGGTGGCACTCCTGGTATGACCTCACCCGGCTGGACGGCGTGCCCACCCTGCTGACCTTCGCCGCCGGACCGGCCGCGCAGGCCATCCGCTCCTGGAGCGAGGAGGAGGTCGCCGAGTCCGTGCTGAATCAGCTGCGACGGCTGCATCCGGACGTCCCCGCTCCCACCGAGGTGCACGTCACCCAATGGAGCGAGGATCCGTTCGCCCAAGGGTCCTACGCCTATCTGCCGGTCGGGTCCCGACCGGAGGACCATGACACCCTCGCGACTCCGGTCGGCGGTGTGCTGCACCTCGCCGGCGAGGCGACCTGGAGCGATGATCCAGCGACCGTCACCGCGGCCCTGTGCTCCGGTCACCGCGCGGCCGAGAACGTGCTGGGCCGCCCGATCCCGATCTGCGAGACGTGGGCGGGCGCGGGCGGCGGGGCCGCCGCAGAGCAGGAGACGGGGGCCTGAGGGTGCCCGGAGGAATCGGGCCAGGGGAGTTGGGTCGGCGGACCGGTCTGGGATAGCATGGTGTGCTGGTCCGCAGAGGGCCCCCTGATCCACGAGCTTCTGGCAAAATCCAGCGGCAGACACGAAGGACATCCGAACCATGAAGTCTGACATCCACCCCACCTACGGGCCGGTCATCTTCCATGACCTCTCCTCCGGCGAGAAGGTCCTGACCCGCTCGACGGCCACCTCCGAGAAGACCATGGAGTGGGAGGACGGCAACACCTACCCGGTCATCGACGTCGAGATCTCCGCGGCCTCGCACCCGTTCTACACCGGCAAGCAGCGGATCATGGACTCCGCCGGTCGCGTGGACAAGTTCAACAAGCGCTTCAAGGGCTTCGGCGGCAGCAAGTGACATGGCGCCGCCGCCCCTGACGATCCGTCGGGGGCAGCACGGACGAGGGCCGCGGCATCTGCCGCGGCCCTCGTCGTGTCTGCGGGCGCACGACCGGCCCGTGCACCGTCGCAGGCCCCTCAGGAGTGCTGTCTCGTGCACCGGCTGTGCCCAGCGTCAGTAGGATGGAGGCCGTGACGAGCGAACAGCAGAGCAGCGCAGGTCAGGCATCCGCAGGTCAGGCGTCTGGAGGTCCGGCGTCCAGTGTCCCTGCGCCGGCGGCAGGCCCGGTGGATCCCACCGCGTCCACCACCCGGCACGGAGAGTACAAGGTCGTCGGCGGCAAGCTGGTGGTGGTCGATCTGACGGTCGACGAGGAGGCCGGGCGCATCGCCGCGGCCTCGGTCAACGGTGACTTCTTCCTGGAGCCCGACGAGGCGCTCGAGGACCTGAACCGCTCGCTGGTCGGGCTCGACGTCGGCTCGACCCGTGAGACCATCGCCCGCGCCGTGGAGGCCGGGCTGCCCGTGGATGCGCAGATGGTCGGATTCGACGCCGACGCGGTCGGCGTCGCGGTCCGGCGGGCGCTCGGGCACGCCACCACCTGGACCGACCACGAGTGGGAGATCCTGCCGCCGGTGGCGCTGCCGATCGCGGTCAACGTGGCTCTGGATCAGGTCCTCACCGAGGAGGTCGGACGCGGTGCCCGCCCGCCGCTGCTGCGGCTGTGGGACTGGAACGAACGTGCCGTGGTCATCGGCTCCTTCCAGTCGCTGGCCAATGAGGTCGACGCCGAAGCGGCCCGCGCCACGGAGACCACCGTGGTGCGTCGCATCTCCGGAGGCGGCGCGATGTTCATGGAGCCCGGCAACTGCGTGACCTATTCCCTGTGCTTCCCGCAGTCCCTGGTCGACGGCATGAGCTTCGCGGACTCCTATCCGTTCCTGGACTCCTGGGTCATGGAGGCGCTGCGAGAGATCGGCGTGGAGGCAGCCTACAAGCCGCTCAACGACATCGTGTCCGCCGCCGAGGGCGAGGGACAGGGGCGGAAGATCGGCGGGGCCGCTCAGAAGCGTCTCGCCAACGGTGGGATGCTGCACCACGTCACCATGAGCTATGACATCGACGCGGCGAAGATGCTCCAGGTCCTGCGCATCGGCCGGGAGAAGATCTCCGACAAGGGCATCGCCTCGGCGGTCAAGCGGGTGGACCCGCTGCGCAGCCAGACAGGACGCAGCCGCCTGGAGATCTTCGAGACGTTCATGGAGGTCTTCGGCCGCCGCTACGGCGCGCGCACCGCGGAGATCCGTGAGCACGAACTGGCTCGCGCGCATCAGCTCGTGGACGAGAAGTTCAGCACCGAGGCATGGACGGCGCGAGTGCCCTGATCGGCTCGGCCCGCACACCGCGGCTCCCAGTGAGAGGCAGGTCACTCGATTGGTGGAGCGCCTGGAGGCCGTGCTAGAGTCTCATGTCGTTGCCGCAAGGCATTCACCCCCTGCGCGGGTGGCGGAATAGGTAGACGCGCTAGCTTGAGGTGCTAGTCCTCTATTAATGAGGGTGCGGGTTCAAGTCCCGCTCCGCGCACGACTCGAGACCCCGGTCTGATCAGGCGAGATCCTGACCAGACCGGGGTCTTTCGTCATCCAGGCCAGCGGCCCGTCCTCGGCGTGACCGGTGGCTCACAGGGGGGTTATTGGCCAGAATGTGTGTATGGCCCGGGCGTGTCATCCCCTTCCGGCCCAGCCTTTGCGGGTCCAGAGGCCT
>NZ_JBQYEY010000029.1:0-43689 GCF_052656005.1 Nesterenkonia sp. K-15-9-6
CCCCTCCCCCTGGATCACCAGGGGGAGGGGCCGACGTCGTCGGACTGGGCCTCAGCGCTGGACGGCGCCGTGGCGTGCGGTCGCCAGCGCCACCGCCGCCTCCCGGGCGGCGGAGGCCTCCTCCGCGGTCAAGGTGCGGTCCTCGGCCCGGAAGCGCAGGGCATAGGCCAACGACTTCCTGCCGGGCTCGATCCCCTCTCCGGCGTAGACGTCGAAGAGCTGGATCTCCTCGAGCAGCTCGCCCGCGCCTGTGGCAAGCGTGGACTCCAGCTCGCCGGCGGGCAGGGCCTCCTCCACGATGAGCGAGACGTCCTGCGTGGACGCCGGGAACGTGGAGAGCCGCTCCGCCGCCACCTTCTCCGGCGCGGCCGCCAGCAGGGCGCTGAGGTCGAGCTCCATCACGGCAGTGCGCGCCGGAAGGTCCCAGCCCTCCGCCACCTTCGGGTGCAGCTCGCCCGCGTGACCGACGACGGCGCCGTCGACCACCAGTTCCGCGGTGCGCCCGGGATGGAAGGCTTGGTGATGCCCCTGCCGCACCGTGAGGTCCACGCCGAGAAGCTCGGCGGCGGTGCGGGCGGCATCCACGGCATCGGCCCAGTCTCGGGCACGCCCCGGCTGCCCGGGGTTGGGGGCCGGCTCCGCGCCGGCGACCGCGACGACCAGATGCCACGGCTGGTGGGGGATCCCCGCCTCCAGCCCGGCCAGCGCGTCGTCGCCCGGACGGGCGCCCAGCGGCGGGATGCTCGGGCTGCCCAGGCTGTCGCCCGGCAGATACACCAGCCCCGCCTCATAGAGTGCGAGGTCGGTGAATCCGCGGGAGACGTTGCGGCGCAGCGTGTCCAGCAGCCCCGGGAGCACCGTGGTGCGCAGGGTGCCGTGCTGAGCGGCGATCGGGTTGGCCAGACGCAGCATGTCCAGCTCGCCCTCGTCGGTGCGGCCGAACAGGGCGTTGGCCTCCTCCGAGTAGAACGGGTAGCTCAGCGTCTCGGTGAAGCCTGCCGCCGCCATGCCGCTGAGCACCTGGCGGCGCCGCTGCTGCTCGCGGGTCAGGCCGCGGCCGGCCGGGGCGACCGGAAGCCGGGAGGGGATCTGGTCATAGCCGATCAGGCGTGCGATCTCCTCGACCAGCGCCTCGGGGATCGTGAGGTCCGGACGCCAGCTGGGCGGGGAGACCCTCAGCGCCTCACCCTCAGACTCCACCTGAGCGCCGATCTCCTCCAGCGTGGCCACGACCTGGTCTCGGGTGTAGTCGACGCCGACCACGCGGGCGGGCAGCGCCGGATCCAGCAGGATGGGCTCGGGCAGCCGGGGAGTGCCGACTGCTGTGACCTCACCGGTGTCCGTGCCGCCTGCCAGCTGGACCAGCAGATCCACTGCCCGCTGAGCGGCGACCGCCGGCAGCAGGGGGTCCACGCCGCGTTCGTTGCGCTTCGACGCCTCGGAGGGCAGCTTGTGGCGACGCTTGCTGCGGCTGACGCTGACCGGGTCGAAGTGTGCCGCCTCGATGAGGATGCTGGTGGTGCCCTCCCCCACTTCGGTGTCCGCACCGCCCATGACGCCGGCGATGCCGATCGCGCCGCGGTCGTCGGCGATCACCAGGTCCTCGGCGTGGAGCTGACGAGACTTCTCGTCCAGGGTGGTCAGCGTCTCGCCGGCCTGAGCGCGGCGGACCCGGATCGGGCCACGCAGCGTCTCGGCGTCGTAGAAGTGCAGCGGCTGGCCGAGCTCCCACATCACGTAGTTGGAGATGTCCACCGGCAGGGAGATCGGCCGCATCCCGGCCAGCCGGAGCCGGGCGGCCATCCACGGCGGGGTGGGCGCATCGACGTCGACATCCTCGACCTTGCGCGCGACGAAGCGGTCACAGCCGGCGACGCCGTAGATGGGCGCCTCGTCCTCCAGCAGCACCTCGTGCCCCGGGGCGCCGTCGGCGAGGACCTCGACGGTGGAGGCCGGATCGGTGAAGGAGGTCCCCGTGGCGTGGGCGTATTCGCGGGCCACACCGCGCATGGAGAACGCGTAGCCGCGGTCCGGGGTCACGTTGATCTCCGCGGCCGAGTCGTCCAGCCCGAGCAGCTCCAGAGCATCGGAGCCGATCTCCGGGTCCAGTCCGAGGGTGGAGAGCACGAGGATGCCGTCGTGGTCCTCTCCGATGCCGAGCTCACGGACCGAGGCGATCATCCCGGCCGAGACGTGTCCGTAGGTCTTGCGCGTGCTGATCCGGAAATCGCCGGGCAGCACGGCGCCGGGCAGGGTCACCACGACCTTGTCCCCGACCTCGAAGTTGTGGGCGCCGCAGACCACGCCCTGGACGCCGTCGGGTGAGATGCCGTCCCCGGTGAGGTTCTGCACCTGGCCCTCTGGGACCACGCGGACCCGACACCAGTTGATGGTCTTGCCGTTGCTCTGCGGCTCGGGGGTCTTCTCCAGGACTTCGCCGACGACGATGGGACCGGAGATCTCGTCGGAAGGACGGTGGACGTCCTCCTCCTCGAGCCCGACGCGGACCAGATCGGCCATGAGGTCCTCCGGCGTGGCGTCCGCCGGGAGCTGGGTGAGTTCACGAAGCCAGGACAGGGGGATGCGCATGCCCTCAGACCTCCATTCCGAAGTGCTGGCTGAAACGGACATCGCCTTCGATCATGTCGCGCATGTCGGAGACGTCGTTGCGGAACATGAGCGTGCGTTCCACACCCATGCCGAAGGCGAATCCGGTGTAGACCTCCGGGTCCACGCCTGCCGCCCGCAGGACGTTGGGGTTGACCATGCCGCAGCCGCCCCATTCGATCCACTGCGGACCACCGGTGGCCCCGGGGTGCCAGATGTCCATCTCCGCGCTGGGCTCGGTGAACGGGAAGTAGGAGGGGCGCAGGCGGATGGCCGCCTGGGGTCCGAACATCTGGCGGGCGAAGTGCTCCAGGGTGCCGCGCAGGTCGGCCATGGTGAGCCCTTTGTCCACGGCGAGGCCCTCGAACTGGTGGAACACCGGAGTGTGGGTGGCGTCCAGCTCGTCGGTGCGGAACGTCTTGCCGGGGCACAGCACGTAGACCGGCAGCTCCCGCTCGAGGAGAGAGCGGACCTGCACCGGAGAGGTGTGGGTGCGCAGCACCAGATGGGAGTCCTTGGGCTCCACGAAGAAGGTGTCCTGCATCTCCCGGGCCGGGTGGTCAGGATCGAAGTTCAGCGCGTCGAAGTTGAACCACTCGGACTCCACCTCGGGACCTTCAGCGATCTCCCAGCCCATGCCGACGAAGACGTCACAGACCCGCTCCTGCAGGACGGTCAGCGGGTGGCGGGCTCCGAGGGGGTGACGTCGGGGCGCGGCGGTGACGTCGACGGCTTCCTCCACGAGGATCCGCTCGGCATGCTCGGCCTCCAGCACCTCGGTCCGGACGGCGAGCGCCTTCTGGATGCGGCCGCGGGCGCCGCCGAGAAGCTTGCCGGCGTCCTTCTTCTCGTCTTTGGCGAGGTCCTTGATCTGCCGGTTGGCCAGCACGATCGGGGACTTCTCACCCGTGTGGGCCAGTCGCGCCTCCTTGAGCTGGTCGAGGTCTGCAGCCTCGTCGAAGGCGGCGAGGGCATTCTGGACGCAGGTCTCGACGGCGTTCTCGTCGAGCGGATGCGGTGCCGCGCGGTCAGCGGCGGACGCGGCCTCCTGCTCCTGGACCTCGGGGCTGGTGTCAGTCCTGGACATGCTTCTCCAACTGTGAGCGAAATGGGGACGATCCCGGTCAGTTTATGCGCTGGCCCGCCAGGCTGCCGAGTCGAGTCACGACGCCGTCTCGAACCCGTGTTCTGACAGTTTTCTCACAGACTCCCCGAGTCGAACACATCTTCGATGAAGCGCACCGAAGGCTTGCGGGGCGTGTAGAATACGTGTTCTAATGGCTGTGCGCGATGGGAAGCGCGACGCGCGCAGAAGCCCTCCTCACTGCTTCTGCGCGCGTCTCCCATGTCTGGGGGCTGCGTGACAGGACTGCCGGGCGTGTCAGAGCGCGGATCCCGGCAGCGTCAGGCGTAACGCCGCAGCAGCTCCTCCACGATGGGCCGGTCCGCCGGAATCCACGGGTGATCGAGCAGCTGAGGGTTCACCGGTACCCAGTCCAGACGATCATGATCCTGCAGGGGCCACGGGACACCCTCGATGAGCTCCCCCTGGAACAGGCGCATCACCGCGGTGCCGGAGAGCCGCCAGCCGAGTCCGGGCACGCCATTCTCTCCCAATGCGCAGATCTCCTCACCGAGGGCCACCTGGATGCCCAGCTCCTCGGCCAGCTCCCGGTGCACGCCGTCGCGGGCGTTCTCTCCCGGCTCCAGCTTCCCTCCGGGGAACTCCCAGAGCCGACGCATCGCCTCAGGTCTGGTGCGGCGGGCCATGAGAAGCTCGGGCGGCCCCTGGGCCGCCTGGCGGAGGACCGCGGCGGCGACGACAGTGGTGATGGGGCCCGTCACGCGGACTCGGCGAGTGCCTTCAGGCGGCTGACCGAGGCCGCAAGCATCTCTGCGGTCGTGGTGCGCGCCCGCTCCACACGGGCCTCGTCGGTCAGCTGCGACCAGTCATAGGTGTGGGTGACCTCCACTCCGCCGGAGGACAGCTCCGCCAGCGACCACCGCCACAGGTGTCCCGCCGGCGGCTCACCCATGGTGGCGGGCCGCCAGGCGATCAGTTCTCCCTCGAGGAATTCCACCACGTGGTTCTCCCGAGTCTTGCCGTTGGTCAGTGTCATCCGAAAGACGTCACCGACCGCCCTGACCCGCTGCCCGGGCTCCGCGTGCGCGAGGTTCTCATTGCCGTCCCATGCGGACTGCTGGGAGGGGTCCGCAATGAGCTCGAAGATGGCCGCGGCATCCGCGCGGACGACGTCATGCGCGGTGACCACACGGCCGCAGTGGTCTGGGTCGTAGCCCAGGTCCTGCGCACCGTTCTCGCCATAGGCGGCACACTCGCGCGGCGCCTGACCGGCGCCCTGATGGTGGGATCCCCGCTGCTCTGCGCTCATACGCTCCAGCCTACGCGAACCCGCCGGTAGGGTCAGGAGCCATGGGTGAATTTGACGAGCTGAGGAGCTGGGCTGCGAACCTGCTCACCGGAGACAAGGTGGCGCTGCGCGCCACGATCGAAGACGACCTGCCGGTGCTGGCCGAGTGGTGGAACGAGCCGGACGTCGCGCTGTTCCAGCAGACACGGATCGTCCAGCAGCCTCAGACCCACGTGCGGGAGCTGATCTCCGCCTGGGCACGGAACGACTCCCCCGGGGCCGTCGGCTACACGGTCACCCGGGTCGACGACGGCACGGTGGCCGGGCACATCTCCCTGCACGGACTCACCGTGCCGGCGCGCATTGCGACCCTGGGCGTCGTGCTCGGTCCGCCCGCCCAGGGCCAGGGCCTCGGAGAGGAGGCGGTGCGGCTGATGCTGCGGCTGGCCTTCGACGAGATGGGGGCCCGGAAGGTGGAGCTCACGGTCTTCTCCTTCAATGCCCGTGCTATGAGCCTCTACGAGAGGCTCGGCTTCGGCGTGGAGGGTCGACGTCGGGAGTCCGTCCTCCACCGCGGACGATTCTACGACGAGGTCTCCATGGGGCTGATGGAGTCCGAGTACCGGGCCTGGCCTTCGTCCTGATCCGGGGCTATTCTGAACTCGGCCCTGTCGTCGACCACGAGGTGACCGGTGAAGAACTGACGTCTGAGACCTGCACAGCCCGTCCGCCGTCGCGCGGCAGGGTCACTGTGCTCTCTGACGGTTCGGTGCTTCGCCTGCGTTCGGCCCCATCTGCGGCACGACGCCTTCGGCCCGACAGCCGCCTCGCTGTGCAGCGTCTCCACGCATCCCCCGCCCCTGCGCACCCCGGAGACTCCTCATGTTGCACATCACTGGTGCTCTGACCTGCACCGATCTCACTTTTCGCCTGCCTGACGGCCACACGGTCCTCGACGGTGTCACATTCAGCCTCGGCCCTGGGCGCCACGGGATCGTCGGCGACAACGGCGCCGGAAAATCGACGCTGCTGAAGATCATCACGGGGGAGCTCGCCCCCACCGGGGGCCACGTCCGGTTCTCCGGTGAGCTCGCGAGCCTCCCCCAGGACCCGGCCATCGACCCTCGACGTCGGGTCGCGGCCCTGCTCGGTGTGGAGACGACCCTGTCGGCGCTGCGCCGGATCGAGGCCGGTTCGGTGGAGGTCCGAGACTTCGACCTCGTCGGCGAGGACTGGGACATCGATCAGCGACTCACCGCGGCCCTGTCTCGGATCGGTCTCGACGCCATCGACCTGGACCGGCCCGTCGGATCGCTCTCCGGCGGGGAGCTGATGCTGCTGAGCCTCACTGCGCAGCTGCTGCGGCGCCCCGACGTGCTGCTGCTCGATGAGCCGACGAACAGCCTCGACTCCGCGACTCGGAGCCGCGTCCATGACCTCATTCTGGACTTCCCCGGCACCCTGGTGGTGGTCAGCCATGACCGTGACCTGCTCGAGCGCGTGGACAGCATCGCAGAGGTCCGCGACGGCGGCATCCACTGGTACGGAGGAGGCCTGTCGTTGTTCGAGGCGGCAGTGGCCGCCGAACAGGAGGCGGCCGCCCAGGCCGTGGCGACCGCGCAGTCAGACGTTCGGCGACAGCAGCGCGACCTGACCGCCCAGCACACCAAGCAGGCCCGTCGGGACCGCCAGGGACGGAAGAAGGCGGACAGCCTGCCGCCCATCGTCGCCCACGCCTACCGGCGTCGCGCCGAAGAGTCGGCGGGTCGGCTCAAAACCCTCCACGAGGGCCGGCTCGACGAGGCCAGGGAGACCCTGCGGTCGGCGGAGCGCCGGGTCCGGGAGGATGCAGAGATCCGTATAGACCTGCCGGACACCGCCGTTCCCGCCAGTCGGGATGTCCTGAGAGCACGGTCGCTGCGTCCGGCCTACGGCTCCGCTGTGCTGGATCTGACGCTGCGCGGGCCTGAGCGCGTGGCGCTGACCGGGCCCAATGGCGTGGGCAAGACGTCCCTGCTGCGGTGCCTCTCCGGACAGGAGGACCCCGCCGACGGCGAGGGCGAGCTGCTGGTGCCGCACCGCCTGCTGCCGCAGAACCTCCAGGTGCTGGACCCCGGGCTGAGCGTGCTGGAGAACGTGCACCGCCACGCACCGGAGGCCGACCTCACTCGGATCCGGCATCAGTTGGCACTCTTCCTCCTGCGGGGCGACGCCGTCCATCAGTCGGCAGGCAGCCTTTCCGGCGGCGAACGATGGCGGGCGACGCTGGCGAGTCTGCTGCTGGCCGAGCCCGCACCCCAGCTGCTGATCCTCGACGAGCCGACCAACAATCTGGACTTCGCCAGCGTGCGGCACCTGGTGCAGGCCCTGCGGTCCCATCAAGGGGCTCTGCTGGTAGTCAGCCACGATGAGCACTTTCTGGAGCAGCTCGACCTCGACCGCAGGATCCTGGTGGCCGACGGGAACATCGACGACGGGAGGATGACCGCCGATGCCTGAGCTCCGGTGTGGTCGCCCGCGCGGCCGGCTTCATCCAGGAGGGCGTGGAGAGGGAGAATTTCCTGATCGCCGGAGTCCGCGTGGATGTGCTGACCTGGGGTCGACTCCGTGATGATCCAGTTCCTTCCGGAGACAGGATGATGATTAACACGAAGGAAACATGATTGTAGCGAACCGCTTAAGCACTTTTGTCAGGATAGGTTCGTCGCCGCCGATGCGGTGAACGAGATGACAACGACATCCTGACGAAAGGTGCTCCACCATGATCTCTGGCCTGCTCGACACTGTCCTGGCCATCGCCGGCGGACTGACCGACACGGTCCTCGACCTGCTGGCCGGCCTGGGACTCTGAGACCACGCAGCCTGCCGGGCCGCCTCTCCGGGTTTCACGCCGCGGGAGAGGCGGCCCGCTTCGCGTCACGGCCCGGAAGCCGGTCCCACTTGGTCAGCGCAGATCGCTGCAGGCGGCATCGGCGAGAGCCACCCCTGCTCCCTCGTAAAGGTTGAACACCGCCTGGACTCCGCGTGCCTCCAGGGCGTGTGCCTGTTCATCATGTTGGACGACGGCGGCCACCTGGCCGTCGAAGCTGGACTTCTCCAGCTGTGACAGGGCGAAGGAGTTCGAGTCATGGACCGGCATCGCCAGGATCACCAGCTCGACGATCCCCGAGTGAGACACCCGGTCCCAGAAGCTGTGGTCAGTGGCGTCCCCCTCCACCAGGTCATATCCCTGGGAGCGCAGACGCTCGACGGTCACATGATCGTTGTCGATCCCGACGACGCGGAAGCCTCTGCCCTGCACCCCGTCATAGGCCGCCCGACCCACCCGGCCCATGCCCAGGACGAGGACCTGCGCCTCACCGGTCTCGATGGGCCGATCCGAGGGGCGCAGGCGATCCGGATCCTCGCCCGGCAGCCACGAGGCGACGCGATCCACTGCCTCGTGACCACGACCGTTGAGCAGCGAGGACAGGATCATGGACAGCGCGACGGCCACCGCGATGACGACGAGCTCCTGCTCCTCCAGCAGTCCGACCGAGACCCCCACGACAGAGACGATGAGGGCGAACTCCGAGAAGTTGCCCAGCACCAGCCCAGACATGGCCGCAGTGCGGTTCCGCTGACCGAACGCCCGGCCCAGCAGCATGAACCCCACGGTCTTCAGCGGCAGCAGCACCACGCACAGCGCGGCGGCCAGGCCCAGGTCCGCCCAGGTGGGCGTGGTGCCCATCCCGATGGTGAGGAAGAATCCCACCAGGAACAGCTCCTTGACGCTGAACAGGCCCTTGGCCAGCTCGCGGGTGGGTCGCCAGCAGCAGGCCGATCACGAGAGCGCCGAGGTCGCCCTTGATTCCGAAGCTGGAGAACAGCCAATAGCCGGGTCCCAGGGCCAAGGCGGCGCCGAACAGCACCAGCATCTCTCCATGGCCGACCCGTTCCAGGAGCTTCCGCAGCAGCCAGGAGGCTGGGACCAGTAGCACCAGCGTCAGCGCCCACGGGCTGGGCCACTCTTCCCCGGTGGCGGTGATGAACACGACGGCGGCCACATCCTGGAACACCAGGATCGCGATGGCGGTCTGCCCGTAGTAGGAGCCGTCATCGGAGCGTTCCTCCAGCACCTTCACACACAGCACGGTCGAGGAGAAGGAGAGTGCGAAGCCGACAAGGATCAGAGTCCTCCAATCGCCATCGAGTGTGCTGAGCCCGACGACGGCCAGCAGCGCCAGGAACCCCGTGGCCACCAGCGCGAGGAACACCATATGGATGGAAGCCGTCCCCCAGGCCTCACGCCGGATGAGGGCACGGACGTCGAACTTCAGACCGATGGTGAACAGCAGCAGGATGACCCCGATGTCCGCGATGGTCTCCAACCCGGGAAACGGCTCAACGTCCAGGAAACCCAGCACGAAGCCGGCTGCCAGGAACCCGACCAGCGGAGGGACACGACACACCATGGCGAGCAGCCCCGCTCCGGCGGCGACGATCAGTGTCAGGGCGATCTCATGCACGGTGGGCCTCCAGGGATCCTGCACGGGGTCAACAGCCCTCTATCCTAGAGCGCATGCGCGTCACCGTGGTCGAAGGGGACATCACCGAGCAGGACGTGAGCGCGATCGTCAACGCGGCGAACTCCTCCCTGATGGGCGGCGGCGGCGTGGACGGCGCCATCCATCGGGCGGCCGGCCCGGAACTCCTCCAGCACTGCCGGACGCTGCGGGCTCACCACTGGCCTGAAGGCCTGCCGCCTGGCCGCGCGGCATCCACTCCGGCAGGCCAGCTGCCTGCCGACTGGGTCATCCACACCGTGGGACCGAACCGGCACGCGGGCGAGACCGACCCCTCCGTGCTGGTCTCCTGCTTCCGGGAGTCCCTGCTGGAGGCCCTGCGCCTGGGTGCCGACAGCGTCGCCTTCCCGGCCATCGGCGCCGGCGTCTATGGGTGGGAGGCCGACGACGTCGCCCGCGCCGCCCGCCGTGCCCTGACCGAGGAGCCGACCCACTGGGCGGGACTCGTGGAGGTCCGATTCGTCCTGTTCTCCGCACCTGTGGCCGCAGCCTTCCGCGAGCACCTCTCCGACCTCTGCGCGTGATCACAGGCCGCAGCGGAAGATCACCCCGCGTACTCGGCCCAGTCGAAGCTCTCCCCGACGTCCCGGGCGTTGAGCGCATAGGCGATCTGTCCGTCCAGGTGCTCACGGATGATGTCCGCATGTCCCGCATGCCGCGCGACTTCGGCCACCAGATGATGGGCCACCCATCGGACGTTCCAGGACTCGAGCTCCTTCGGGAACCAAGGAGCATCCGGGATCGGCACCCGCGCATCGAAGTCCGCGTCCGCCAGCACGGGACGGACCAGATCCCGCGCCGTCGCCAGGCGGTCACGCAGCTGCGTGCCGGTCTCCTCCGGGACCTCTTCTCCGGTCCAGAATCCGTCGAAGCCCAGGACGAAGGCCTCCTCGGCAAGCCCCCTGTCCTGCACGGCGACTCCGTGGACGTAGACATGATGCAGCCAGCGGACAACGGCCTGTGCCACATGGGCGATCAGCCCGCCCATGCTCAGAGTGCCGGCGGTGGGGGCCGCACGGAGTTGGGCGTCGTCAAGATCCAGCGCGGCGATGCGCAGCTGTTCCAACTGCTGGACGGCATAGGTGGCACAGGCGTCCCGCTCATCGGTCACCTCAGGGGTCAGGAAGGGCATGACGGTCTCCTCTCGGGGTTGTTGTGTTCCAGTGTCCACGCCATTGCGGACAGATTCCGTCCGCATCCTGCGAGTACGGTAGAACCATGCCCCGCGACACCACCGATCCCACTCGCCGCGCCCTGCAGATCCTCGCTTTCATGCAGGCACGCTCCTCGGCCAGCGCCGAGGAGGTCGCCGAGCGGCTGGGTGTCACCACGCGCACGGTACGGCGTGACGTCCAGCGCCTGAGGGACCTCGGGTACGGGATCGAGTCGACGGCAGGACAGGGCGGCGGCTACCGGCTCGTGGCAGGATCCGACCGGCCGCTGCTGGTCCTGGAGCCGGAGG
Organism: Nesterenkonia sp. K-15-9-6; assembly: GCF_052656005.1. Classification (NCBI taxonomy): domain Bacteria; kingdom Bacillati; phylum Actinomycetota; class Actinomycetes; order Micrococcales; family Micrococcaceae; genus Nesterenkonia; species Nesterenkonia sp. K-15-9-6. The sequence continues at coordinate 11,007 of NZ_JBQYEY010000029.1, forward strand.
AGGCCTCCGCCGTCGTGCTCGGCCCGGCCCACCTGACCGACCTCGGCCTCTCCGGACTGGAGGATGCGGCACTGTCCGCACTGGCCAAGGTCAGCCGCACGATGCCCCCACAGGTGTCTGCGGCCGCCGACAAGGTGCGCCGGGGCACGGCCGTCATCGGGAACCGCGACGCCGGGACCCCGGCCGAGCACGTGGCGCGACTGGCCGAGGCCTCGGCGGAACGCCGCACCGTCACCTTCGCCCATCGTCGCGCCGGGCGTGCCACGGAGCGGAGAGTGGACCCTTACCGCGTGGTCTCCTTCGCCGGACGCTGGTACCTGTTCGCCTGGTGCCACCTGCGCCGGGACTGGAGGACCTTCCGCGTCGACCGGATCAGCGACCTGCACGTGACCACGCTGCGCTACACCGCGATCCCGTCGCCGGACCCCGTGGCCACCGTGAAGGAGGCGGTGCTGCGTTCCCCCTACGCCCTGGTGGCGCGAGTGATCGTGGAGGCGCCCGCGGACCAGGTGCGCGCCCGGATCTCACCGCATGCCGCCGACGTCGTCCCCGCTGGTCCTGGCCGCTGCCTGATGACCGTGGGAGCCCACGAGGCCGAATGGGTGGCCGTGCACCTGGCGGAGCTGAGGCTGCCGATGCAGGTGGTCGATCCTCCAGAAGTGCTGGAAGCCATCCATCGGCTCGGCCACGATCTGATCTCGGTACGCACCGCCGCTGACCCTGACGTGGCACGCGTCATAGACTGACCCTCATGCCGCCCTCCACCCTGCTGTCCTCGCTCAAGGCCCTCCGTCTGCGCCCCGTGGCGCCTGATGAGGCGCAGGCCCATCTGCGGCGCCTGCCGATCCGCCGCGGCCCGGTCAACATCGCCCGCCAGGTGATGCTGCGCTCGGCGAACCTCGGCCTGACGGCGGCCTACCGCCTCTACCGCGCCGACCCGCTGCTGTGGCGGTTCACCGCCCGGAACTACCACCCCGCCCTGGAACGCTTCGCCCAGCTCAACGCCTGGATGATCTGCCAACACGCCTCACTCGACGTGCCCGCCTACCAGGACTATCTGGCCCGCACCGGCTACCGGTTCAGCTGGTGGGACCTGACCTCCTACACTCCGACGTCCAAGGACGAGTACGTCCGCCGCTACGAGGAGGCGCCCCGCTGCTGGCGGGGACGCATCGACGTCGCCGGGACCGTGGTGGACGAATCCTCCGGCTCCTCGGGCACTCCGTTCAACTGGATGCGCTCCAAGCAGGAGCTCGACACCGTGCACAAGAACGTAGCCGGCTATGTGACCATGCTCTTCGGCGAGGAGAACCTGTTCTGCATCAACGCGTTCTCCATGGGGGCCTGGGCCACCGGCACCAACACCGGTCAGGCGATGGCGAAGATCGCCATGGTGAAGAACACAGGTCCGGACCTGGAGAAGATCCTCGACACGCTGCGCCACTTCGGTCCCGGCTTCACCTACCTGATCACCGCCTACCCGCCGTTCCTGAAGCATCTGGCGGACCGGCTCGACGCCGCCGGGGAGGAGTTCGCCGACTTCCGGCTCAACGGGTTCGTCGGCGGTGAGGCGATGACGGAGGGTCTCCGGGATCACCTGGAACGTCGCTTCCACCGGGTCTACGCCGGCTACGGCGCCTCGGACCTGACCATCGGCATGGGTGGGGAGACCGATCTCTCGGTGACGCTGCGCCGCGAGCTGATCAGCAACCCGGATTTCCGCGAGCGGGTCCTCGGCGAGGAGGAGACCCGCATTCCGATGGTCTTCCAGTACAACCCGTTGGAGACCTTCCTGGAGACCACCGAGGACGACGAGCTGGTGGCCACCATCAACTCGGCGGCGGTGATGAGCCCGCGGCTCCGCTACAACATCGGCGACGAGGCCCGCCTGCTCACCTTCCCTGAGATGGTGGAGCTCACCGCCGACTTTCCCGGCCTGGTCCCACGGCTCAAACGCGCGTACCGGCACCAACGGATGAAGCTGCCCTTCCTGCTGCTGTTCGGCCGCAGCGACTCGACGATCTCCTACATGGGGGCGAACATCTACCCGGTGGACGTGCAGAACGGCCTGTATCGGGACCCCGAGGTCGCCCGGCTCATCGAGTCCTTCCAGATCGAGCTGCAGCAGACCGGGGACCTGGAACATCGGCCTGCATTGCACGTCCAGCTGCGGGACCCGGAGTTCTTTCCTGACGCCGCCCTCGCCGACGGCGCCCGCGAGCGCCTGGCGGAGACCATCGCCACCGGCGTGCTGGAGCATCTGGCCTCCGTCTCACGGGATGTCGCCGAGTCTCTCGAGGAGGACCCCAGCGCCGCGGAGCTGCTCGTGCATATCCACCCCTGGCGTTCGGGCCCCTTCACCGATGACGTCTCCCGACGGAAGATCAAGAACGTGTACCTCCGGCGCAGCGAGGGATGAGGATGCGCACCCGTGACTTCTCCGCCTGCCGCGCCCCGCAGGCCCGCACCGGGGCGCTGTTCCTCGGCTGCAACGAGTACCGCTCTCCCCGAGCGTTCCTGGAACAGCTGGTGACCTGGGGCCCTCTGGCGAAGGCGCTGAAGAATGCGCCGGGCTACCTGTGGCATCGCAGCTACTACGAGTTCCCGCTGCGCATCGGCCTGGTGGTGTGCTTTGAGTCCCGGGAGTCGCTGATGGCCTTCGCCAAGGCCCCGGAGCACCATGCGATCATGCACTGGCTGGTGGGCACCTCCCCGGAGACGGGCACCGGATCGGCCGACCCGGCGAAGGCGCCCGTGGTCGGCGGGTTCATCCGGATCCTGGAGGTGGAGGAGGTCGGCTACGTCAACGGCACCTGGCGGGCCGAGGGCGACGAGCTGCGCATGGTGGAGAACTGGCAGGATCGCTCGCCAGGCGCCCGGCGGCCCGGCGACCTGCCCGACGACCTCCGCGCCACGATCACCGGTGCCGGGCGGGTGAGAGCTCTCGCCCGGGCGCTCAATCCACTGCACCGGAGACGCTGATGCCGGAGACGCCGATGCCCGCGTCGCGGCTGACCGTCGAGGAGGTCCGCACCCGCACGGCCTGTGAGGAGTTCCTCACTCTGGGTTCCCGCACGACCCAGGCGGTGCCGCTGCTCGCCGACGACGTCCGGGCCTGGTTCTGCGGCGACCACCCCCATGTCGACGAGCTCTCCCTGCTCCTGGTCCGCGACGACGACGGCGTCCCGGTGGGCCGCTGCGTCACCCACCGCTCCGCCGAACTGGACTCCGTGCTGAGCGCCTCGCTGGGTCCCGGCCCCTTCCAGCTCTTCGGCGCGGTGGAAGCGTCCTCACCTGCCGTGCTGCAGACGCTGCTGGACGCCGTCGAGAACCGCGCGCTCCGCGCCGGCGCGACCGGTCTGCTGGGCCCGATGGAGCTGCTGCCCAACCAGCAGGGCGGCGCCCTGACCTCCGGGTTCGCCGCAGAGGCGTTCTTCGACTCCCCCTGGACCACACCCGAGCTGGCCGACGGGCTCCGCGCCGCGGGGTTCTCCCCCTGGCATCCGGCGTCGACCTGGGAGGTGGCGGTGCGGGACATTCCGCCCGCCCGCCGTCGTCGTCCCGACCCGACTGAGCTGGAAGCCGCCGGGGTGCGCCGCGAGCCCGCCTCGCGCCTGCGGCTGCGCGACCGCGGCGGCCAAGTGGAGCGGCTGCGGGAGGCGCTGAACGGCTCCTTCGCCCAGCTGCCGTACTTCACCCCGATCTCCCGCCGCCAGATGGCGCGCCAGACCGCCGGCCTGGAGCTGCTGATGGATCCGCGGCTGGTGGTGCTGCTGACCGATGAATCCGAGCGGATCGTGAGCTTCGCCCTGGTGGTTCCCGACCCGGCTCCGATCCTGCGCCGGTCTCGCGGCGAGCTCGGGCTCCGGGAGCTGCCGAGGCTGCTGGGCGGGAACCAGGATGCGGTGCTGATCGTCCAGGGCACCCGTCCAGGCCGCCAGGGGGAAGGCCTGCTGTCCCTGGTGTCGCGGGAACTGTTCGCGGAGCTCCATGGCGGGGGCTGGGAGCATCTGCGGGTGACCAGCATCGGCGAGGACAATCCCGGCTCGTCCCGGGTCTTCGCCCACGCGGGCGGGCATCCGCTGCACCGGCTGAGCTTCTTCCACCGCCGGGTCGGCCCGGGCGACGGCGCGACGCTGCAGGGACCTCAGCGGTGGTGCCAGGTGGCGGAGCGGGCCCCCAGCGCACACAACACCCAGCCATGGGTGCCCCAGCCGGAGGCCGCAACGTCGACGCTGCGCCTGACCGTGGACCCCTCGTGCACCCTGCCGGTGGGAGACCCGACCCACCGGGACGTGCAGCTGAGCCTCGGCGCGTGGATCGAATCCTTCGCCGTCGCAGCCTTCGCCGAAGGCCAACACGTCAGCCTCGAGGAGGTCACAGGGGCCGGGCCCGACCTCAGGATCCGCCTGAGCTGGAGCCCGGAGCACGGCACCCGGCCCGCCTTCGGTGCGGCAGCCGCTCCCACCGTGCAGGACGTCCTGGACCGGCGGGTCCACCGGGGGCGCCTGCTGCCTCCCGGGCCGCTGGACCTCCCGGAAGGCTTCCACATCCTGGACGCCCTCGATGCCGACCCGCTGGAGCGCCGCGCCGGTCGCCACCTGTCCGCCACCCCGGAGTTGGTCGCCGAGCTGCTGGACTGGCTGCGCCTGGACCCTCAGGATCCCCGCTGGCACCAGGACGGGCTCTCCGCCGAGTGTCTGCAGCTGCCACGGGCGGTGCAGTCCCGACTCGTGCAGCGGCTGTTCACAGGCATCCGGCCGGCCCTCCCCGCCCTGCTGGGGCGGACTTCCCCTCCGCTGACGGGTGCGGGTACCGGTGTGCCGGTGGTCATGTCCTGGTCGGACCGCTCGCCGGCCGGCCTGGTGGAGGCGGGGCGGCGGCTGCAGCGCCTGTGGCTGCGCCTGCACCGGCAGGGGCTTGCGGTCTCCCCAGCCTCGGAGGTCATCGACTGCCCAGCCACCGTGGGGCGGCTGGGTGTCGAGCACCCGGTGGCGTACTTCCGGGTGGGGATCCCCGACGACGTCCCACCCCGCTCGGCCCGACGCTCAGTGCAGCGGCACGAAGCGGTACTGCCCGTGCAGAGTGGTCTCGACGCCGTCCTCGGTGCGGCGGATTCGGTGCATCTCCCCCACCACGGGGGCCACCATGACCCCGTCCGGTGACAGCTGGTCGATCAGCTCGTGCGGGGTCTGCGCCGCATCCGCTGAGACGAGGATCCGGTCGAAGGGTGCGACGTCGGGCAGTCCGAGGGTGTCTCTCTCGGCGGGACGCACCTTCACCCAGGGCATCGCCTGCAGCTCCACCGCCTGGCGCGCCCGGGCGGCGAGCTCGGGGATGAGCTCCACCCCGAAGACCTGGCCGCCGGCGCCCACGAGGTGCCCCAGCAGGGCCGCCGTCCAGCCGGAACCGGAGCCGACGTCGAGCACGCGCTGACCGGCGCGCACATCGAGCAGCCGCAGCATGCGGGCCACAGTGCTGGGCTGGGAGTTGGTCTGGCCGTGCCCGATGGACAGCGGCTCGTCGGCGGCGGCGAACCGGCGCTGCGGCCACGGGAGGAAATCGACGCGCGGCACCTCGTCCATCGCGCGGGCGACGGCGTCAGGTGAGTGCGACTCTGCCATGGTGTCCTCATGATACGTCGCTGCGGCCGGCCTGCCGTAGGTCCTAGGATCGAGGCATGACCAGCATCAGTCTTCCCTCCGGCTCCACCATCCCTCAGCTCGGCTTCGGCACCTACAGGACCCGTGACACGGCAGCAGCAGTCACCGAGGCGCTGCGCGCGGGCTACCGCCACGTGGACACCGCCCAGATGTACGCCAACGAGGCCGGCGTCGCCGCCGGGCTGCGGGCCTCCGGTCTGCCGCGCGAGGAAGTGTTCGTCACCACGAAGCTGCGCAACGATCGCCACCGTCCCGAGGATGTCCGTCCCAGCCTGGAGGGCTCGCTGCAGGAGCTCGGCCTGGAGCAGGTGGACCTGTTCCTCATCCACTGGCCGCTGCCCACCCTCTACGGCGGCGACTTCGTCTCCACCTGGGAGGCGATGATCGAGCTGGCCGAGGCGGGGCTGACCCGTGAGATCGGAGTCTCCAACTTCCAGACGCACCACCTGGACCGGCTCGTCGAGGACACCGGCGTGGTGCCCGCGGTGAACCAGATCGAGGTCCACCCCTATTTCACCAACGACGCCGTCCGCGCCCGCTGCGCCGAGCTGGGCACGGCCGTGCAGGCCTGGAGCCCGCTGGGCCGCGGGGATGAGTTCGCGGACCCGGTGATCGCCGACGTCGCCGGCGCCCACGGAGTGTCCCCGGCCAGGGCGATCCTGCGCTGGCACGTGCAGCGCGGAGACGTGGTGATCCCCAAGACCGACAGCCCGGATCGGATGCGGGACAACGGCGACCTCTTCGGCTTCACTCTCTCGGAGCAGGAGATGGCGGCGCTCACCGGTCTGGACAAGGGTGAGTCCGGGCGCCGCGGAGGGCACCCGGACTCGTTCGAGGGATGACCAGTCCCGCCTCAGGGGACCCGGTGGCCTGCGGCGCGCAGCAGTTCGTACCACTCCGGGCGGGTCAGCGGGATCTCGGAGCCCGATGCGGCCTCAGCGACCCGGTCCGCCCGGGTGGTGCCCAGCACCACCTGCATGCGTGCGGGGTGGCGGGTGATCCAGGCGGTGGCGATCGCCGTCGGGGTCACCGCGTACTTGTGCGCCAGCCGGTCCAGCACGGCGTTGAGCTCCGGGTACTGCGTGGAGCCGATGAACACGCCGTGCGGCGACTGATACGGGGACCATGCCTGCAGCGTGATGCCGTTGATCCGGCAGTACTCCACGATCCCTTCCCCGTTGGGTGAGACGGCCGAGGTCTGGCCGACGGTGTTGGCCATGATCCCTTCGGCCAGGATGGCAGCGTGCGAGATGGACAGCTGCACCTGGTTGACCACCACGGGCTGGGTCACGGCCGTGCGCAGCAGCTCGATCTGCGCCGGGGTGTGGTTGGAGACCCCGAAGTGCCGCACCTTCCCGGTGGAGGCCAGGTGGTCGAACGCGCGGGCCACCTCCTCCGGCTCCACGAGGATGTCCGGGCGGTGCAGCAGGAGGATGTCGATGTAGTCGGTCTGCAGGGAACGCAGCGACTCTTCCGCCGAGCTGACGATGTGCTCATAGGAGAAGTCGTAGTACGGGCCGTCCTTGACGATCCCGGCCTTGGTCTGGAGGGTGATCTCTTCCCGCTCAGCCTGGCTCAGCCGCATCGCCTCCGCGAACCGCCGTTCGCACCCATGGGTGGTCAGCCCTGTGCTGTAGATGTCCGCGTGGTCGAAGAAGTCGACGCCGGCCTCACGCGCCGCGGTGACGAGTTCGCGGATCTCCTCATCGGTCTTCTCCGCGATCCTCATCAGGCCGAGTGTGACGCTGGGGGCCGTGATGTCGGTCTGTGCGATCTGCTGTGTGCGCATGGTCACAACCCTATCGCGGCCCCTGGTCAGCGGGGTCACAGACGCGCAGGGTCCTCCGGCATGCCGTCGCGGAAGGCGCTCTGCCGAGTGTGTCGATGCGCTTCGCGCAACGTCTCCAGCTGGGCCTGAGCATCCCCGATCAGCTCGGTGAACACGGCCGCCTCCACGCCCAGCTCCTCGGCATGCTCCCGGCAGACCAGCCACCCGTGGAGCTTGCCGGTCACCGCGCTGGACATCAGTTCGCACTCCAGCAGCAGCGCGGTGGGCGAGCGGCGCAGCGGGGCCCGCCCGTAGGGCTTGAGCCGGGCGACCTTCTCCCCCATCCAGGCCAGCGAGGCCGAAGGGCCCGGACGGGGGAATCCCTGGCGGAGCATGAGGCCCTGCAGGAAGGCGTGCTCACGACGGATCGCACCGGCCACCTCGGAGATCTGTGGGAAGACCGGCGTGTCCTGATACGCCTCCGCCATCGCCTCGATCCGCTTGACCCCTGCTGTGGCGCCCGTGAGGTGATCGGCCAGGTACTGGCGCAGCAGGCCGGCGTCGACCGACCCGGTGAGCCGGTGACCGGCGTGCGGCAGAGCGGGACTCTCCGGCTCCGGACCGGAGCGGGGCCTCAGGGGAGGCGAGGCCACACCGTCGCCGGAGATCATGCCCTGCAGGACGCTCTCCACAGCCTCGGCCGCACTGCGCAGCGGGCGCCAGCCCAGTTCCTGCCGGGCGCGCGTCGTGTCCAGCACCGGGGCGCGCAGGCTCAGATCCAACCAGCCTTCGTCAGCGGGCACCACCCCCGCACGATGGGCGACGCGCAGGGCCGAGCGCACAGGCTTGGCCGGGACCGTCACAGCCCTGCCTCGTCCTGCGGAGAACACCTTCGCCAGCTGGTGAGCGTCCAGCAGGTCGTCGGCGGCGAGGTTGAAGGGCCCCTCAGCTCCACGGATCACCGCCTCGGCGACGGCCGACGCCACGTCGGCGGCATGCACGGCGTGGAGCCGCAGACCGGCCGGCAGGAGGACAAGCGGCGGACGGACCGCCCCGAGCACCTGCACCGGCGCCCATCGTCCGGCGAAATATCGCTGGATCTCCGAACCCGCACAGCCCTGGAAGACCAGGCCCGGACGCAGGCGGGCCAGCGATACGTCAGGATGTGCCCTCTCGAACTCGTCCATGACGCGTTCCTGAGCTGATTTGTCCTCGCTGTAGTGCGAGCCGGGGATGCCGTCGGTCGGCCAGTCCTCGGCCCGGGGATCGTCGTCCTCCACCGGCGAGTAGGCGCCCACCGAGGAGGCCACGGCGACACGCCGGACCCCCGCGGCGGCTGCCGCCTCCAGCACGTGACGGGTGCCGTCGACGTTGACCCGGCGCAGCAGCTCCCGCTCCGTGTTCGGTTGGACGAGCCATGCCAGATGGACGACGGCGTCGACGTCGGCGAAGCTCTCGGTCAGGGCGGCCACCGACTCGGGGAACTGGACGTCGATCGTGGCCCATTCGGGAGAGGCATAAGGATCGACGTCGGTGTCGGGGAGGCGGCGGGCGATGCCCACCACGGAGGTGACCTCCTGACGGTGATGCAGCTCTCGGAGCACGGCCGAGCCTACGTTCCCGGTGGCTCCCACGACGGCGATGTGCACGGGGTCCACCTTCGATCCGGCGGTGCTGTGCTGGCTCAGCACGCTGTGCGGTCACATAAGGTGGTCTTCCACCAGACCATGCCTGCCGCCGGGGCACAAGGGGTGGTCAGAGGAGCAGGTTCACCGCACCGACGGCGGTGAGCACCAGCACCAGCCGGTCGAAGAGCCGCTGGGAGATGCGCACGGCGATCCACCGTCCGATGAAGGCCCCGATGACGACCAGCGGCACCAGCATCCCCGCGATCGCCAGCACCTGCAGGTTCAGCAGGCCCAGGCCCACCTGGAACGGCAGCTTCGACAGGTTGACCGCGAAGAAGAAGTACGCCGTGGTGCCGAGGAAGGTCTTCACCGGCAGGCGCATGGCGAGCAGGTACATGCTCATCACCGGTCCCCCGGCGTTGGCGACCATGGTGGTGAACCCGCCCAGCCAGCCGTAGCCGTAGGCGGCCGTCCTGCCCAGCTCCGCGGCGTCGGCGGCTGATCGACGCCGCCACAGGGTGAAGGCCAGCAGCGCCAGCAGGATGGCACCGATCACTCGCCGGACGACGACGTCGGAGGACAGCCCCAGGAACACGGCGCCCACCAGCAAACCCACCAGCACGGCCGGGACCAGGCGTCGCAGGGTGCCCCAGTCGACGTCGCGCCGATACATCCAGACCGCGAAGAGGTCACCCACCAGCAGCAGGACCAGCAGGGCTGCGGTGGACTCACGGGCCGGCATCGTGGCGGCGAAGATCGCCACCGCCAGGGTGGTTGCACCGGGCACCGCCGTCTTGGACAGGCCGACGATGAGCGCGCCGACGGCGAGCATCGCCCACCCGAGAAGGTCGAGGTCGATCACCGTGACAGCCTAATGCGCCGCCGGCCGGAGTCGGGACGGCGCACCTTGCCAGCTGTGGGATGTCGTCGTTGCATGGATCCATGACAGTGCAGAGAGTGACACCCATCTTCACGGTGGACGACCTGCCCTCAGCCGTCCAGGAGCACCGGGCCGTGCTGGGTCTGGAGCTCGTGATGGACCTGGGCTGGATCGCATTCCTCGCCGACGGCGCCGGGGCCCAGATCGGACTGATGACGCAGGACGCCTCCGCGCCGGTGAACCCGCAGGCGTCGGTGTTCGTCGATGACGTGGAGGATGCCTACCAGCGGGCTCAGGAGGCGGGGCTCGAGATCGTCCATCCGCTCTCGGCCGAGGCCTGGGGTGTGCGCCGCTTCTTCTACCGCGACAGCTCCGGCACGGTGGTCAACGTGGGCATGCATCTGTGACCGGTCAGCGCTGAGGGTCGATCATGGTCATTCCGGCCTGCGGGGCACGGTCCATGTCGGGTAGGGCGGCGGCGGCCTGGTCGAGCCCGATGGTCCGAGCGATGAGCCGCTCCGGGTCCAGCCGGCCGTCGGCGATCATCGCCAGCATCTCCGGGTAGGCGCCAGCGGCCATGCCATGGCTGCCCAGGACGTCCAGCTCCCAGGCGATGACCCGATCCATGGGCACCCGTGGGTGCCCGGATGCCGCAGGCAGCAGTCCGATCTGCACATGCCGGCCCTGACGCCGAAGACTATGGATCGCATCCGCGCAGGTCTGCTCTGAGCCCACGGCGTCGACGGCGACGTCGGCCCCGCCGCCGGTGAGCTCCGAGACGCCATCTGGAATGCCCTCGTCCTTCCCTGGCGCCCCCGGGCCCTGCGGGGCCAGGATGGTATGCGCAGCACCCAGACTGCGGGCCAGATCGAGCGCCGCCTGACTGCGATCCACCGCGATCACCTCCGCGCCGAGCGCACGTCCGATCATCACCGCACTGAGCCCGACGCCGCCGGCGCCGATCACCGCCAGCGTCTCGCCCCTGCTGATCCGGGCCCTGCCGACAAGTCCTCGATACGCGGTGGCGAATCGACAGCCGAGACTCGCCGCGGCCTGTGAGCTCACTCCGTCCGGGATGGCGACGAGGTTGGCGTCCGCGGCGTGCAAGACGACCTGTTCGGCGAAGGAGCCCCAATGCGTGAATCCCGGCTGCTCCTGGTGGGGGCAGACCTGCGGCTCCCCCTGACAGCACCAGCGGCACCGGCCGCAGCCGCACACGAACGGCGCCGTGACACGGTCCCCGGGGTGCCACTTCTCCACACCGGCGCCGACCGCCTGGATGATCCCCGCCAGCTCATGACCCGGCACATGCGGCCAGGCGATGTCCTCATGCCCCGCCCAAGCATGCCAGTCGCTGCGGCACAGGCCGGTGGCCTCCACACTCACGACGACGCCGCCGTCCGGGGCGTCCGGGGCGGGTACCTCCCGCACCTCAGGGTGGGCACGGATCTCCTCGATGACGACTGCTCGCATGGGAAGAAGCATGGCACGGTTCGGTGCTTGAGCTCGATGGATGTGTCACAGGCGCGTCGTAGGGTCCTGGTGAACGTAGAGAATCGGCTCGGACGGTGGGCTCGGAGGTCGGGTCCCGCCGCTCCGGGATGTGTCAGAGGGTGCAGGAAGACTCAGCAGCACCAGGAGGAAACGGTGGAGGATCCCCGCGACTGGGCAGCCGGGGAGGGCACCCTGGCAGGGGCGGTAGGGGCAGTAGGGGCAGCAGAGACGTCAGAGGAGGTGGATAGCGTGGCAGACATGGAGGACCAGGACGGGGCGAACCACCACCCAGACCAGCACAGCCAGCACAGCCAGCACAGCGACGACGGTGCTGCTGCTGACGCTGGCGCCGTGTTCTGGCCCGCCCGAGCCGCGCACCTGGCCCAAGAACCAGAACTCTCCGAAGCCCGAGCACTGATCATCACCACCCGCCAGACCGAAGCCCAAGCCCTGACCAACCTGCTGGACTACCAAGACCGCCGAGCCCGAGAAGCCCACACCGCCGGGCTGGACCATCACACCCGCCGCGCGATCTTCGACGCCGCCACCGGTGACGCCGCCACCACCCTGGGAGTCAGTGAACAGGTCGCCTCCGGGATGCTCACCGCCGCCCGCACCGCCCGCCGACAGCTTCCTGCCACCTGGAAGGCCTACACCGCTGGGGTCATCGACACCGCCCGACTGCGCGCGATCACCACCACCGCCACCACCCTGATCCAGGCCGCGCACTGTGAAGACTTCGACACCGCGGCCGCCGCAGCGGCAACCCGGATGACCCTCGGTGAGCTGCGAGCCTGGCTGCGCCGCTACACCGCCACCCTGGACCCCGCCCAATACGAGAAGGACTGCCAGACCGCCCGGGCGGATCGATGGGTACGCCTCCAACACGACGACCACGCGATGAGCTACCTCGAGGCCCGTCTGCCCACAGTGGCGGCCACCGCGATCGCGAACCGACTCCGCGCAGTCGCCCGCGGCCACCAGCACCACAGGATCCCCGCCCCCGCAGACACCCACACCCACACCGACACGCACTGCACCACCGGATCCTGCACCACCGGATCCTGCACCACCGGCCGGGACAGCCCCACAGGCGGGGAGAGCTCGCAGGCCACCAGCGCCCAGCCGGTGCTGCCTGTCGAACACCCCGAGCTGCCCCCGATCACCGACCAGACTGGCCCCGCCGCTGGTCCGATCACCAGCGACCTCGTTCCCGTCCAGGTCCAGGACGGCCCTGAGGTCCTTCCCGGTGAGACCCCTGCCCCTGGAGACTCCGACCGCCTCGAAACCCCCACAGCCCCCACAGCCGACACAGCCGACACAGCTGACACAGCTGAGTCGCGGGATTGTCGGACTCTGGCTCAGTTGGAGGCTGACCTGTTCGCCGCCTGGCTGCTGGACGGTCGGGTCGAGGGCGCCCCGGTGGAGGCGAAGATCGCGGTGATGATCCCTGAGACCACCCTGACCGGACACAGCGACGCTCCGGGCATCAGTGCCGACCGGAACTGGGTGATCCCAGCCAGCGATGCCCGCCACCTCGCCGGTGATCCCCGCACCTGCCACGACTGGTACCACGCCACCACACCCGCCACCACCAGCCCGACCCAGCCCAGCCCGATCCAGCCCAGCCCGATCCAGCCCAGTGCAGAAGACGCATCCCCGGACATCCTCTCGATCACCTATACCGGTCGCTACGCGCCTGCCCGGCTGCGCGATGCCATCATCTTCCGCGATGGGGTCTGCCAGGCGCCGGGGTGCATTATCCCGGCGCAGCGCTGCGATCTCGACCACCGGCTCCCCTACCCGGCAGGCCCCACCAGCGGGACCAACCTCCAGGCCCTGTGCCGCAGGCACCACCGGATCAAGTCCCACGGACTGCTCAGCACAGAGGACCAGCCCACACCACCGAAGCCAACAGCGTCACAGAATCCCCCGGCGTCGCCACCTCCGCCAACAGCACCCCCGCCAACAACATCGTCGCCACCTCGAACCCGCCGGTCCCAGCACAGACCCCCACCCCTGACACGCCTGAGCTGGAACACCCTGCGCGCGATGTCCCGTGGTCCTGACCCTCACCGTCGCACCGCGCCCCATGCGCTCTTCAAACTCCTCCACGCCGAAGAACGCACCCGCGACCGCGACCACCCCTGACACACCGCACCACCACCCACACCACTTCGGCACGAACCACCAGCTGAGGACGGCACCCACCCAGGTGCCGCCCTCAGCGCACCCGCGCCACAGCTAGGCTGTCTCCATGGGTGACTTCCGCCGTCAGAGCGACATCGACTATCTCCCCCTGCTCGCCGATCTGCAGCGGGAGTTCCATGCGCACCTGCTCGTCGCCGGCCCTGACGCAGCGGTGCCTGCCTGTGGCCCGTGGAGGGTCCGGGACCTCACCGAGCATCTCTGTGACGTCTACGTGTGGGCCGCAGGTATGGCGCAGGGCCACGCCTCAACCCCGGACGAGGAACAGTCTGTGGATCATCCCCAGGATCTCGCCGCGCGTTACCGGACGTGTGCCGATCACCTGCACAGCACGCTCACTCGCCTCAGCCCCGATGCTCCCGCCCGAATCTTCGGAGGCGATGGGACGGCGTCGTTCTGGCATCGTCGTCAGCTGCACGAGACCCTGATCCACGTCCACGATCTCGCTGAGGCTTTGGATGCGGCCCCACCCCAAGCAGCGCCTGAGGTCTGGGCTGTCGGAATCGACGAGGTCATCACCGTCATGCATCCCCGTCAGCTGCGATTGGATCGTGCGGATCCTCCGTCGTCTCCGGTCCTGATCACGGCGGAAGACGCCCAAGCCAGCACCACGTTTTTGGCCTATAACCCGGACCATGCCCGCAGACGCAGAAGACCCGGCCGCGGAGATCCGCGGCCGGGCTCAGGAGGTCGATCTTCTGCTGTGGGGGCGCCGTGACCTCTCGAACTCATCCGTCGAGGTGCGAGGCGATCCCGCGCCTGTGCAGCAGCTGTAGGATCAGCCGATCACTCCGTGACGTCGATGATGATCTTCCCGGAGCCGGCGCCGGACTGGTTGTGCGTCATCGCCTCGGCCGCCTGTTCCAGGGGGAAATGCCGGTCGATCTCCACGCTCAGGGAGCCATCCGCGACCTTCGCCAAGAGCTCCCCCAGCTTCGGGCCATCGGGACGCACCCACACCCAGCGACCGCCGTGTTCCTCCACGGCGGGGTCCGCGATCGAGACGTGGCGACCGCCTTCGGCCAGCACGGCCAGCGTCTGCTCAAGCACTCCCCCAGCGAAGTCGGCCACGGCCGTGACGCCTTGGGGCGCCAGGTCCCGGACGCGCTCCTCGAGCCCTTCGCCGTAGGTCAGCGGCTCCACGCCCAGCGCCCGGAGCTTCTCGTGGTTCCGCTCCGAGGCGGTGCCGAGAACCCGGGCACCGGAAACTGAGGCCAGTTGGGCCGCGAGATGACCCACACCCCCGGATGCGCCGTGGATCAGCAGCGTGTCGTCCCCGGAGAGGCGCAGGGTCTCCAGGGAGCGCAGCGCGGTGAGACCCGCCAACGGCAGGCCTGCGGCCTCATCGAAGGAGACGCCCTCGGGCACACGCGCCACGGAGGCGGCCGGCACAGCCACACGTTCGGCATAGGTTCCGCCGTGGACGACGTCCTTGCGGGCGTAGGACGACACTCGGTCTCCTGGCGAGAACTCGGGGACGTCGGGACCCACCGCTTCCACCACCCCGGAGACGTCCCAGCCCGGAATCACGGGGAACACGGCGTCAAGCAAGGCGTCGAGCCCGCCGGCCATGAGCTTCCAGTCCACGGGATTGACCGCGGCGCGCTCCACCGCGATCAGCACCGCGCCGGGGCCGAGCTTCGGGGTCGGCTGCTCGGTGAGCTGCAGAGTGTCAGGGGAACCGTACTCGGTATATGTCATCGCACGCATGGTGGCGAAAACTGTCCCAGCCCCGCACGCATTCCCACTGTTCGCCCTCAGATGAGCTGCCTGACGCCGGCCGAGGCCCGGACGAACCCGCAGGCTTTGAACAGAGCACGGTCCTGAGAGTCAGCGAAGTCGGCGAAGAGCCGCCTGTGGCCCGCCTCTCGTGCCATCTCCGCGGCCTGCTGCACCAGCGTCTCCCCCAGGCGGTGATGCTCGGGATCCAGGAGAAGCTCCAGGACGACGGCGTCCTGGTCCTGGTCTCCGATCATCCGTACGAACCCCACCAGCCGGCCTGAAACCGTCGCGGTCACCCAGCTCTCCCGGCCGTCGGCGCTGCGCGGAGACCATCCCGAGGCGGTCCCATCCGGGTGCACGCGGGCGCGCAGGCCCTCGAGCGCCTCAGCATCGAGCTCTCCGCCCACCTGAAGGTCGGGCGCGGAGGCCGAGTCTCCGTCCCGCCGCCGACGACGGCGCCCGGCCCTGCGCTCAGACCGATTCCTGGCGAAGGCCCCACCCAGGGAGGCGGCGATGGTGACGAAGAGTCCCACGGCCAACAGCGCGTAGAGCATGGTGAATACCTTCGCCGACGGGCTGCTCGGCGCCAGGTCCCCATAGCCGACGGTGAGGCCGCTGACCACGGAGAAGTACAGGGCATCGAGGACGGACCACCCCTCGCTGAGCGTGTAGAAGATCGTGGCGCTGAGCACGAGCATCAGCAGACTCAGCAGGGCTCCGCGAAAGACGAGGTCCTGCCACGCCGTGCGGAGGGCTGAGAGGAAGCGGGTGAGCATCAGAGTCAGTCCGAGCATGTCGGCATCCTACGCCGACACCGGCCGCCCCGGACCGGCCAGGACGCGTATGCTCAGGCCATGGAACACCAGCAGCTGAACTCCGGAACCAGCATTCCACGCATCGGGTACGGCACCGGCCGGTCGTCGAACCCGGCCAGGAACGTGGCTGCGGCCCTGCAGGCCGGCTACCGCCACATCGATACTGCCCAGATGTACGGCAACGAGGCAGGCGTCGGGGAAGGACTTCGCGCTTCGGGCGTCGCCCGTAATGACGTCTTCATCACCACCAAGCTCGACAACGGCAACCATGCGCCCGACGACGTCGACCGCAGCCTGGACGAGTCGCTGGCCCGTCTCAGCGTGGACGCCGTGGACCTGTTCCTCATCCACTGGCCGATGCCGATGCTGGAGATCGACTACGTGGACACATGGCGAGCCATGATCGCCGTCGCCGAGTCCGGACGGGCGCGAGCGATCGGCGTCTCCAACTTCGAATCCCACCATCTGGAGCGGATCATCGAGGCGACCGGCGTGTTCCCTGCCGTGGATCAGATCGAGGCGCACCCGTACTTCGCCAACGATGAGCTGCGCCGCTGGTGCTGGAATCACGGGATCGCCGTCGAAGCCTGGAGTCCGCTCGGCAAGGGCGACGATCTGACCGATCCCGCCGTCATCGAGCTCGCCGAACGGCTGGGACGCACCTCTGCCCAGGTGATCCTGCGCTGGCACCTGCAGCGCGGTGACGTGATCATCCCCAAGACGGACCATACCGAACGGATGACCAGCAATCTGGAGGTCCTCGACTGGGAGCTCGCCGCAGAGGACGTTGCCATCCTCGACGCCCTGGACCGGGGTGAGGACGGCCGCAGGACTGCGCACCCGGACCACGTACCGGCTGCGGGCTGAGCCGGATCAGTTCTCGTAGAGGATCTCCACCCGACGGTTCGCGACGTAGGTGGCGGGGTCCTCTTCATCTTCGGTGACTGCCGGCTCGGTGTCTCCCATGCCGGAGACCTCCAGCGTCAGATCGGGCCTCTCTACGCTCAGGACGTCGGCGACCGCTTCGGCTCGCCGCTCCGAGAGCTCCTGGTTGTCGAACTCCTCTCCCGTGGGGACGGAGTCGGTGTGCCCGGTGACCTGCACCTCGGCGCCCTCTGGGATCCGGTCCACCAGCTCGGCCAGGTGCTCGCCTGCACTGTCAGGCAGTTGCCAGCTGTTGATGCGGAAGAGGATGTCGGTGGACAGGGAGATCAGATTCTCCTCCGCGTCATCCACGGTGGGATCGCCCAGATGTTCGATGAACTCCTGCGCCTCGTACCGGTAGATGAAGGGGCCAGCGTCGTAGGCGTGCACGGCTTCTTCCATCTTCAGGTCTTCGGGGCGCTCCGGCGGGCCGTCGAGGGTCTCCCCCTGCTCCACCGGTGCTCCGACATGTCCGGGATGGACCGCCGCCGTCGTGCCCAGCAGGACGACCATGCCGACGGCGACCCCTACGGCGATGCGCCCGTCACGGCGGCTCATCGCTGGATCTCCACGTCCTGGAACTCCTGAACCCCGGGGACGACCGCGACGTCGACCGTGTCGATGTCATCCTCAGGAGCAGGGAAGTACGCCCAATGCGTGATGAGCTCCCCATGCTGAGCCTCGATATCACCGACTGGCGACGCCCACGCACCGGTGGCAAAGGATCCGCCGAGCCATCCGCCTCCCTGGGCGAACTGGTTCGTGGTCTGCCGCGGCACGTGCTAGGCCTTCAGATTCTCACGGTCGTTCACCACGGGCAGCAGAGTGGTGCTGCCCAGGCTGTGCAGGTTCTGGAACAGATGCACCTCGGAAGGGTCCTCGTACTCCGGCACGAAGCTCACCGTCAGCAGCATGGCGTCGTCCACCACCTCAAGGGAGTGCAGCCCCATGGTGACTTCCCCCTCGGCGAAGCTGCCCTGGATGGGGTACGTAATGGTCTGCGCCGCGTCGTCCATGGTGAGCGTGACGTCCTCGGCGGGTTCACGCGGCTCGTCGGGCGAATCCTCAGACGCCGGTTCCGGGCTCTCCTCGGACGTGGACTCGGGGCTCGCCTGCCCCGAATCGTCCTGCGGCTCACCTCCGAGCGTTCCGCATCCGGTCAGGGCCAGGACTGCAGTCAGTCCGATGATTGTGGTCAGCGATCGGGACACCATGACGACTCCTCGGAATTCACTGCAATTTGCATATGCAATACCGTATGTCGTGGTGCGTTGCGGGTCAACCCCTCCAGGGGCTCAGGATCCGAGGAACTGCCGCAGGGCTGAAGTGAAGACCTCCGGCTGAGCCGCATGGACCCAGTGACCGGCGTCCTTGATACGCAGCAGCTGCACCTGAGGGAAGAGCTCTCGCATCACGGGCCGGTGCTCGTCGGCGATGTAGTCCGAGTCGGCGCCGGCGACCCAGAGCACGGGCCCGGTGAACTGCGCGTCACCGGCGTCAGGGAAGCCGCCGATCACGTCGAGCTCGGAGCGCAGGAGCTCCAGATTGGACAGCCACCGGAACGCCCCGCCCTCACGGACCAGGCTCTGCAGCAGGAAACCGCGGGTCATCGCTTCCGGAATCGGCTCCTGGAGCTGCTCCTCGGCCTCGCGGCGTGAGCTCAGCCGGGTCACGTCGAGGGTGGCGAGGCTGTCGAGAAGATGTTCGAACTGACCCATGGATCCCCCGGAGGACACCGGAGAGATGTCCACCACCACGAGCCTGTCGATCAGCTCGGGATGACGCAGGGCCAGGACCATGGCAACCTTGCCGCCCATCGAATGCCCGACCAGATGGACGGGCCCCTCGGCCGCGACGCCGGAACTCAGCTTCGCAGCCACATGATCGGCCATCTCTGCATAGTCGATTCGCTCGGTCCACTCGGACCGCCCATGATTCGGCAGGTCCACCAGCAGGCTCCGGTGCTCCGGAGTCAGGCCCTTCGCGATCTGGGTGAAGTTCTTCCCCTGCCCGAAGAGCCCGTGCAGGAAGACCACCACAGGGCCACCCTCTCCGATCAGGGTGGTGTGCAGGCTGAGATCCGTCGAGGTGCTCACAGCCCCCAGCCTACTGGCGGCGGACTCAGGTTCCCACCGGGACCTGCGTGACGGGCCGGACGGTGTGCGACCAGGCAGTGAAGACGCCGAGCAGTCGAGTGCCCGCCGCAGCGAACGCGGCGTCGACGTCGGCACGCCAGGCATCCACCACGCCGCTGGGCACCGGCCGCGAGGAGGAGAAGGCCACCACTATGGAGGGCACACCGAGGGAGGCCAGCACCTCCAGCATCTCGCGACGCTCCTGCCCGTCAGCCTGCCAGTCGGTCTCGCTGATGAGTATGGGCGGCGGGTAGGCGACTCCGCGCTCGTCACAGGGAATCAGCAGCAAAGTGTCCTCAGCACGCAGCTTCTCGCTGAGCACCCGGTCGACGACGGCGCCGGCCACGCGCGGCGAGGTCAGGGGGACGGCGGTCCAGTCCTGGGGGAGATCCTCGACATCCATACCCCGATCCTGGCGGTCCGCCGCGGGCGGCCACCACCCCCTTCGGGCATCTGTGGAGAACCCATCCACACTTGCGCGGACCTCCGGCTGCCAGGTCGAGGTTCAGGCATCCGATGCGGCAGACTCGTCCCCATGGACGATCTGCATGTCTTTCCCGGCCCTGGTGCGCCGCACGGTCTGCGCGTGCCGGAGGCAGAGCTGGACGAACAGTTCTCCCGCGCCTCCGGCCCCGGCGGGCAAGGTGTCAACACCACAGACTCCCGCGTGCAGCTCAGCGTGGATCTCGCCACGACGACGGCACTGACCGAGGAGCAGCGTCAGCGGGCCCTCCACCGCCTCGCCTCCCGGCTCACCGGGACCATGCTGACCATCAACGCCTCGGAGCACCGGTCGCAGCGGCGCAACCGGGCCGCCGCGCGGCAGAGACTGGCCGCCCTGCTGCGCGATGCCGTGGTCCCAGAGACCCCGCGCCGGCCGACCCGCCCCACACGGGCCTCACGCCGTCGGCGGCTGGAGGCGAAACGGAGACGCTCCGAGACCAAGCAGCACCGTCGTCGCCCTCACCCCGAATGACGGCACTCTGCAAGCGCCTCAGACACCTGCGCGGCGCAGCACGGTGACGGCGAAGTCGGCGTCGTCGTGCCAGGCCCGCAGGTCCCAGGTGGCGAAGCGATGCTCGACCCACAGCCCGGCGTCGGCGGCATGCCGGTCGAATTCCTGCAGGCTCAGGTGGCGGTCCACGTGGAAGCCGAGGATCAGGAAACCCTCCCTGGTCACGCAGTCGCGGACGCTCCGCAGCACCTGGACCTCGGTCCCGGGGGCGACGAACACCATGACGTTGCCCGCCAGCAGGGCGGCATCGAAGGGTTCAGCCTCCCCCAGCATCTCCAGCGTCAGCTCGGAGAGGTCTGCCACGGCGTAGCGGGGGCCCGGGTGATCCTGCCCCGCGGCAGTGACGAGCGCGTCGTCGGCATCGACGCCGACCACCGTGTGGCCGCGGGCATGGAGCTCACCGGACAGCCGCCCGGTGCCGCAGCCGGCGTCGAGGATCCGGGCCTGCCGCGGGACCATGGCGTCCACCAGACGCGCCTCACCGACGAGGTCCTTCCCCTCGGCCGCCATGCGGCGGAAGCGGTCGATGTACCACTGCGAGTGGTCATCCCCGGTCTCGGTCACCCAGCGGGTCGGTTCAGTCATGGGCTCCACTGTACTGTCGGCGCGTACGACCATCGGGGGCAGTGCTCGGACAGGACACAGAAGTCCAGGCGACCGGCATCGCTGCAGGCAGGAGCCCTCCCGGGTTCAGGCGACGGCGGCGCGGACGATCTCTGCGATGCGACGCTCCGTCACATCGTCCAGCTCGTCGACGAACCATGCCGACGGAAGAAGCCGCCCCTCTCCTTCGCCTGCCGGAACGGGTCCGGCCTTCTCACTCACCCCGAGCGAGATCAGCTCGTCATTGCGGATGAACACCAGGACCGGGGAGCTCGCCGACTTCGCATAACCGGGCATGCCATACCAGATGCGTGGCTTCAGATCCGGCGCGGCCTCGAGGATCAGGTCATGCAGGCGGCGCATGACGGTCCGTCGGGGCTCGTCCATCGCCGCAATCTTGCTGACGACCTTCTCGTGGTTCTTCGCAGTTCTGTCCGTCATGATCATGTCCTTTCGTCAGCCGCCTCGGGCAGGCGGCACGGTGGTCTTCCGCGCAGGTCGATGCGCGGCACCCCATCCGGACATGTCCTGATCTCCTCAGGCCTCTCCGCAATGATTCAGGCGATCCGTCGCCTGGAAGTGCAGTCGACGACTGAGTCCGCCGTCACCGGCAGAGTACCAAACAGCGGGGCCGCCGGAGAGACGCCGCGTTCACGCGTCCGTGACGCGGTAGCGGAGCAGGACGCCCCCGGTGTCCACCACGCGCGATTCGAGGAGCCGGAGCGGACGCGCAGCGACGCGCTCCTTGAGCAACGGCGTGCCGGAGCCGAGGATCACCGGCGCGATGCCGATGAGCAGCTCATCGACGAGACTGGCGTCGAGCAGCGAGTCCACCAGCTTCGCACTGCCGAAGACGTAGATGGGCTGCTCGGCACCCTGTTTCCGGCGAGCCAGTTCAGCGACAGGATCGGCGGTGACCTCTGTGTTGTTCCACTCAGCATCGGTGACCGTCCGTGACGCCACGAGCTTGGGGATACTGTTCATGTACCGTGCGATCTCGGGCTCGCTGGTGTCGTTCGGCCAGTGGGCGACCATTCCCTCATACGTGGTGCGCCCGAAGACGATGAGCCCAGCCTCCTCGCCGAACTGGAGGCTGAGGTCGCGCAGGTCCTCTCCCCAGATATGTTCGTGGAGACGGAGGTCCCACGGCTCGTCCCCTTCGAAGAAACCGTCGAGCGACATGATGTTCCACGCGATGAGCTTTCCCACGACGGCCTTCCTGACGGCGAGATCGAGCAGAGCCCACACAGTAGCCCGCGGGGCCACCCCGCACAATGGCTGCTCGACCTGACGGCATGGAAGCCTCACTACAAGGTCAGCGGGGCCGCAGGCCCGCCAGAACCATGGCCAGCACACCATCGGCGAAGTCGTCATCCAGCGGGCCGGTTCGCAGCAGCCAGCGGTGGAAGACCGAGCCGAAGAGGAGCTCCGCCGCCAGCTGCGGATTCACGGACTCACCGGCCTGACCAGCCTGCACCCCTGCCGTGATGCGCGCAGCGGTGGCGTCGAGCTGAGGACGGAGCAGACGCTGCACCAATTCGTCAGCGACGACGAGGTCCGTCTGAATCTCTGCGGTGATCGCGCGCTGGAGGCGGTCAGTGGCGGGCTCGGTCAGCGCGGCGACGGTCCCCCGCAGCACGGTCCGGAGATCCGATTCAAGGTCACCGGTGTCTGGTAACGCCACGGATCCACCGTCCTGCGAGTTGGCCTCCAGAATCGCATCAAAGACGACGGCGGCCTTCGACCTCCACCAGCGGTAGATCGTCTGCTTGCCGACGCCGGCGGCCGAGGCGATGCCTTCGATGCTCAGCCCGGCGTAGCCGACGTCGCTGATCAGCTCGCGCGTCGCAGAGAGGATCGCTCGCCGGGCTCGATCACTGCGTCGGGACGCGTCGGGTTCCCGTGCTCCCGACGTGGAGGTCTCCGGCGTAGGCGTCATACCGGCAGAGTACCTCAGCACGAGACGAGACGCATCGTCTTGACAGGCTGAAGCATCGCTCATGATACTGGCGAGACGAACCGTTTCGTTGAAGGGAACGTGCCATGCCTGAGACCCCAGCTCGCGTCCGCACGTGGCTCATCACCGGCGCCGGGCGCGGGCTGGGTCGCGCCTTCGCGCAGGCCGCCCTAGCACAGGGAGATCGCGTCATCGGAACAGTTCGCCGCTCCGGAGCGATGTCGCAGCTGCTCGATGCCCATCCGAACTCAGCCCGGGAGGTCCTGCTCGACGTCCGTGACAGCGAGGCCGTCACCGCCGTCGTCGATGACGCCGCCCAGGAGTTCGGCGGTCTCGACGTCGTCGTGAACAACGCCGGCGCCGGCTTCGTCGGCGCGATCGAGGAGGTCGAGGAGCAGCAGGCCCGCGACCTCGTGGACCTGAACCTGTTCGGCGCCATGTGGGTCTCGCGCGCCGCGATCCCACATCTGCGGGCCGGCGGAGGTGGCGACATCGTGCAGATCTCCACGGTGGGCGCCGTCGGAGCCATGCCGACGTTCGGGGTGTACAACGCCAGCAAATGGGCCCTCGAAGGGTTCAGCGAGGCGCTGTCCGCCGAGGTCGCGCAGTTCGGGGTCCGGGTGACGATCGCCCAGTTGGGCGGCTTCGCGACCGATTGGGCCGGGACGAGCATGACGTTCGCCGAACCGAAGCCCGAGTACGACGCGCTGCGCACCGACCTCTTCGGCACCCCCGTTGTCCCGTGGCCCGCCCTGATGCCGACACGCAGCCGACGGACGCCGATCCTCGCCTCGCCGCCGACGCCCTGATCGCGCACCTAGGCGACCCCGACCGCCCCCTGCGGGTCCTGATCGGCGACGACGCCCCACAGCAGGCCACCCTGGCCTACGCCGCCCGCCGTGATTCCTACGGGACACGCCGACGACTCGACTGGCCGGAGGACTCGGCCTGACGAGCGCCCCTGCCCCGGCCTGCCGCTAGCATAAGCGCATGGAGAGTCGATGACAGGCTGGACCTTCGACGCAGAACTCATCGAATGGCGCGGACCTGCGCCGTTCGTGTTCGCGCCCATGCCGGAAGAGGTCTCCGCCCAGCTGAAGGAGGCCGCCCGGGGTCTCATGTACTGGGGGCAGGTGCCGGTGAGCGCCACCATCGGCGCCACCGACTTCGACACGGCCGTCTGGCCGAAGGACGGCCGATTCCTGGTGCCGGTGAAGGTGGCGGTGCAGCGGGCCGAGCGGATTGACGTCGGTGACCACGTCACGGTCACGGTGGAGGTGCGGGATCAGCGACCGTGACGGTCCGGGTTCTCCCAGGGCCAGGCGACGACCAGCCAGTCCGCCACCGCCTGGGCGAGCGGCTCGTCCAGCTCGGCGTGGTCCTGCCGCACCCAGGACTGCACCTCCACGTCATGCTCCGGGGAAGCGGAGGGGTATAGGTACACGCAGCCGATGACGTCGTCGTCGGGATCGAGCACCGTGAAGGTGAAACCTCGACGCGCGACGAAGTCTGCTGCGTGCCGGGTGAGGTCTGCGAGGTTCTCCTCCGGGCCCATGCCCTGCTCCGGCGGCCAGGAGCCGTCCGGATACCCCGGAGTGGCCCTGATGTGCGCGATGCTCGATGTCCACGCCCGGAGGTCGGCCTCATTGTGCTGCGGACCGAGCGGCTCGAGCCGGAACTGCCGGGTGAGCAGAGAGGTCGGCGGGGCGAAGTCTGCGGGGACGAACTCGTGAGGCGCCATGAGGAGAGCCTACGCGCCCCTTCGGGCGCAGAGCTGCCGCAGCCCGCTCACGCCGTGAGCCTCACGGCCACCGGTTCCACCGTGCGAGGCCAGACGCTGAAGAACCCCAGCAGCCAGGTGCCCGCATCGTCGAAGATCTCCTGCAGATCAGTGGCCCAGGCGGCAACGACGGCGTCGGACAGGCGATGACGGAAGGACGCCGCCACCAACGCAGACTCCAGCTGCAGGGAGGCCAGGGCCTCCAACATCTCTCGACGCTCGGACGGCCCGACGTGCCAGTCGATCTCGCTGATCAGCACTGGGGCAGGGTAGGCGACGCCGCGGGCATCGCAGGGCAGCAGAAGCAACGTGCTCTGTGCACGGTCCTTCTCACTGATCAGCAGATCCACCACGTCGGCGGCCAGCTGCTGCGAAGTCAGGGGCATGTCGGTCCAGTTCTCCGGGAGGTCTTCGAAGCTCATGCCTCGATCCTCCGTCGGGCGCCGCACCGGCCACCACCCCCTCCGGGCATCTGTGGAAAACGCCGGAGCTTCGCTCTCGACGGGGATCACCCGGAACCCGCGCCGCGATCCGTCACCTTGTACGGATGGCCCTGCTGGTCATAGGTGATCCACTCCCCCACAGGCTCGCCGGCATCGACGTCGCCTGAACGCTTTGGGGTCCCATCCCTCCGATACCACTCCCAGTATCCGACCGGCATCCCGTCCTCGACCTCGCCCTTCGACCAGCGCGTCCTGCCTTCAGCGTGATACGCGATCTCGAAACCGTCGACGATCTCAGACTTCTTGGGTCCGACCATGAGCAGACCTTCAGTTCTCCGACTCCCTCTCCTTGAAACAGCAGCCGCGGCCCGCAGCGGCCCTGCCGCCAGAAGACCTTGCCTCCGGAAGACCTTGTAGCCTGAAGAGACGCTCCCGAGCCACCCACGACAGGGCCCCACGATGGCTAAGAGACTCACGCTCGATCTGCATGACATCTACAACAAGAGCCGCGACATCGACCGCGCACTGGCCGAGATCATCGACGAGGCGGAACGCACCAAGGCCAAGACCGTGGAGATCATCCCCGGCAAGGGCAGCGGGCAGCTGAAGAAGCGGGTGCTGCGCTACCTGGACCGCAAGGACGTCAAAGCCAGGTACCACCGGGTGGATAAGGACAGCAAGAACTTCGGGCGACTGTTCGTCCACTTCAAGCACTGAGATCCCGGTCCACACGACGTCGGCCCAGTCCGACGCTGTCGACCCGCGCATACGTCCAGGACATAGACTCTGCCCATGGTGGACACCCCAACTCTTGCCCGCACCTATCTCCACCGGCTTGAGGCCCGCGACTGGGACACGTGGTCCGAGATGCTGCACGCCGACGTCGTCTACACGACTCCTCAGAGCCGCGAGCGCTGGCACGGAAGGCACGCCTTCCTGAGCTTCAACCGTTCCTACCCTGGCGAGTGGCACCTTCGGGAGAAGTGGATCCTCGGTGATGCCGGGCGCGCCGTCATCTGGTTCACGTGGACGGTGGGCGACGAGCAAGGTGACGCGCAGGCGTTTCTGACTTTCGATGAGGCGGGCGTGATCACCGAGGTAACCGAATTCTGGCCCGAGCCCTATGAGGCTCCCGAACGGCCGGCCCCCGCAACCGTGCGGTACTGAAACAACCGACCCGGTGACCGGCGGGCTGACCAGGCGTACCATCATGTCTATGGAACGCGTCTTCGACTCCATCCGCCGCCTCGGCTTCCGACGGGGCCCAGACCGTCTGTTCGCCGGCATCGGTGGTGCCATCGCCGAGAAGCTGGCCGTCAACGTCTGGCTGGTCCGGGCCCTGCTCCTCGTCTCATTCCTGCTTCCCGTCCTGGGCGTCGGAGCCTATGTGGTCGTCTGGATCCTGACGCCTTGGCAGGATGGGCGCATTCCGCTGGAGCGCGCGTTGCCGCGCCCCTGACGCTTCGCCGACCGTCAGTCCAGCACGGCCGCGACGGCTTCGATCTCCACCAGCTGGTCGTCGTAGCCGAGGACGGTGACCCCCATCAGCGTGCTCGGGACGTCATGGTCGCCGAACGCATCGCGCACGACCTCCCAAGCCTCCACGAGGTCGGCCTGAGATGAGGAGGCCACCAACACGCGCGTGCTGATGACGTCGTCGATCGTGGACCCTGCGGCGGCCAACGCCTTCTTCATCGTCGCCACACAGGCCGCGGCCTGGCCGGCGTAGTCCCCGACGGCGACCGTCGCGCCGTCGGCATCGAGTGGACAGGAGCCGGCGAGGAAGATCAGTCTGGCTTCGGCCGGCGCGGTGGCCGCATAGGCGTACTCGGCGACGTCGGAGAGCTTCTCGGAACGGATCAGAGTCACGGCGCTGGGCATGGGCCCAGCATGCCACACCGGGCGGCGTGGAGTGAGGTCTCAGCGGGGCTGCTTGCGAAGCGCTAGACGGGCACCTCAATCGCACATGCGGCGGCGCAAGTGCGCGGCGGTATGGGTGTAGCTGCCCGTGATCATCTCCTCTGGGGTACCTTCGAAGACGATGCGGCCGCCGTCGTGGCCGGCTTCGGGGCCGACGTCGATGACCCAGTCGGCGGCGGCGATGATGTCGAGATTGTGCTCGATGACCACGAGCGTCGAACCCGCTTCGATGAGCCTGTCGAGCAGCCCGAGAAGTCGGGAGATGTCAGCGATGTGCAGTCCGGTGGTCGGCTCATCGAGGACGATCGTGCGGCCCGGGGTGCCGAGCTCGGAGGCGAGCTTGAGTCGCTGGCGTTCGCCGCCGGAGAGGCTGGTGAGGGTCTGCCCGAGGGTGAGGTAGCTGAGGCCGACATCGTGGAGCCTGGACAGGATCCGCAAGATCGCAGGTTGGGTGAAGTACTCGAGGGCGCCGGCGACGCTCATCTCAAACACATCGGCGATGCTCCGTCCTGAGACACGATGGCCCTGCGCCTCGGGGGTGAACCGGCGTCCGTCGCAGACCTCACATCGTGTGATGACCCCATCCATGAAGGCGAGATCCGTGTAGATGACGCCGTTGCCTTCACACGCCGGACACCCTCCGGTGGAGTTGGGGGTGAACAGCCCGGCTGGTGCCCCAGTGGACTTGGCGAACACGTCACGGATCAGATTGAGCAGGCCTGTGAAGGTGGCGGGGGTGGAACGGCGCGACCCCCTGATGGGCCGCTGGTCGATGACGATCGCATCGGGCTCGACGCTGGGCAGATTGCCGAGAATGAGACTGGACTTGCCCGATCCGGCGACCCCGGTCACGGCAGTCATCACGCCGCGTGGGACGTGGGTGGTGACGTGTTGGAGGTTGTGGGTGGTGGCCTCCTCGATGCTGATCCAACCGACAGACTCACGCCGAGCCCGAACCGGTCGTCGGTGTTCGCGCAGACCGCGTCCGGTCGGCGTCTCGGCCTGGGCAAGACCGTCGTAGTCACCTTGGTACGTGATTCGGCCACCGTCCGCTCCTGCACCGGGACCGAGGTCGATGATGTGGTCGGCGATGGCCATGATGTCAGGGTCATGCTCGACGACGAGCACCGTGTTCCCGCGATCCCGCAGCGCGACGAGCATGTCTCCGAGGGCAGTCACGTCACGGGGGTGCAGGCCGACGGTGGGTTCGTCGAACACGTAGAGCATGTCGGCCAGAGCACTGCCGAGGTGACGGACCATCTTGATCCGCTGGGCCTCCCCTCCGGAAAGAGTGGAGGCGGCGCGGTCGAGACTGAGGTAGCCGAGACCGAGGGTCATCATCCGCTCCAGATGGACGCGCAGGATCTCCACGAGCGGCAGGACGGCGGTGTCACCGATCTGGGCGACACGCTGGGCGAGGTCGCTGATCTGCATGGCATTGAGATCTGCGATGGAAGCTCCGTTGATCAGGCTAGCTCGGGCAGGCCCTGCGAGTCGGGACCCACGGCATTCCGGGCAGGGTCCGCGGGAGACGATCCGCTCGAACGCTTCCCGCTGCCTGCCCTTGAAGGAGTCCGGCTCTCGCTGCAGATAGATCCGGTTGAATCGGGTGATGAGGCCTTCGTAGGCGGTGCCGACAGCGTCCATCCCGGCCGGCGGCGCGTGCTCCCCTGCCGGGGCGTGGAGCAGCAGCGCGCGCTGGTCAGGGGTGTAGTCTCGGATCTTCACGTCCGGATCGAAGAATCCGGATTTGGCATAGGCCTTCCACAGCCAGGTCCCGGGGTTGAACTTGGGGAAGGTGATCGCGCCCTCGTTCAGGGAGCGGTCGTCATCGACGAGTTCGGATTCGATCACCGCGGCCGCCACGCCGAGGCCCTGACAGGCCGGGCACATGCCAGCGGGATCGTTGAAGCTGTAGGCGTTGGAGTACCCGGCGGCCGGTTCGCCGATGCGGGAGAACAGCAGACGGAGACGTGCGCCGATGTCGCTGATGGTCCCGACCGTGGAGCGGGGTCCGCCCGTGAGCCGCTGCTGATCGACCACGATGACCGCCGAGAGGTTCTCGAGCACGTCGACATCCGGGTGGGCGTAGCTGGGAAGCCTCCCCTGGGCGAAGGCTGAGAAGGTCTCGTTGAGCTGACGTGCCGATTCGGCGGCGATCGTGTCGAACACCAGGGAGGACTTGCCTGACCCGGAGACCCCGGTGACGACGACCAACTGATGCTTGGGGACGTCGATGTCGATGTCTTGGAGCGAGTTCTGCCGGGCACCGCGGACGCGGATCACGTCGCGGGTCGTCGTCATGCTGGCTGGCTCCGGCCGCATCCGATCGAGTGGTCTCATCTCACTGTCCATGCCATTCCTCTCCATGAAATCTACAGAGTAGTATACGCTGTATATGAGAAGGAGGACGGAGATGCCCCAACGCACTCGTGTGGACGAGGTCACGCTGATCGGACTGCTCTGGCGCGAATCAGCGGCCAGCTCACGCCGCGGTATCAGCACCCGCGGCATCACGACACTGGGAGTCGATCTGGCTGACAGAGAAGGTCTGGACGCTGTGACGATCCGGCGGCTGGCCGCGGAAGCCGGTGTCACCGCCATGGCGCTGTATCCCCACATCGGCGGCCGCGCCGAACTCATCGAACTCATGCTCGATCACGTCGCCGGTGCCACGTACGAGACCGCCGCAGCCCCGGACGGCGAGGACTGGCGGGAGCGCCTCACCGTGATCGCCGACGCCAACTGGGCGAGCTGTCACGCCCATCCCTGGATCACCGATCTTGCCACCGGACGTCCTGTGCCCGGCCCCGGAGCGTCGGCGAAGTTTGAGACGGAGCTGCGGGCCCTCGACGGAATCGGACTCACCGACATCGAGATGGAGCAGACTCTGACCGCCCTGCTCTCGCTGGTGAAGGGAACCGCACGCGCCAGCCTCGCCGCGCAGGCCTCCAGAGAACAGGGCGAAGATCGCGACGTCGACTGGTGGTCAACCATCGGCCCCGCCCTGACCGCGGCGATCGGCAACAAGGCGCAGTTCCCCGTCGCCACGCGAGTCTCGCGCGCCCTCGGGGACCTGACCGGCAAAGCCAACGACCCCGAAGGCGCCTATCGGCGAGGCCTCAGCCTGCTGCTCGACGGCATCGCACAACAGCTTGACGACCGGTGAGCCCGATCAACCGGGCGACTGACGGAGGAACCCCCGACGGCGGGGCTGGCAGGACGACGCCGGACCAGCCCCTCCTTGTCCGCATCATTGAACATCCCGTTCTTCGCGAAGATGGCGAGCATCGGAACCTGCAGAGACGTCCGCTCCTCCCAGCGTGGCTCGTGAACAGCCCCGATTGTGCGCTGCACGACTTCAGCGTCCAAGCGCGGGCGCAGACCATCCGACGGCACCTCGAACTCTGGGGTCCACGCTTCCACCTCATTCGATAGGCTGCTGCAGGTCGACGACCCACTTCGTGCCCTCCGGGTCCAACGGAGTCTCGCGATATACCTCGCGGCAGACTCCCGTCGGCGTCAGACCACGCGCGTCCACTTCGACGACGAGCGCCTGCCATGCTGCCTGGATCCCCTCGATGCCGTCTGCTTCGAACGTCGTGGTCAATGCCCGTGGCACCGAACCCAATGTCACGACGTCCAGCCCAGTTGGCGGGGCGGCATCGCCGATCTGCTCACCAGCGGCGGCGAGCACTCCCGCATCTGTGACCGTGTAATGGGCAATGCCTGGCCCCGTTCGCGTCAGGCCCGCCTCGTCGATCCCCTGATTGACGCGCCCGAACATGGGCCCGATCTGAGGCTCGATCTCCTCCATGGACGACACAGTCGCAGAGAGCTGGACGAGTCGGACTGCCGGGAGGCTCTTCTCGGTGAAGTTGCTCGTGGACATGGTGGTTCCCTTCTCCATCGATCGGAGCCTCGCTCGGACCCGCTGCAGCCGCAGCTGATCTGCATCGATCTGCGCCATGAGCGCGGCCTCGCGCTCGTGGAGCATCTCGATCAGCCGGGCGTCGCTGAGCCCTTCGAGGAGCACCTCACTCACCTCGTCGAGGGTGAACCCGAGCTCCTTCGTCGCCACGAGCTGATTGGCTTGATCCAGCTGGGCCACCTCGTAGTAGCGATACCCGGTGAACTCGTCAGTACGCGTCGGCGTCAGCAGCCCAGCTGGTCGTAGTGCCTCAGCATGCGCACCGAGACACCGGCCAACCTCGCGAAATCTCCGATTCTCAACATGACCACTTCACCTCACAGGCTCACACAGTGTCAGAGTCAAGCCTGCGGTGTCACCATGTCCGAAGGGTTTCCGCGGGGGATCCGGCTGCTGCTCCCGATCTTCCGTCGAGTGTGCCCTTCGCTAGGGCCGGATCAGGTCGCCCCCGCCAGTCGACGGGCTGAGCGCGGCCCTGGAATACCGTGGAGAACGTAGAGCTGGCCACCGTGGGATGAGTGCACTGGCACAACACGGAACGTCCTCACGGCTATCTCTCAGATCTGCCGCCGGTGGAGTTCGAGGACCTGTTCTATGCTGAGCTAACCAGCGTCACCGACCTTCTGGAATCCGCCAATCCCAATGGCCGGAGCCTCCATCAAACCCAGGGCGCTTCAGAACAAGAAGACCTGGTGGTCGGTCGAGAGCAGGGCAAGCATCGTCTACAAGGGGACCACCTAGCGGGCGGTCGTGACCAGCCCGCTCAAGGAACTGAGGTGCAAGCCGTGATCTTCACACGCCTCTTCCGCAAACGCACATCGCAGACGGAAACCTCGACTGAGATGGTCCATGTGGTCTACAAGAAGCACCGGAGAACTCTCGATGAGGCCGTCATCCTAGCGACGGCCGACGAAGAGATCGCCAGGGCCCTGTCCAGAGGCTACGAGCGAGACTCTGAGTATGTCCTGGAATGGGAGAGCCTCCCTGTTCCCGACGCCTCACCACAGGAGCTCGCCGACGGGGTCACCATCCACGTGCTGAGCAACGGCGGCCCCTCAGACACTGAAGCTGAAGACATGTCAGCCATCGGGCTGATGGCCTTCCTCTCCCGAGAACGCGCAGAACAGGCCCTGGAGGACGCCAAGGGCGACGCGTCGCTGGTCGACCCTCGACTGAGGACTCTGGTCCTAGGACGCGAGTTTCCACACGGTGTCTGAGGAGCATTCGTGGCCGTCGATGAACCAACTCAAGATCACCGGAGACCAGTGCACCCGAGGCATGAGAGACCGCAGCGGCGAACCACTCCGACGGCTCACACGTAGAAGCGGACCAGCACCGCATTCAACCACGTCGGGCGATCCTACACACGGCACTGCTCAGCGGCGCGCCAGCGCCTCCCCCACCTGCGCCGCGAGCCCACCGCTCAGCCTCAGGCCCTCAACCCTGGCCAGCATCTCAAGACAGCCTACTGGTTGTGTTTTACGATCAGTCACCGATACCCTCAGACTGATCGTAAAGTGCGATCAGTCAGGAGAGCGCCATGACCACGCCAGCAGCGAAGGCCATCCTCGTACCCGGAGCCTGGATGGGACGTTGGATCTGGCAGCAGTCCGCCGAGCGGCTGCGAAACCGGGGCATCGACGCGGAAGCGATCACGCTCAAGGGGCTCGCATCCGGTCAATCCGATGCAGATATCGCAGAAGTACGCCTCGACGACCATAGTAGTGCCCCATAGAGTGGTGTAACCCTCCCGAGGCCGTGACCATCTTCGTCTTGAACGTGGACGCGGCCATCGGG
>NZ_JBQYEY010000030.1:0-42188 GCF_052656005.1 Nesterenkonia sp. K-15-9-6
CGGATCATATACTCCGCACGCTCGGTGCCATGGACCTCCACCAACTGATCAAAAGACTCCAACCATTCCTGAGTCTCCTCCGGATCCACATCCGGCAACTGGTTGGTCAGACCGCTGCGAATATGTGAGATCTCTTCACCAGCGCTCACAACATACCTCTCTCAAAGGGTCGATGGTCAGCACTGAGAACCCGGACACAAGGGGTCACGCCCGGCAGCGCTGTCGAGGTCGTACGCGCCCGTCAGGGTGCGGGCACGCGTCGTCATGGCAACTCTACCCGGAACACCCGGTGTCGCACTTCCCACCCGGTGCTCCGGCGACGTAACGTTGCCTGTGAGAGGCGCGGCACATGCCGTGGTCCTCCACCCGATGTCACGAGAGGAAGGGACACCCCAGGTGAGCCAGGCAGCCCCTGCCGAGGATCCGTTGAGCGCCGAGACCGGACACGCCTACGACGCCGCGACCAATGTGGTCGACACGTCGGGCCTGTTGGAGGAGCTTGGTCTCTCCGCTGATTCCCTCGTCCAGGAGATCGGGGTCGACGATGACGTCGACGACGGTTTCCGGGACGCTCTGGAGGACCTCCTCGACGATCCGCTGATCGACGAGGACGACGACGAGGTCGTGGACGCCGTGCTCCTGTGGTTCCGTGACGGCGATGGTGACCTCACCGATGCACTGGTGGACTCGCTGACCACGCTCGACACCGGCGGCGTGGTGTGGCTGCTGACTCCGCGATCCGGGCGTGACGGCTACGTTCCGCCGGTGGAGATCCAGGACGCCGCGCCGAACGCCGGGCTGCACGTGACCTCGTCGGCCGGCGTCTGTGCGGACTGGGCCGCGGCCCGCCTCATGCCGCGCAAGTGAGTCCGTCCGACGTGGCGGGGGATGGCCGCCCACTGCGGCCGGGGCAGCGGATCCCCGGCGTCGGGGGGCGGACCCATCACGGCGAGGAGTTCGCGCTGCATGACCTCGCCGGGGCGCCTTCACTGGTGATGTTCTACCCCTACGCCTTCAGCCGTGTCTGCGGCACGGAGCTGTCCGCCGTGTACGCCGCGGCCGGCGAGTTC
This sequence comes from Nesterenkonia sp. K-15-9-6, assembly GCF_052656005.1. Taxonomy (NCBI): domain Bacteria; kingdom Bacillati; phylum Actinomycetota; class Actinomycetes; order Micrococcales; family Micrococcaceae; genus Nesterenkonia; species Nesterenkonia sp. K-15-9-6. The sequence continues at coordinate 1,071 of NZ_JBQYEY010000030.1, forward strand.
GAGAGGATCGGCGCGCGTGTGGTGGCGATCAGCTGCGACTCCCTGCACGCGCTGCGCGCCTATGCGCAGGAGATCTCCGGGGGAGAGGGGCTCCCCTTCGACCTGGTGAGCGACTTCTGGCCCCACGGGGAGATCGCCCGAGCCTGCGGGGCCTTCGACGCGTCCCGGGGGGCGCCCACGCGGACCAGCTATGTGCTCGACCCCCAGCTGGTGATCCGTCACGTCCATCACGTTCCCTCGGACCGGTCTCGCGATCTCCAGGAGGCCCTGGCCGAGCTCGCTGGTCTCGCATGACAGCGTCGCAGGACGACGCGCGGGGTCCGTCTCGCGCCCTTCTGCTGGTCACCGTGCTGCTGGTGGCGGCCAACCTCCGTCCGGCCATCACTGTGGTGGGGCCGCTGATCGAACGGATCGGTGCCGACACCGGGATGAGCGCGAGCGCATTGGGCCTGTTGGGTGCACTGCCGGTCCTCAGCCTCGGGGTCTTCTCGCCTGTGGTGCATCGGCTCTCCTCCCGGTTGGGCATGGAACGCAGCATCCTGCTGGCGCTGGGCGTGCTCGCCGCAGGCACGGTGCTGAGGTCTCTCCCCGGCGGCCCGCTGCCGGCCGGGGTCTGGACGTTGTATCTGGGCACCGTGATCCTCGGGGCGGCCATCGCCGTGGGGAACGTCCTGGTGCCGGCGGTGGTCAAGCGGGACTTTCCCGATCATGTGCCCCTGATGACGGGCCTCTACACCGCCACGCTCGTCGGCTGTGCGGCGGTGGCCTCCGGTGTGGCGGTCCCGGCCGCCGCCTGGATCGGCTGGGAGCTCACTCTGGCCTCAGCCTCGGCGTTGGCCGTCGTCGCCGCAGTGGTCTGGTCCCGGCGCGGACGGCCGCAGGAGCAGGCGGTCGTGGTGCTGCCGACGGAGGTCTCGGACAGCCCGCGCCCCCGAAGACGCCGACTGACACGGTCACCGGTGGCGTGGCAGGTCACGGCCTACTTCGGTCTGCAGTCGGCAGTGTTCTACATCATGCTCACCTGGCTGCCGTCGATCCAGACGTACCACGGGATCTCTCAGGCGGCGGCGGGATGGTGGCTTGCTGCTTACCAAGCGGTCGGGATCATCGCCAGCCTCCTGGTGGGTCCGCTGATGCAGCGCACGCGGGATCAGCGCGGCATCGCCGTCGGACTGGCGGTGCTGATGGGGTCGGGGGTCGCCGGCATGGCCTTCGTCCCGCAGCTTCTGCCCGTGTGGTGCCTCATGGCCGGATTCGCCTCCGGGGCCACGCTTCTGGTGAGCCTCACCGTCGTCTCCCTCCGGGCCAGGACGCCGCATCAGGCGGCGCGGCTCTCCGGCATGGCCCAGGGGATCGGGTACCTGCTGGCGGGCTCCGGGCCGCTGATCGCCGGTGCGTTGGTGGACGTCACAGGTTCGTGGGTGCCAGTGCTGCATGTGCTGCTCGGCGTGATCGCTGCCCAGGGCGTGGCAGGCTGGTTCGCCGGTCGGCGGGTGTTCGTCGACGACGGCGGCGGGGCCTGAGGGGCTCGGATCGCCTAGAGTGGGGCCTCGTGAGTGTACAGAGTTCCCAGCGGGCGCGGCACGGCGTCCTCGATCGCTATTTCCACATCTCCGAGCGCGGCTCCAGCATCGGGCGGGAGGTGCGCGGAGGCCTGGCCACCTTCCTGGCCATGAGCTACATCATCGTGCTCAATCCGCTGATCATCGGCGCGGCGGCCGACTCGACCGGTCACTACCTGGGTGGCGGCACCGAGCCGAACCTGCCTGCCGTGGCGGCGGCGACGTCGCTGATCTCCGGGCTGATGACCATCCTGATGGGGGTGGTCGGCAAGTTCCCGATGGCCGTGTCCTCGTCCTTGGGCCTCTCGGCGTTCATCACTTACGGCATCGTGGTGCTGCCGGGCATGACGTGGGCCGACGCCATGGGCCTGGTGGTCATCGAGGGCTTCATCCTGCTGATCCTCGTCCTGACGGGCTTCCGGCAGGCGATCTTCAACGCCGTCCCGGCCCCGCTGAAGAATGCCATCAGCGTCGGCATCGGACTGTTCATCGCCCTGATCGGGATGATGAACGCCGGATTCATCCAGAACTCCGGCGGAGTCGGGCTGGAGCTGGGAGTGGGCGGCTTCCTGTTCGGGTGGCCTCTGCTGATCTTCCTGGTGGCCCTGTTCGCCCTGTTCGTGATGTGGGCCGCCAAGGTGCGCGGCGCCATCCTCTATTCGATCATCGGCGCCTCAGTGCTGGCGCTCACTGTGGAGGCGGTGTTCCGCGTGGGGCCGCAGGTCGGCGCCGACGGCGAGGAGAACCCCTACGGCTGGGGCCTCTCTGTGCCGACCCTCGACCAGAACTGGTTCACGCTGCCGGACCTGTCCCTGATCGGCGAGTTCAACCTGTTGGGGTCCTGGCAGAACATCGGGATCATCGCGGCGTCGTTGGCGATCTTCACCTTGCTGCTGGCGAACTTCTTCGACCTGCTGGGCACCATGGTGGGTGTCTCCAACGCGGGCGGCATCAAGGACGCCTCAGGCGAGATCCCCTACTCGCGGCGCATCATGATCTCTGACGCCGTGGGGACCATGGGCGGCGGCCTGGGCTCCACCTCGGTGAACTCGGGCTTCATCGAGTCCACGGTCGGCGTCGGCGACGGCGCCCGAACCGGGCTGGCCAATGTGGTCACGGGCGTGCTGTTCCTGGCCACGATCGTGCTGGCGCCGCTGGCGGCGGTCATCCCCACCGAGGCCGCGTCGGCGACGCTCGTGCTCGTCGGGTTCCTGATGATGCAGCAGATCACCCGCATCGACTGGACGGACGTGGAGATCGCCATCCCGGCCTTCATGACCGTGGTGATGATGCCGTTCTCGTACTCGATCACCAACGGCATCGGCGCGGGGTTCATCACCTTCGTGGGTATCAAGCTGCTGCGTGGCAAGGCCCGGGAGGTGCATCCGCTCATGTACGTGACCGCGGTGCTGTTCATCCTCTACTTCGTCTCCGGCCCCATCCAGGAGGCTCTCGGCGTGAGCTGACGGGCCTGTCGGCAGTCCGACGACGTCGGCCCCGGCCCCGGTGCACCTGCACAGGCCGGGGCCGACGTGTCTGTCGGCCTGCCCTCGTCCAGGAGTGTCGAGGAAATCGTCACATAGGCCTCACCTGGCGCGCTGGCATCCTCACTGACGCGAGATACCTCCGGGGAAGGGATGCCTCACCTTCACCTGGTCCCGATCTGGGCTATTAGCCAAGGCTTCTGTTGCGTATACTGCTGGACGGTGCCCGTGCGGGACGCGGGCCCGCTCTGTCGTATCCCAAGGGCCGCCATCGGCCACAACGCACCACCGACAGAGACGCAGCCCGGACGGCACAGCGGGCCCCCAGGGCATGTGCCGGAGGGCCCGCGGCACAGCCCCATGAAAGGACCCCATTCGATGACTCGCACTCTCGTGCCGGCCGCCGTCGCGCTGCTGGCCCTGACGCTCACCTCCTGCGGCGCCGCCGACGGCGACCAGGACGAGGCCGCCGGAGAGCAGGCCGGAGCCGACCAGGACAGCGTCGTGCTGTATTCGGGACGCAACGAGGAGCTGATCCAGCCGCTGATCGACCAGTTCAGCGAGGACACCGGCATCGACGTCGAGGTCCGCTACGGAGACACCGCCGAGCTGGCCGCCCAGATCCTCGAGGAGGGGGAGTCCACACCCGCTGACATCTTCCTCGCCCAGGATGCCGGGGCGCTCGGTGCCGTCGCCCAGGACGGGCTGTTCGAGGAGCTTGACGAGGAGCTCCTCGCCCAGGTGCCGGAGGCCTTCCGTGACGCGGAGGACCGATGGGTCGGAGTCTCGGGCCGGGCCCGCACCCTGGTGTACAACACAGACCTCGTCGACGAGTCGGAGCTGCCGGAGACCGTCTCGGATCTGACCGATCCCGAGTACGCAGGGCGCTACGCGGTGGCTCCGACCAACGGGTCCTTCCAAGCGTTCGTGACCGCCTACCGTGAGATCGAGGGCGACGAGACCGCCGAGGACTTCCTGACCGGGCTGGCGGAGAACGACCCGCAGATCCGGGAGAAGAACGGCGAGATCGTCTCCGACGTCGCCGACGGCGTCGTGGAGATGGGCCTGGTCAACCACTACTACCTCTACGGCCGTGCGGCCGAGCTGGGGGAGGACCCCGCAGAGCTGAACATCGCCAACCACCTCTTCGGTGACGGCGACGTCGGCGCGCTGATGAACGTGGCCGGCGTCGGAGTGTTCGACGCCGACCATGAAGGAGCCCATACGCTCGTGGAGCACCTGCTCAGCGACGAGGGCCAGCGCTACTTCGCCGAAGAGACGGCTGAGTACCCACTGATCGACGGCCTCGACGGGCCGGAGGGCATGCCGTCGTTGGAGGAGCTCGACGTCCCGGACATCGACCTCAACTCTCTGGAGGACCTGGAGACCACCGTGCAGATGATCACCGAATCCGGGCTGGTGGGCTGACCCATCACCCCCACCACGGCCGGTCGGCTCCGGCGCACTGACGGCTCCGCCCCTGCCGGGGGCGGAGCCGTCGGCGTGCCCTGGTGGCTGCGGGCCGCAGCGCTGATCGGCACCGCGGTGGCCCTGCTGCCACTGGTCTACCTGGTGGTGCGCGTCGCCCAATACCCCCTGGGCGACTTCGCTGATGCTGTCCTGAGCCCCCGCAGCGCGCGGCTGGCCGTCACGTCCCTCGCCCTGACCGGCCTGGTGACTCTGCTGTGTGTGGCCCTCGGAGTCGGGTTGGCCGCGTTGGTGACCCGCACCCGGATCCCGGGGCGCGTGGCCCTGGGGGTGGCGGCCGCCCTGCCATTGGCGGTTCCCTCTTATGTGGCGGCCTTCGGCTGGCAGTCGATGAACGCGCTGCTCAGCCCGGGCACGACGTTCGAGGGCTTCGCCGCCGCCGTCGTGGTGATCACCTCCGTCACGTACCCGTACGTATACCTGCCGGCGGTCGCCGCCCTGGTGGCTGTCGATCCCGCGCAGGAGGAGGCCGCACGGGCACTGGGCCGCGGGCCGCTGTCCACGTTCTTCACGGTGACGGTGCGACAGGCCGCCCCGGCGATCACCGCTGGGGGCCTGCTGTGCGCGGTCTACGTGATCGCGGACTTCGGAGCAGTCTCGATCCTGCGGGTGGACACCTTCACTCGGGCGATCTTCACCAGTTTCTCCATGGGATTCGACCGACTCGGCGGCATCGCACTGTCCTCCGTGCTCCTGCTGCTCACCCTGTGCGTCCTCACCGTCGAGGGGCGTCTGCGTCGCACCGGGACCAGGTATGCGAGCCTCTCCGGCTCGGGAGGTGGACGCCTGCTGCTGCTCGATCTGGGGCGCTGGCGTGGTGCGGCCGTGATGCTGGGGTGGGCGCCGATCGTCGTCGCGCTGGGGGTGCCGCTCTCGGCACTGGGCATCTGGAGCGTCCAGGGGGTGTCCCGCCCGGGATCCCTCGCCGAGGTGATGGGTGCCCTGGGCAACTCGCTGTGGGCCGCCGGCCTGGCGGCGGCCGCGACCACGCTGATCGCCGTCCCGCTGGGGCTGTGGCTGGCCCGACGCCCCAGCGTCCTGGCTCGAGGCCTGGAGAGGGCCGCGTATCTGGCGCATTCGCTGCCCGGGGTCGTCATCGGACTCTCGGTGGTGATGCTCGGCATCACGGTCCTTCCGGCGCTGTATCAGACGATGTGGCTGCTCACACTGGCCTACTGCGCCCTGATGCTGCCGCTGAGCCTGGGGCCGGTCCTCTCGGCCGCGCTCAGTGCGCCGCCGGAGCTGGAGGAGGCGGCGCGGGCGCTCGGCAGGAGTCCGGTGCAGGCCTATCTGCGCGTCACCCTGCCGCTGATGCTTCCGGGCATCGTCTCCGGGGCGCTGCTGGTCCTTCTCACGGTGATCAAGGAGCTTCCTGCGACGCTGATGCTGCGGCCCACAGGCTTCGACACTCTGGCCACGCGGCTGTGGACCTACACCGGCAACGAGTCCTACGCGGCCGCCGCTCCGTTCGCGGCGCTGCTGGTACTCGTCGCCGCCGTTCCGGCCTGGATGATGATCTCACGACTGCTCAAGGAGGTCCGATGACCACTCCGGCATTGACCACGAGTCCCGCGGGCGCACCAATCGATGCGGCGAGGCAGACCGCCGTCTTGGGGGCCGGTGCTGAGCGGCCGGGACTGCAGGTGGTGGGCGCCTCGGTCGGCTTCGGGCGGGGCACCCCGGTCCTCCAGGGCGTGGACCTGGAGGTGGCGCCCGGCAGCACCACCGCGATCGTGGGACCGTCCGGTTCCGGCAAGACCTCGCTGCTGCGGGTGATCGCCGGGTTCCTCCGCCCCGCAACCGGCACGGTGTCCCTGCGCGGGCAGGAGGTCACCCAGGTGCCCGCCCACCGGCGCAGCATCGGTCTGGTGGCACAGGACGGGGCCCTGTTCCCGCATCTCGACGTGGCAGGAAACATCGCCTTCGGACTGCCGAAGGGCATCCGGCGCGGGGAGGCGAGGCGCCGCGTCGAGGAGCTGCTGGACCTGGTGAGCCTGGACCGCTCCCACGCGCGACGGCGGCCCGATCAGCTCTCCGGAGGCCAGCGGCAGCGGGTGGCGTTGGCCCGCGCACTGGCCCGGCGTCCGGAGGTCATCCTGTTGGACGAGCCGTTCTCCGCCTTGGACGCAGGTCTGCGGGAGATCACTCGGCAGGCCGTCCGTGAGATCCTCGCCTCGACCGGGACCACCACCGTGCTGGTGACCCACGACCAGGACGAGGCCCTGTCCTTCGCCGACCAGGTGGCCGTGCTGCGGGACGGGCGGCTGGCCCAGACGGGCACCCCGGAGGAGATCTACCGCCGCCCCCGTGATGCGCGCACTGCCAGGTTCCTGGGCGAGGCCGTGCTGCTGCCGGCCCGCCTGCGCAGTCCCGGCGTGGCGTCCACTGTGCTCGGAGACGTCTCGGTGGTGCGTTCCGAACCGGAGGAGTCGGCCGAGGATCGGAGCTGGCGCACCGCGGACGCATCGGCCACCGTCATGCTTCGTCCGGAGCAGATCGTGCTGGCCGACGAAGGCGTCCGTGCCGAGGTGCTGACCTCGCAGTACTTCGGGCATGACACCACGGCTGTGGTGTCGGTGGACGGACTCGAGGAGCCCATCCGCGTGCGCCGGCTCAACGCCGATCCGCTGCCGCCGGGCGCGGTCGTGCGGCTGGCCGTCGCCGGGCCCGGGGTCGCCTATCCGGAATCGGAGCCTCAGCACTGAGTTCGACCACCTCGGGCCATCTCGGTCCAGGGGAGGTCTGTGACAGAGGTGTCCTCCTCAGAGGGCCATGACATGGCCACGACGACCCGGAGAGGCGCCCGGGCGGCAGGTCACGAGGACGTCGGCGCTGAGGTCCGCACCGTCAGGCCGGGCCATGTCGCGGTCGTGGTCCTCGGAGCAGCAAGGAGCGGCTGTCAGGACCATCCCCCGGGCTCTGAGGGAAACCTCGCGCTGATGGATCGGCAGCTGCGCTCCGCGGCTCATCGCATGAACGCCCAGACGGGAGATGCGGTCGTGCCGCTGGAGGAGGTCACCGACCTCCGCCTCGGCTGGACGAGGATCGCCGGAATGGTCCCTGTGGTGCCCAACGCTGTGGTCGTCGACATCCGGGACGGCTACGAGCATCGCTTCGTCGTCCATGGTCGTCAGGCGTGGCAACGAGAGATCATCCCCGCCGTCGGCCTCTGAGGGGCGAGCCGGTCCGGAGACCGGCCGTTCGGGAGACCGCGAGCCCACGGTCGGAGCCCCCTCGTCTCGTCAGGTGACCGCCGGAGACTCGACGCCCTGAAGACGACGCCGCAGGACCGGCGTGTGAGCGTGGCCCACCCGCTCGTAGATCGCCAGCGCCTGGCCCCATGCCTCCCGCGCACCGTCTGGGTCCTGAGTCGCGGAGCATGTCTCGCCCAGACTGATCAGGGTCAGCGCCTCCAGGTCCCAGTGCCCGCGCGCCTGCTCCAGAGAGATGAGCAGGTGGGACCTGCTGTGCTGCAGCGCCCGGGCCTCTCGCGTCAGGCCGCCGAGCGCCAGGTGGGCGGTGGCGATGATGTCCCGCTGCCCCAGATCCTCGGCCTCGGTCAGGGCCAACCGCACGAGCCGGTGACCGACCTTGCGCCGGCCCACGCCGTGGAGCGCCTCTCCGGCGCTGACCAGGGCCTGGCAGGCGCGAGCGCGACGCCCCAGCCTGGTGGCCAGTCGCAGCGTCCGCCGGGCGAGGTCCAACGCAGCCTCATGCTCTCCGGTGCTCGCGTAGGTCAGGGTCAGGTTCAGCAGGGCGACGGACTCGCCGTAGGGCGAGCCGCGCTGCCGGCTGATGTCGACTGCTTCGTGGAGGAGCCTGCGGGCCTCGTCCGCCTCACCCAGCAGATGGTGGGCCAGCCCCCAGTTGGCCAGGGAGAAGCACACCGCCGGGTCGTCGAGGGCCCGCAGCGTGTCCACGGAGGATCGGTGCTCGCGCAGGGCGCCGCGGATGTCTCCGCGATAGGCGTGGGCCCCTCCCAGCAGCCCTCGGGTGACGGCGGCCTCACGCTCCTCTCCGGCTCGGAGGTGACAGTCCACGGACCGCTCCAGCAGCTCACGCGACTCCTCCAGCTGCACCCGCAGCAGGGCCACTCGCCCCAGCATCCGCAGTGAGTGGCCCTGTGCGGCCAGGTCCTCCAGGCGGCGGCCGGCCAGGAAGGCTGCGGTGTGCAGCCGGTGGGCGCTGTGCAGATAGGGGGAGCGGTCCAGGTGGCGACGCAGGAGCTTGGACAGCACGACGGCGAAGCGCGGCTGGCCGCCATCGGCACAGTGCTCCGCGGTGACGAGCAGATGGGGCAGCTCCTGCTCGAGCCATTCCGCTGCGTCCGTCTTCCGGCTGAACGGCCGGACGGTGTCGGCGTCGAGGAGATCCCACGCCTCGGGGATGGTCATCTCTTCGGGCATGAGGATCTCCAAAGCGGCCGCCACGCCCCGAAGGTAGTGGCGGGACAGACGGTCGAGACACGCCTGCCGGACGGTGTCGCCCTCGTGGTCTTCGGTGAGCTCGATCGCGTAGCTGCGGAGGAGGTCATGCAGGCGGTACCGGTGAGGCCCGCAGCTCTCCACCAGATGGGCTCGGCGCAGCCCCTCTACCCCCTGCCGAACGATGCGGAGCTCGAGCCCCGCCAGGGCGGACAGGCCTTGGAGGCTGAGCTCATGGGCCGGTGCGACGCCGAAGCAGCGGAACAGCCAGGCTGGGGTCGGCTCGAGGCCCAGATACGACCAGGAGAACACCGCTCGCATGGAGGACGCCTGGTCCCCGGTGGCGTGGAGGTCGAGGACGTCGAGTCGATCCTGCAGGTCCTCGAGATCCTCCAGGACCGTCGGAAGGTCCTCAGATCCGATCCCCCGGACACGTTCGGCGGCGACACGCAGGGCCAGCGGCAGATGCGCACACCGGTCGGCGAGGGTCTCCAGCTGATCAGCGCTGGGCGCCGGGCCCAGCAGCTGTCCGAGCAGGCGGCGTGAGTCGTCGTCGCCCATCGTGCTGAGGGCGATCTGGTGCGCGCCCTCCTGCAGCACCAGCCCCGTGAGCGCGGTCCGGCTCGTCACGATGACCAGGGAACCGGAGCCTCCGGGCAGCAGCGGCCGCACCTGGGACACATCGCGGGCGTTGTCCAGCAGGATCAGCAGGCGTCGTTCCGCCGTCTGGGACCGGAAGGCCGCCGCGCGCTCGTCGAGTCCGTCGGGGACGTGTTCGACGTCCGTGCCGAGAGCGCGCAGGAACCCGGCGAGGGCCTGTTCTGCAGGCACGGGATCCTCGGGACCGTACCCCCGCAGGTCCACCGCCAAGTGACCGTCGGGGAACCGGTGGGCGATCTCGTGGGCCCAATGCAGAGCCAGGGCGGTCTTGCCGACGCCGGCGCCGCCGATGAGTGTGAACAGCGACGCCGGACGATGGTCATCGTCCAGCCACGTCCAGAGCTCACTCTGCTCGGCGTCGCGTCCGATGAATCCTCGCGGCCGGGCGGGCAGCTGAGCTGGGACCTCCACAGCCGCGCAGGCCCCGTGGACGCCGGCCCGCTGGCGTGACAGCGCCTCGAGGGCCGCGGCAGGCGGAAGACGGTCATGGTCCAGTGCGGCACCGGAGAGGATCCGCGCCTGCAGGTCCTGCAGTCCAGGGCCCGGTTCCACACCCAGTTCCCGGCGCAGCACCGAGCGTGCCTCGTGGAAGACAGCCAGGGCGTCGGCCTGACGGCCCGCTGCGGCGTGGCTCATCATGAGCAGCTCGCGGAGGCGCTCACGCAGCGGGTGCTGATCGACGACAGGTGGCAGTTCGTCGGCCACGAGCGCATGATGCCCGCAGGTCAGCTCAGCGGCGTAGAGCTCCTCCCACGCGGTGACCCGCAGATGCTGCAGGCGCACAGATGCCGCCGCGGTCTCCTCGGTCTCCAGGCCGTGGAACGGTCGTCCGCGCCAGAGGTTCAGGGCTTCACGGGCGAGTGCCGCGGCCTGGGCTGGCTGCTGGGCGGCGACGTCGGCCGCCGCGGAGACCAGGGACTCGAACCGTCCGGCGTCGGTCTGTTCCGCGGTGATCTGAAGCCGGTACCCACCGGGGTCCGCGGCCAGGGGCAGGTCGCCGACGGCGGAGCGCAGGCGATGCACGTGCGTCTGCAGGCGATGGACCATCCGCGGATCCGCCGGGCATCCCCACATCGCGTCGGCGAGCCGGTCATGGGTCAGCAGGCGGCCGGGGTTCGCCAGGAGCAGCCCCAGCAGCTGGGACTGCAGACCTGTCGGGGTGAGTGTGCTGCCGTCATCGCGACGAACGCGTACAGGCCCCAGCACCTCGAAGATCGGCATGTCATGATCCCCGGCAGACTCCGGAGCGGTGCCTCCGGATGGCGGCGCCCGCGACCGCCGGGGCGATCCTCCCCTCCCGTTGCGACGACCGTGCCCGACGATGACACGGTACCGTGCCGCAGCGCTCTCCGAGAACTCTTCGGCGCCGATGGAGAGGAGACGTCCCAGGTCAGCGGCTGAGCGGACCGCTGCAGAAGGGCGTGTGAGGCCCGTGTGAGGAGACTGTGAGGCGGTGTCGGCACAGTGGAGCCATACGAGGAGGGGACCTGCAGCCGGAGACATGTCTGCGTGAGGAGAACCATGACCAGCATCATCGATGTCCACAGCATCCCCGCCGCGCGGCGGCTGGCCTACGAGCTGGGCGCGCGCCTGGTGCTGTGGGCCAGCCGCTGCGAGGAGATCTGCGTCGTCCGACGCGAGCGGCCGGGGCCCCAGGAGATCCACCGGCGCCGACTGGTCGGCTGGGAAGCGCGGCGGCGGCACGACGACATGGTCGCCCGGGCCACGGCTGCGCCCTACGGGTATCTGCCGTGAGGGCGAGCGGCCGGGTCCGCGGAGGCTGACCCCGTGCGGCCCAGCTCGGCGCTGATGTCCCCGGCGCTCACGGAGCGGGTCCGCCCGCCGCCCGTCGTCGCAGCGCCTCGGCGTCAGGATGATCGACAGCCGTATAGATCTCCGCGGCCCGCCGCCAGGCCTCCGTCGCTTCGTCGACTGAGCCGAGCGCGTCGAAGGTCCGGGCCAGCCCCCTATGGGCTTGGGCCAACTCGTACCAATACTGGTCCGAGACGTCGAGGGCCGCAGTGAAGAGGCCGACCGCACGGTGGAGGTCCCCGCGGTCAAGAGCGATCTCCCCGAGACCGAACCGGGCCTCCGACGCCAGGTCCTCGATCACAAGTCGCTCTGCCACGTCGAGCGCCTGGTCCAGCAGGTGCTGCCCTGTGGCGGTCTCACCCGACAGCCATGACGTCTTGCCCATCTCCGCCCGGGCGAAACCTTCGAGGTCCGCGGCCGCAATGTCCTGTGCCAGGGCAATGGCCTGCTCGGCGCATCTCAGAGATGTCTCGAGTTCGCCCCGTTCTCTGTGCACCAGGGAGAGGGACGCACAGGCGGAGCATTCATCAGACGTCTGGTGGTGCTGGTGGCTGTAGTCCAGTGCCTTCCCCAGCCAGAACAGGGCATCGTCCAAGCGCCCCATCCGCTGATGGACCAGACCGGCATTGGCCATGGCGCAGCCCCCTCGCGGATCTGCCAGCTCCTCGTGAGCGTGAGCCGAGGATTCGAAGTGCGCACCCGCGTCGGCCGGACGACAACGGTAGAAGCTCAACGCACCGAGCGTGTCCCGGTCAGCGGCGATCTCCTTGAGGGCATCGGCCGTCGCGTGGAGCTCCAGGGCGCGTGCGGCGTGATGCTGGGCCTCGTCGAGACGCGCACGGTTCACCGCGGTGATGGCAAGACGTCGATGCGCAGTGCCCTCCCCAGAAGCATCGTCGACATGGCGAGCCGCTCGGAGCGCAGCGCCATGCAGTCGCTCCGCCAGCACATGGGCCTCATCATGGTACAGATCGCGCCAGATGATCTCGGAGAGGTCTGTGGAGAAGGGATGGCCCCCGCGGCGGGCGGCCTCCTCCGAGGTGAGGACGAGATTCTCACGTTCGGTGGTGAGCCAGGTGATGGCTGACCGGACGTCGACGTCGGCTCCTGTCGCCTTCGCCCTGCCTGCCAGGTCCTGGATGCTGGGATGGTCGGTCTGGTGGGGCATGCGGACCACCATGGCCAAGGCCGCCCGCTCGAGATAGTGATCGCACAGCCGGGCGAAGGCTCGCTGCCGCGCCGACTCCGGATCGTGATTCTCGGAGAGCTCGATCGCGTAGACCCGAAGCAGGTCATGAAGCCGGTAGCGCCCCCGGGACACCGGCTCGACCAGATGAGCACGCCGGAGCGTCTCCACGCCGCGCCGGGTGGCGCGTTCATCGAGGTGGGCGAGCGCTGAGAGCGGACCCAGGCTCAGTTCAGCGGACGGTGAGATGCCGAAGCATCGGAAGATCCATGCGGAGTCATGGTCCAGGTGACGGTAGGACCAGGAGAAGACGCCGCGAACGGACGCCCGGTCCTCTCCGACGTCCAACACGTCCAGCCGAGCCCCGGCGTCAGGAGGGACGTCCTGGGGCGAGGCGAGGAGCGCGTCCAGTTCCTGGGCGCCTCCTGACCGCATACGCTCGGCTGCGATGCGCAGGGCCAGGGGGAGGCGCGAGCAGACTGCTGCCAGGGAATCGGCCTGTGAGTCATCCAGCGGCAGGCCCAGGTCCGCGATGAGCTGCTGAGTCTCCTCCGGGGAGAGCGGACCCAACGGGAGGCGATGCGCACCTTCCTGCACGACCAGTCCGGTCAGCTGCGAACGACTGGTCACGACGGTGACTGACTCCGATGTCCCCGGGAGCAGAGGCCGGACGTGGTCGGCGTCCTTGGCGTTGTCGAGCACCACCAGCATCCGACGACCTGACATGGCCGATCGGAACAGGGCTGATCGTTCGTGCTCGCCATCAGGAATCTCCGCCGTCGGGACGCCCAGAGCAGTGAGAAGTCCGGGCAGTGCTTCCGTAGGGTCCCGAGGCTCATCCGGGCCGAAGCCCCGCAGATCGATGTACAGCTGTCCGTCCGGGAAGTCGCCTGTGACCGCATGTCCCCACGAGACGGCCAGCGCCGTCTTGCCAGTGCCGGCGCCACCGGTCAGGCAGAAGATCCTGACCGGATCGACAGCACGGCTCCTCCCCTCGTCAAGCTCCCGAAGGACGTCCGTGCGGCCGACGAAGACACGGGGACACACCGGCAGCTGGGCGGGAACCTGGCGGGACGGCTTCGGGACGGACGTGCCCGGGTCGACGAGTATCGCTTCCTCGGCGAGGACCATGCGATGCAGCTCTCGCAGCCGGGGTCCGGGCTCGACGCCGAGCTCATCCAGAAGCCATGTCCTGGCGCGTTCACAGGCCCCCAGCGCGTCGGCGTGGTGACCGGAGAGGGAGAGGGCCGTGACGAGCAGTTCGTGGAGGCGCTCGCGGAGCGGGTGCTCACGGACCAGCGGCTCGATCTCTCGCGCCACCGTCTCGTGGTTTCCCCGGGACAGCTCCGAGGCCAGCAGCAGTTCCCAGGTGGACGAGCGAAGGTCGTGGAGGCGCCGCGATGCTCCGGCCAGACGTGTGGTCTCGATGGTCTCGAACGGTGCGCCCCGCCACAGGGAGAGAGCGTCGCGACACAGCGTCACCACCTGGTCATGGTCGCCGATCTCGGCCGCCCTCCGTGCCTCCGCGAGGAGCTTCTCGAAGCGGACCGCGTCGACAGCCCCGCCTTCGAGGCTCAGACGGTACCCGCCGCCGTCGGCCTCGATCGTGGCACCGGTGTCGAGTGTGCGGCGCAGCCGGTGGATATGGGACTGCAGGCGATGAGCAGCACGATCATCCGGGGCAGCGCCCCACATGACGTCGATCAGCCGATCCGTCGTGACGATCTGGTCTGCGTCCACGACCAGCATGCTCAGCAGCAGCGCCTGCAGGCCTGGCGGACGGACGACGGTGCCGTCGTCGCGTCTGACCTGCACCGGCCCCAGCACCTCGACAACCACCATGATCTGCAGACGGCACGCCCGTCCCCGCCGACCGGCCAGGACCGGGCCCTGTGCGACTGTGTCCTCCCCTCAGAACCAGAGATGCGTCTCAGGATCCGTCCACCGTACCCGGTGGGTGCTGTGGTGAGGATGGCTGCTCGACCGTGAGGCGCGGTCTGTGGCCGCGCGGCATGGCCGGAGCGGAAGCTGCTGCGGGAACGACGATGCCCGGCACGGAGACCGTGCCGGGCATCGGTGGGCCCTACCGGGATCGAACCGATGACACTCGCGGTGTAAACGCGATGCTCTACCAGCTGAGCTAAAGGCCCGGGCACGGCGGCCGCGTTCCCGTGACAGGCGCAATGACGTCGGGACGGGCGCGCCGGCCACAGCACTATACCAAAGGGCTCAGCGCCCGCGACGGAGGAAGCCCTCCTGCAGGGCGGCCGCTCAGGCGTCCGCGCTGATCTTCTCAGCGGCCTCCTGCTGCGGGTCCACGGCCGCGGAACGCCGCGCCAGGGCGCGCTGCTCGGCGCCGAAGAGCGCCGCGCCGACGATGCCCGCGTTGTTCTTCAGCTGGGCAGGCACCACCGGCGCGCGGGTGCTGGTCACGTGGGGGAGGAAGTCCTCGCTGCGCTTGGAGATGCCCCCGCCGATGATGAACTGGGAGGGGGAGAACAGGCGCTCGACGTGAGTGAGGTAGCGGTCCAGGAGCCGCCCGTACTCGTCCCAGGGCATGTCGACGCGTTCGCGGGCCGCGGCCGAGGCCTTCTGCTCGGCGACCTCTCCTTCGAACTCCAGGTGCCCCAGCTCGCTGTTGGGGACCAGCACCCCGTCATGCACCAGGGCAGAGCCGATCCCCGTGCCCAGAGTGACGGTGAGCACGCTGCCCGCGCGTCCAGCGCCAGCGCCGTACCGTGCCTCAGCCAGACCGGCGCCGTCGGCGTCGTTGAGCGTGGAGACGTCACCGGGCAGCGGGCGCAGCAGCTCACCGGCGTCGCATTCGATCCAGGAGTCGTCGATGTTGGCGGCGGAGAGCACGACGTTGTCGATCACGATGCCGGGCACCAGGACGCCGACGGCCAGCTCATCGCGGGAGGGCGCCTTCTCGCGCCCCAGCAGCTCCTCCAGGATGGTGCTGATGACCTCCGCGACGGCCTCCGGCGTGGCCGGCCTCGGCGTCGGGATGCGGAACCGCTCGCCGGTCAGCTTGCCCTTCTGGAGGTTGACGATCCCGCCCTTGATGCCGGTGCCGCCCACGTCGATGCCGATCGCCCGCTTGGGAAGGTCGTCGACGGCGAAGCTGGCAGGGGCGACCGCCTGGGCGGCCAGAGGCTGAGACTGGTCAGAGTGGGTCATTGCTCTCCAAGGGGTGAGGCGAGAAGAGCGAGACAGCGGCGATCGACGACGCGCTGCCGGCTCTGCTCGGGGGCCACAGGACTGGACGTGCGTCGTCGCACCGGGATCGGACGGCCAGACCCTGCGGGGTCGGCCAGAGAACAGGATAGCGGGTCGGAGCGATGCAGGTCACGTATGTCACGATGCTTGACGCGCCGCGGACGCGGGCGTGCGGAGCCCCACGGGAACTGCGCGGCCGCCCGGCGCCTGGCTGATCAGGCGTCTTCGTCGGCCGAGGGGAGTGTGAGGACGTCCGCCCCGTCGTCAGTGACGACCAGCGTGTGCTCGAACTGTGCGGTGCGGCGCCGATCGCGGGTGACCGCGGTCCAGCCGTCCTCCCACATGTCCCAGTGCCGCGTCCCCAGGGTGAGCATCGGCTCGATGGTGAACACCATCCCGGGCTCCATGGGACGTGAGTACTCGGGTGCGGCGTCGTAGTGGGGGATGACCAGCCCCGTGTGGAACGCCTTGCCCACTCCATGGCCGATGAACTCGCGGACCACGCCGTAGCCGAAGCGTTTGGCATAGGACTCGATGGAGCGGCCGATGACGTTGATGGGGCGGCCGGGCTTCACGGCCCGGATCCCGCGCATCATGGCCTCGTGGGTCCGCTCCACCAGCAGCCGGGAGTCCTCGTCGACGTCGCCCACGAGGAAGGTGCGGTTGTGGTCGCCGTGGACGCCGTCGAGGTAGGCCGTGATGTCCAGGTTGACGATGTCGCCGTCCTGCAGGGTCGTGGAGTCGGGGATGCCGTGGCAGATGACCTCGTTGACGGAGGTGCAGATCGCCTTGGGGAAGCCGCGGTAGGACAGGCAGGAGGGGTAGGCCCCACGGGACACGAGGTACTCGTGGGCGAAGGCATCGAGCTCGTCGGTGGTCACCCCGGGGCGGATGAGTCGGCCGGTGGCCACCATCGCATCGGCGGCGAGCTGTCCGGCACGGCGGATGCGCTCCACCGTCGCGGCGTCGTAGACGTCCTCCCCGGTGTACTCCGGGGGCGCGTCCAGCCCGACGTAGTTCGGCTTCTCGATGTGGTGCGGCACGGGCCGCATCGGAGTCACGGTGCCCTTGGTGAGCGTGCCGATCGGGGCGGTGGAGGAGGGAGCGGAAGCCATGGACCCCATCCTAACGTTCCGACAGGGGGCGTTCACCGGGCGACGGGGCGCAGCTGCAGCACCAGGGCGACGACGGCGATGAGGGTCACCACGGTCAGGGCGATCGGCAGCGAGGTGCTCTGAGTCATGGCGCCGATCGCCGGCGAGAGGCTCAGCGTGACGGTCCGCATGGTCCAGCTGATCCAGGTGACGCCGCTGTGCGGGGGCAGTCCGGGCACCGCGTCGGCGCGAGCGAACGCGATCGGGACGGTCACCGCACAGCCCACTCCGGCCAGGGCCAGTCCGGCGAGGGTGAGGGGGACGGTGGGCGCCCAGGCGGCCCCGAGGAGACCCAGCACGACGGCGGCGAGGCTCAGCAGCAGAGCCCGACGGTCGCCGAGCCGATCGATCACCCTGTCTCCCAGCAGGCGGCCGATGAACTGGGCGGTCAGCAGGACGGTGAGGCCGATGCCGGCGGAGGCCGCGGCCATGTCGCGTTCGCTGGAGAGCAGCACGGCGGACCAGTTGTTGCCCACGTCCTCCACCGAGATCCCGGCCAGTGCCACCAGCGCCAACGGGATCAGGATCTTCGCCGTGGCCCAGCCGGTGGCGCGGGTGGTGCTCTGCGGGGTGCCCAGCACCGGTTCCGGCTCCGGCAGGAACGCCCGGGCGGATACGGCCATCGCGGCCGCGCAGACCACGGCCCAGACGGCCATATGGGTCAGAATCGGCACACCCAGCAGTGCGGCGAGCGTGCCGACGGCGCCGCCCAGCGCCGCTCCGACGCTCCACCCGGCGTGCATGGAGTTCAGCAGGGACCGGCCGTAGGCCTCCTGGACCCGCAAGCCCTGGGAGTTCTGCGCCACGTCCACCACGGCGTCTCCGAAGCCGGCGAGCAGCAGTCCCAGCAGGACGAGCCACGGGCTGGCCAGTGCCACGCCGGAGGTGGCCACCACCAGGGAGCCGCCCACCCAGGCCGTGCCCACACCGGCCGACCAGGCGACGCCGAAGCGACGGGAGATCACTCCCGGCAGGTGCACGGCCAGCGTGCCGCCCAGACCGATGCCGACGACCAGCAGTCCGAAGAGCGCCGGACTCAGTCCCAGGGCCTCCTTGACCTCCGCATACCGGGCCAGCAGGGAGGCCGGCAGGGCGCCGTTCGTGGCGAAGGCCGCCATGGTCGCCATCCGGCTGCGTCGCAGGGAGGGCGGCGGCGGAGTCGGCACGCGGTCCGCTGGGCTGGGCATTTGCATGGCGAGCAGTCTTCCGATCAGATCGAACACATGCAACGTGCGAACAGACACAGAACGATCATCGCAGCCGTGCGGGGCGGCGACGAGGTGCGCGCCTCCGATCTGGTCCGCGCCACCGGGGCCTCTGCGATGACCATTCGCCGGGACCTGAGCGATCTCGAACGCCGCGGGGTGCTGCGGCGCACCCATGGGGGTGCCGTCGGGCTGCCCGCACGAGGCGCGCAGCTGCCGTTCCAGGTGCGCAGCGAGACTCATGTGGAGGAGAAGCGCGGGATCGGGGAGGCGGTGGCCGCCATGATCCCGGACGGCTCCAGCGTGATCCTCGACGACGGCACCACCTGCGGAGCGGTGGCCCGAGCGTTGGCCGGGCGGGAGCTCACCGTCCTCGCGCTGTCGGTGCATCTCGCGGCCGTGCTTGCGGAGGGAGGGGACGCCTCAGGGAGGGGGATCCGGGTGCTGACCCCCGGAGGCGAGCTCAACCCTGGCGAGCTGTCCTGGAGCGGCCACCGGGCGGTGCGCGACATCGAGGACTTCCGGGCGGACATCGGCGTGCTGGGGGTCTGCGGATGGGACGAGGAGTCCGGGATGACGGCGTCCACGCTTCAGGACGCCGACGTCAAGAAGGCGCTCATCGGGTCCTCCCGTCAGGTGGTCGCCGCCGCGGCGGCCGAGAAGATCGGGCTCTCGGCGGTCCTCTCGGTGTGCCCCTCCTCGGCGGTAGACACCCTCGCCACGGGGCGTCTGTCTCGCGAGCGACGGCTCTGGCTGGAGCAGGAGGGGGTCGACGTCGTCTGCTGTGCCTGATGTCGCGCCTTCGCGCTGTGCCTGATGTCGCGCCTTCGCGCTGTGCCTGCGAGGGCGTGCGGCGTAGGCTGGAGCCATGAGCACGCAGTACTGGTACAACGTCCGCACCGGCGAGGTCGAGCAGGGCGCCCAGTCCAGCTGGAAGCACCTCCTGGGTCCCTACGACTCCCATGCGGAGGCGGCCCGCGCCATGGAGAAGGTGCGGGCGAACAACGAGCGATGGGACGAGAGCGACTCGGCGGAGGACGCCGAGGGCTGACTCAGAACCCGTGCTCCTCCGCGGGGAACGTGCCCGAGCGCACGTCGTCGGCGAAAGCCGTCGCGGCCTCGGAGATCACCCCGCGAAGGTCGGCATAGCGCTTCACGAAGCGAGGCACGCGGCCCTGGGTCATGCCGAGCATGTCCTGCCACACGAGCACCTGCCCGGTGGTGGACCCTCCGGCGCCGATGCCGATGGTCGGGACCTCCAGAGCGGCGTCGACCTCGGCGGCGACCTCCGAGGGGACCATCTCCATGAGCACGCAGAACGCGCCGGCGTCCTGCATGGCTCGCGCGTCCTCGAGCACTCGGGCGGCCGCATCGCCGCGGCCTTGGACTCGGTAGCCTCCGAGCGCGTGCTCCGACTGCGGAGTGAATCCCACATGCCCCATGACCGGGATCCCGGCGGCGACCATGGCGCGCACGTGGGGCGCCATGGCGGCATCCCCCTCGACCTTCACCGCGTGGACGCCGGCCTCCTTCAGGAAGCGCACGCCGGTGGCCACCGCCTGCTGCGGGGAGGCCTCGTAGCTGCCGAACGGCACATCGGCCACCACCAGGGCGCGCCGGACGCCGTTGACCACTGATCGGGAGAACACCAGCATCTCGTCCACCGTGATCGGCAGCGTAGTGGTCCGGCCCATCATGACATTGGCGGCGGAGTCGCCCACCAGCAGCACCTCGACGCCGGCCTCGTCGAAGATCGAGGCGATCTGGGCGTCATAGGCGGTCAGCATGGCGAAGCGGCGGCCGTCGTCCTTGAAACGTCGCAGGTGGACCGTGCGGATCCGCGAGGGGGAGTGCGGCGTCGCCCCGGCCTCGCCTGCGGTGCCTCCGGCCGCCGCGCCGCCTGACCCCCCATAGGGGGCGGACGCGGGGGAGGTGGCCTGGGTGTCTGTCTCGCTGCTCTGATTCTCAGCTGGCATGGCTCCAGGCTAGCGCCTTCTGCCGGCGAGCCGGCATGAGGGTCGGCGAACCCCGAACCGCACCCAGGATGGCCCCGACGTGGGCGAAGACTTGGGTAGAGTGGGAGCGGCGAGACACCCACGCACGGCAGAGAGGCTGCAGCGAGCATGGATCGACAGCAGGAATTCGTACTGCGCACCATCGAGGAACGGGACGTGCGCTTCGTGCGTCTGTGGTTCACCGACGTCGTGGGCGCGCTGAAGTCGGTCGCCCTGGCGCCCGCCGAAGTGGAAGGCGTCTTCAGCGAAGGGCTGGGCTTCGACGGTTCCTCCATCGAGGGACTCTCCCGCGTCTTCGAGTCGGACATGCTGCTGAAGCCCGACCCTTCGAGCTTCCAGATCCTGCCGTGGCGGGGCGAGGATGAGCCCACCTCCCGGATGTTCTGCGACATCCTCACGCCGGACCAGGAGCCGGCCGCCGCTGACCCGCGCTCCGTGCTGCGCCGACAGCTCGACACCGCCGCGGAGATGGGCTTCACCTGCTACACCCACCCGGAGATCGAGTTCTACCTGCTCGACTCCGACGAGGTCGACGCGGACGGCTACCCCGTGCCGGTGGACCGGGCAGGATACTTCGACCACGTGACCGGCAGCGTCTCCCAGGACTTCCGCCGCCATGTGGTCTCCATGCTGGAGGCCGTGGGGATCTCGGTGGAGTTCAGCCATCACGAGGCCGGACCCGGCCAGAACGAGATCGACCTCCGCTACGCGGACGCGTTGACCACGGCGGACAACATCATGACCTTCCGCACGGTGATCAAGGAGGTCGCCGTGATGCAGGGCAAATACGCGACCTTCATGCCCAAGCCCTTCGCCGAGCACCCCGGCTCGGGCATGCACACGCACTTCGGCCTCTTCGAGGGCGACACGAACGCGTTCTTCGCGCCGAACGCCGAGTTCAACCTCTCCACCATCGCCCGGCAGTTCATCGCCGGTGTGCTCACCCACGCACCGGAGTTCACGGCGGTGACCAACCAGTTCGTGAACTCCTACAAGCGCCTCTGGGGCGGGGGAGAGGCGCCGTCGCACGTCTCCTGGGGGCACAACAACCGGTCGGCCCTCATGCGGGTGCCGCTGTACAAGCCCACCAAGGGCGGCTCTGCGCGGGTGGAGTTCCGTGGCATCGACTCCTCCGCCAACCCCTACCTCGCCTACGCGGTCGTGCTGGGTGCCGGGCTGAAGGGCATCCAGGAGGAGTACCAGCTGGCGGAGGCGATCACTGAGGACGTGTGGTCTCTGACCACCCCGGAGCGCAAGGCACTGGGCATCAAGCCGTTGCCCGGCACGCTGCACGATGCGATCCGCCAGATGGAGGACTCCGAGCTCGTGGCGGAGATCCTCGGCGAGCAGGTCTTCGAGAACTTCCTGCGCAACAAGCAGCAGGAATGGGACGAGTACCGGATCAACGTCTCGCCCTTCGAGATCAACCGATACCTGGGCATGATCTGAGACCGGCCGGACGAGCATGAGCACACCGTCCACACGCGACCTGATCGCCGCCGGCTTCGACGAGCTGGACCGAGCTGCGGCCTTCCTGCAGGACGATCAGCTGCGGACGATCGGCAGGCCGGAACTCCTGGGCACGCTGAGGCGGGCCCCCGATGCCGATCAGGCCCTGCTGCTGCTCATCCGGCTGCTCGAGCAGGCACCGGACGTCCTCGCGCTGTTCGAGGAGGTCAGCGACGGCCACCATCCGCAGGCGGTCCCGCTGATCCGGCTCCTGGGCGCCTCGAGGGCGCTCGGCGAGTTCCTGGTGCGCCGCCCTGACGCGGTGCGCGTGGTGTTCGATCACCGGGAGGAGGCGGATCTTCCATCCCCCGATGGTCGGCCGCGGGTCGACGACGCTGAGAACCTCCGGCGGGTCCTGCTCGAAGAGGTGCGCGCGGACCCCGGGTCAGAGACGCCGGTGGCCCGCCTGGATGACGGGTTCACGGCCCGCGACGCCGCGGTCGCCCTGCGAGTTGCCTATCGTGGCCTGCTCACCGCCGTGGCTCTGCGTGACCTCACCGCGGCGGACCCGCTGGCCTATCAGCCGCTGGTCTCCCAGCAGTTGGCAGACCTGGCGGCCGCGGCCGTCGAGGCCGCCCTCGCCGTGACTCGGGCGGAGCTGGTGGAGCGTCACGGCCCGATCGCCCAGCAGGTGGAGCTCGCGGTCATCGGGATGGGCAAATGCGGGGCCCGCGAGCTGAACTACATCTCCGACGTGGACGTCGTCTTCGTCCATCGCGGGCCGGAGGACGTGGACGACGCGCAGGTCAGCTCGATCGCCGGAGGGCTGGCCGGAGGCATCTCCAAGGTCATCAACTCCTCGGCGCCGGAACCAGGGCTGTGGGAGGTCGATGCGAATCTGCGGCCCGAGGGCAAGGACGGCCCGCTCACCCGCACCCTGGAGTCCCATGTGGAGTACTACAAGCGGTGGGCCCACGGCTGGGAGTTCCAGGCGCTGCTCAAGGCGCGCCCCATCGCCGGCAGCCAGGCATTGGGCGAGGCCTACATCACCACGCTGTGGCCGCTGGTGTGGAGCTCCTCGCAGCAGCCGGAGTTCGTGGAGAACGTCCAGCGCATGCGCCGGCGGGTCTTCGAACACATCCCTGCCGAGCATGTGGACCGGGAGATCAAACTCGGCCGTGGAGGGCTGCGTGACATCGAGTTCACGGTGCAGCTGCTGCAGCTGGTCCATGGACGCGTGGACGAGGAGCTGCACGTCCGGGACACGCTGACCGCCATCCGGGCGCTCGGAGAGGGCGAGTACATGGCCAGCCGGGACCAGGAGGCCATGTCCCGCTGCTACCGACAGCTGCGGCTCTACGAGCACCGGATCCAGATGTCGAACATGCGACGCACGCATCTGATGCCCAGGAGGGAGCCGGAGCTCCGCGCCCTCGCCCATGCTGTGCGGCCGCCGCAGGCTGACCGACGGGATTCCGCTGAGGACCTGCTCAAGGCGTGGCGCAGCGTGGTGCGTGAGGTGGCGAGCTTCCACGAGACGATCTTCTACCGTCCGCTGCTTTCGACCACTGCGGTGCTCTCCGACGAGGAGGTCCGCCTGTCGTCCCAGGCCGCACAGGACCGGCTCGCCGCCTTGGGGTACTCGGACACCTCCGGCGCTATGCGGCATATCGAGGCGCTCACCGCGGGAGTCACCCGGCGTGCGACGCTGCAGCGCCGCATCCTGCCGATGATGCTGGGCTGGTTCGCCGAAGGGGTGGATCCCGACGCCGGACTGCTGGCCTTCCGGAGGCTCAGCGAGTCCCTGGGCACGAGCCCCTGGTATCTGACGATGCTGCGGGACTCCTCGGTGGCCGCCGAGCGGCTGTGCCACATCCTCACCAGCTCCCGCTTCATCTCCGACCTGTTGGAGCACTCGCCGGAGTCGAGCCGGTGGCTGGGTGACGACTCTGCGCTGCGACCGCTGAGCTTCGAGTCGCTGTGGACGGAGATCCGAAATCAGCTGGCCCGGCATGAGGGGGACGCGTCCACCGCGGTCCGGCTCACCCGACTGGTGCGTCAGCGCGAGGTGCTTCGGATCGCAATCGCCGACGCCGCCGGGCTGCTGGAGCTGGACGAGGTGGGCCGTGCGCTCTCCGACGTCGACAGGGCCGCGACCCTGGGCGCCCTGCACGTGGCCGAGCGGGAGGTCTTTGCCGAGCAGGGCGAGCACGTCAAGTTCCTCGTGGTCGCCATGGGACGGCAGGGTGGCCAGGAGATCTCCTACGGGTCGGACATGGACGCCATGTTCGTGCACCGCGCCGTCGAGGGGGCGGACCCGACCGTCGCCGATGAGCAGGCCCGGCGTCTGGCGACACGGCTGACCGCTCTGCTCTCCCAGTCGGTGAAGCCGCCGGTGCGTGGGGAGGACCCCCTGAAGCTCGACGCCGATCTCCGGCCCGAGGGCAAGACCGGCCCGATCTCCCGGACCCTGGAGTCCTTCCGCGAGTACTACCGGCGGTGGATGGACGTCTGGGAACGCCAGGCGCTGCTGCGAGCCCGTCCCATCGCCGGCTGCGACGAGCTGGCGGCCGACGTCATGGAGCTGGTGGATGAGGTCCGCTACGCCCCGGCCCCCTCCGAGTCCGAGGTGCGGGAGATCCGGCGGATCAAGGCCCGGGTCGAATCGGAGCGCCTTCCCCGTGGAGCCGACCCGTCCCGTCATGTGAAGCTGGGCCGCGGCGGTCTCTCCGACGTGGAATGGCTGGCCCAGCTGCTCCAGCTGCAGCATGCCTATGAGCACCCGGAGCTCCGGGTGACGAACACGCTGGACACCCTCGAGGTGCTGGTTCAGCATGAGCTGCTGGCGGCAGAGGACGCCGCCGTGCTGGCCGAGGCCTGGAGGCTGTGCACCCGAGCCAGGGCCGCCATGAAGGTGTGGAGCGGACGGACCTCGGACGTACTGCCCTCATCGCGCCGGGACCTGGAGGCCGTGGCCCGCTGGTGCGGCTTCGACGCCGGTTCCGCAGCCGCCTTCGAGGAACACTATCTGCGTACGACGCGGCGCTGCCGGCAGGTCTACGAGAGGCTCTTCTACGAAGACGTCTGACGGACCCCGAGGGTCGGACGTCGAGAACCCGGCACCGTCATGCGGTCGGGGAGAGGAGCTCCAAAGTGCGGTGCTGGACGTCCTCCTCGGGTGCGAGGTTGACCAGCATCAGCTCGTCGGCCTGGACCTCCTCGGCCAGGCGGTCCAGCCAGGCGATGACCTCTGCTCCTGTGCCGGCCACGGTGCGTGAGAGCATGTCGAGCACCTGCTGACCTGCCGGATGGTCACGGAGCATGATGACGTCGTCGTCCGTCAACTTCCGGTTTCGGCCGAGCATGCTGCGGATCCAGGAGTCTTCGGCGGCCCGGCGCTGGGCCCGGGCCGCGTCGGCGTCGTCGTGGGCGATCACATTGGCCGCGGCGATGAAGTGCGGGCGGGCCTCGGGGCCGAGCAGCGACCGGGTGGCGTCGAAGGTGGACCGGTAGAGATCCGCGGCCTGGGTCAGCATCTGCGGGGCGAAGTGGGAGGCGAAGGCATAGGGCAGCCCGAGCTTGGCGGCCAGCTGGGCGCCGAACAGGGAAGACCCGAGGATATAGAGGGGGACGTCGGTGCCGTCCCCCGGGTAGGCCCGGACCCCGGGGATGCGGGAGTATCCGGACAGATAGCCGTTGAGCTCCATGATGTCGGACTCGAACCGGTCGGACTCGGTGCCGTCGCGGCGCAGCGCCCGCATGGTCGCGCCGTCGGTGCCTGGGGCCCGACCCAGTCCGAGGTCGATCCGCCCGGGGAAGAGAGTCTCCAGCATGCCGAACTGCTCGGCGATGACCAGGGGAGTGTGGTTGGGCAGCATGATGCCGCCGGAGCCGACGCGGAGGTTCTCGGTGGCCGCGGCGATGTGCTGGATCATCAGTGAGGTCGCCGAGGAGGCGATGTGGGGCATGTTGTGATGCTCGGCGAACCAGAGCCGGGTGTAGCCCAGGCCGTCGGCGGTGCGTGCCAGTCGGCGGCTGCGGGCGATGCCGTCTGCGATCGTCTCCGGGGACCGGACGGTCGCCAGATCCAGCAGGGACAGGGGACGGGATGCAGGCACAGCGGCTCCTCGGCGGTTCCGGACGGACGGGTGCGCTGACCCGTGTCAGCGCTCACCGGATCCAACAGGGGCGCGGCGGCACGTCATCCCGGATTCGCTGAGAGCATGATCACCAGGCGCGTCGGCCGAGCCGGGCCAGGAACGTGGTCTGCTCATCGGCGTCCTGGGGAGGTTCCAGCGGTGGGGCGCAGACTCCTTCGGCGTGGAGCATCTCGCCGAACCCGTCGGCGACGGCCGACGCCCAACGGACGTCCTCGGGAGGCAGCGCCTCCGGCAAGCCGGCGGCACGGGAGAGGTCCCAGCGGTGGACGAGCAGGTCGAAGCACAGGAACGAGTCGACGGAGGTCTCCCAGGGCATCTGCCCGGCGATTCCGTCGATCACCTGCGTGGCGCGGTCGGGGTCCCCGAGCTGTTCCTGGACCGCGGCGATCACGACGTCCAGGGCCTCGACGGGGGCTTCGACGGCATCAGGCACGTTCTGCGGAACGGCATCGGCGAAACCGAGCTGCATCAGGTGCGCCTCGATGACGTGGGCGACGACGTCGTGTGCGGTCCAGCCCTGGCAGGGTGAGGGAGCGTCCCACCGGCCCGGGGGCACGGAGGCGGCGGTGCTCCTGAAGTCGGCGGCGAGCCGGGCGTGACGGGCGGCGATCTCTGACATGGTGTCGGCCTCCTGCGGCCTTCGGGATGTGGTGGCCGCTGGTCGTCGGGCGTCGGGTATGCCCACAGACCTTAGTGGCGGGCGGAGGTCTGTGGCCAGGGCGTATGGCCGTGGGTCCCGGCACCGTGGGCAGAGGGGCGCCCACCGCAGCGCACGCGAAAGGCCCCGTGGGGGACAGCCTGGCAGCTGCCGCCCACGGGGCCTTCGACGTCGACCTGAGTCTGCGGGTCAGACCGAGTAGTAGAGCTCGAACTCGTGCGGGTTCGGGCGCAGGTTCAGCGGCTCGATCTCCTGCTCACGCTTGTAGGCGATCCAGGTCTTGACGATCTCCTCGGTGAACACCCCGCCCTCGAGCAGGAACTCGTAGTCGTTCTCCAGAGCCTCCAGCGCCTCATCCAGCGAGCCGGGGGCCTGAGGGATGGTCGCCAGCTCCTCGGGCGGCAGCTCGTAGAGGTCCTTGTCGACCGGCTCGTGGGGCTCGATGCGGTTGCGGATGCCGTCCAGGCCGGCCATCATCTGCGCGGCGAAGGCCAGGTACGGGTTCCCCGAGGCGTCCGGAGCGCGGAACTCGAGGCGCTTCGCCTTCGGGTTTGCCCCGGTGATCGGGATGCGGATCGAGGCGGAACGGTTGCCCTGCGAGTACACGAGGGAGACCGGGGCCTCATAGCCCTTGACCAGTCGCTTGTAGGAGTTCACCGTCGGGTTGGTGAACGCCAGGACCGCATGGGCGTGCTTGAGCAGGCCACCGATGTACCACCGCGCGGTGTCGGAGAGGTTCGCGTAGCCCTTCTCGTCGAAGAACAGCGGCTCGCCGTCCTTCCAGAGGGACTGGTGGCAGTGCATGCCCGAGCCGTTCTCCTCGAAGACGGGCTTCGGCATGAACGTGGCCGACTTGCCGAACTGGTCGGCGGTGTTCTTCACGACGTACTTGAACTTCTGGACGTCGTCGGCGGCGTGGACCAGCGTGTTGAACTTGTAGTTGATCTCCTGCTGGCCCGGAGCGGCGACCTCGTGGTGGGAACGCTCGACCTCGAGGCCGGCGTTGTCCATCGCGATGCAGATCGCGTCACGGAGGTCGGCGCTCTTGTCCTGCGGCGAGACCGGGAAGTACCCGCCCTTGGTGGCGAGCTTGTGGCCCAGGTTGCCGCCTGCGAGCTCCTCGGCCGACTTCCAGTTGGCCTCGTCGGAGTCGACCGAGTAGAAGGAGGCCTGCGGCGAGGACTGCCACTTCACATCGTCGAAGAGGAAGAACTCGGCCTCAGCACCGAAGAAGGCGGTGTCGGCGATGCCGGAGGAAGCCAGGTACTCCTCGGCCTTCTGCGCGACGCCGCGCGGGTCGCGGACGTAGGGCTCGCCGGTGCGCGGGTTCACGATGGAGAAGTTCATCGCCAGGGTCTTCTCGACGCGGTACTCGTCGATGAAGGCGGTGGCGACATCCGGGATGAGCTGCATGTCAGACTCTTCGATGCCCTGGAACCCGCGGATCGAGGAGCCGTCGAACAGCTGCCCGTTCTCGAAGAAGTCGAGGTCGACGGTCTTCGCCGGGACGTTGAAGTGGTGCTGGCTGCCGGGGAGGTCCGTGAACCGGATGTCGACGAAGCGGACATCCTCCTCCTGGATGAACTTCAGGACTTCTTCGGGGTTGCTGAACATGCGTCCTTGCTCCTATGGATATCGTGCTGGACACCGGGCGGACCCGGTCTGCGTTGTTCACCCTAGCCGGATCGGCACAGGTGTGTGGGACCGATCACCGTCGATGACCTGATCCGGCGGGGGGTGCACCGGGGTCGTGCCGTCGTGATGGCCGGTCCGCGTCACCTGAGCCGTGGGCCGAGGCTCACGCTCTGGAGTCCACGCTAGGCAGGCGGGGTTTCTCGACCATCACGCAAATGTTTCAGCCATGTAACTTAAGTCGCTCATCCCCGTCGGTCAGTCCCGCCCGGAGAGCGTCCTCGCCCGTAGAATGGTGGGTTGGAGTCCGTCGGCAGACATGTTGCCGACGGCCCGTCGAGCAGAGGAGATCCGTGGCAGACAGCCGAGACGCGCGCCCTGGTGGTTCCGAGCCCTCCGGGGAGGGGGCCGGAGACAGCTGGCCGGGGGAACGCCTGGGCCTTCCGGAGGACGGCCCAGGCAGCCTGGCCCCGTTCGGGCGCCGGGTGCTGGCTCTGCTGATCGACTGGGGGATCGCGCTGCTGATCTCCACCGTCTGGTTCGCCGGCGACCCGGTGGTGACCCTGCTGATCTTCGCCGCAATGCACATCATCCTGGTGGGTCTGCTCGGGGTGACCATCGGCAAACGACTGGTCCGCATCCAGGTGGTGCGCGGCACTCGGGCCCCGGGCCCGCTCTGGTCGGCCGTACGCACGGGGCTGCTGGTGGTGATCCTCCCGGCGATCCTCTTCGGGCCCGACGGGCGCGCCGTCCATGACCGTGTGTCAGGAACCGTTCAGCTCAGGATGTGACCGTCGACCTCGGTGTTCACCGGGGGCCGAGGCCTGCGTCGGGGCCCCGCGATCCAGGCCGCGGGTCCGATACGGGGCCCGCAGCCTGTCCACCAGGACGATCGCCGCGGCGATGAGCACGGCGGAGCCGAGCATGTGCAGCAGGACGAGCAGGATGGGGAGTCCGGTGAAGTGCTGGACATAGCCGATGGTGGCCTGGCCCAGGATCACGCCGACCAACCACCAGGTGGCCTTCCGCTGAGCAGGGGACGCCTGGTGCCGGAGCTGCCGGACCAGGATGGCCAGCGTCGCCGCGCACAGCACCCACACCGGGATCGTGTGGAGGCGGGTGACCAGGTCCGGGTCGAAACCGTGCCGGGGGGCGCCCGGGTCTCCGGCGTGAGGGCCTGTGCCCGTGACGATCGTGCCCAGGACGACGGCGATCCAGCTGGCGCCCAGCAGGACCGGAGCCATCGCGGAGCTGACGGAGTCCACTGGCCCGTCCACGAGGGGACGTCCGGCCTCACCGTCGTGTCGGAGCTCCAGGTTCACTCGATGCAGCAGCTGGGCGGCGAGCATGACGAGGACCGAGGACAGCACGAAGTGCAGGCCCACCACCCACGGGTTGAGGTTCGTCCAGACGGTGATGCCGCCGATCACGCCCTGCAGCGGAATGCCCAGGCCGATCAGCAGCGACCGGACGACGAGTGGACGGTGGCTGTCCCAGAGCCGGACGATCGCCAAGAACATGGCCATGCTGATGGCGATGAGCACGTAGGTGAGCAGCCGATTGCCGAACTCGATCGCACCGTGGATGCCCATCTCGGGGGTGGAGACCCAGGACTCGGGGGTGCAGCGGGGCCACTCCGGACATCCGAGGCCCGAGTCGGTGAGCCGCACGGCGCCGCCGGTGACCATGATGCCGATGTTGGACACCAGGGTGGCGATCGCCAGGATCCGCGTCATGGTCGTGATACGGGTGGGGAGTCGGCGGGTCAGGGAATCGGTCAGCGCCATTGGAACCACCTTCGTGCGGCGAGGACGGCGAGCACGGACCAGCCCGCCAGGACGAGAGCAGGGACCGGGGCCAGTGCCCCGTCGATGGAAGCGGCGCGCAGGCCCTCGCCCAGCGCCGCGGAGGGGAGCAGGAGCAGCAGGGCGCCCGGTCCGTCATGGTCGAGCGGGAACACGGTGCCTCCGGCGGCCCCCAGCAGAACCCACAGGATGTTGGTCAGTGCGAGTGTCGCCTCTGCTCGCACCGTGCCGGCCAGCAGCAGGCCCAGCGCAGTGAAGGCGGTGGCACCCAGGACGAGGACCAGCGACAGCCACGCCAGGCCTCCGGGGTCAGGCTGCCAGCCCAGCATCAGTCCTGCCGCCCCGATGACGACCACCTGGATGACCACGACGCAGACGACGGCCACGGCCTTGCCGAGGATCAGGCCGGTCGGCCCGAGCGGAGTGGTGGACAGATAGGCCAGCACCCCGTACTGCCGTTCGAAGCCGGCCGCGATGCCCTGTCCGGTGAAGGCAGAGGCCATCACGGACAGTGCGAGCACCCCGGGGGTGATGACATCGATCCCGGGCACGCTGAGGCCTCCGGCGGTCGTACCGGAGACGATGTCCAGACGGTGCGCTCCGATGAGCACCAACACAGGAAGGATGATCGAGACCAGCAGCTGTTCGCCGTTGCGCAGCGTGTTGCGGGTCTCGTAGAAGCCATGGGCGAGGATGCGCCGGCTCGCCGGAGCGGGGCGGGAGAGCGGCGGGGTCATGAGACGGAGACCTCCCAGAAGACGTCCTCGAGGGTGCGGGCCTCGAAGGAGACCTCGCCGGGCATCAGATCGATCTGGCGCCACCAGTCCGTGAGACGGTGGAGATCCTGGGGGCCACTGATGCCTCCGGCGGCCCACCGGGCTCCGGGCTCGTTGTCCGCCCCGCCGTCGAGGCTCATCGGCGTCGGAGCCGCCTCGAGCTCGGCACGGGTCAACGTGCGGGGCGAGACGAAGATCAGCCGCCGGCTGCGCCCGTCGTCGGTGAGCTCGGCCACGGTGCCGTGCCGCACGACGACGCCGTCCTTGAGGATGTGCACCGAATCGGCCAGGCGTTGGGCCTCCTCCAGCAGATGGGTGGTCAGCACGATGCCCAGCCCACGGTCCCGCAGATGCGTGACCAGCTCGAAGACGGTCTGCCGCGACTGTGGATCCAGGCCGGCCGACGGTTCGTCCAGGAAGACGGCCTCCGGGCGGCCGATGAGGCTGGCGGCCAGGGCGACGCGCTGCCGCTGCCCGCCGGAGAGGCGGCGCACGGTGGTGCCCATGAATCCGGACATGTCCAGGCGGTCCACCAGGTCCTGAAGCGGCCAGGGGTCCGCGTGGAGCCGGGCGACGTGTTCGAGCAGCACCTTCGGTCGCACCGACTGGGGGAGGCCGCCGTCCTGGAGCATGACGCCGACCCGGGCGCGCAGCCCAGCCCCGGCCCGCCAGGGGTCCTCGCCCAGCAGGGAGACCGTGCCCTGGGAGGGTCGCAGCAGGCCTTGCGCGCAGCCCAGTGCGGTGGTCTTCCCCGCACCGTTGGGCCCCAGGAGGACGGTCACTTCGCCGCGGCGGGCGGTGAAGTCGACGCCGCGGAGGATCTCCTGCACACCGGTTGCGGACCGGGCGGAGCCGACCGCGTATCGGACCTGGCGCAGGCTGAGGCAGAGGGGATGCTGGGGCACCAGGACATTCTACATTTCTACAGGTTGTAGTAGAGGTCGAGGGTGCTGGAGGGTGGGAGGATGACATCCTGTGCCGGGGCTCGTGGACCCCGGCTGTGATCTGCATCAATGCAGGGTCGCCTTACTGGCACGCCTGTTTTGAATAAGTCATAATAGGATCATGTATTCGAGCCGGAGCTCCGCAGAGCCCGTGTCGGCGCAGGTCGACGCGGGTCGGGACGGCGACGGCACCACGCGTGAGCGGGTGCTGCAGCTCGTCGTGGAGGAGGGCCCCATCAGCGCTGCGGCGCTCGGGAGGCGCCTTGACCTCACGGCCGCCGCTGTACGCCGTCACCTCGACGCGATGACCGAGCAGGGCATCGTGGAGATCAAGAACGTCACCTCCCGTCGCAAGGGTGCCGGACGTCCTTCCCGACGCTACGTGATCTCGCAGGAGGGCCAGCAGGTACTCGGCGACGACTATCTCGGGTTGGCCCGGCGGGCTCTCGACGTGCTCGGCGACGCCGTCGGTGACGAGGCGCCCCGCGCGCTGGCAGAGGCCTACTTCGCCGGCCACGAGGATCGCTACCGCCAGCACCTGGCCGGCATCGACGACCTCGACGAGCGTGCGGAGAGGCTGGCCGAGCTCTTCAGCGAGGACGGGTTCGCCGGCTTCACCCGCAAAGTGGGCCGGGACAATCCGCTGCTGGCCATGCAGTCCACCCAGCTCTGTCAGGGACACTGCCCGGTGCGGGAAATAGCTGAGGCCCATCCGGTGTTCTGCGAGGAAGAGACCGAGATGATCTCTCGCCTGCTCGAAGTGGACGTCCGGCGGCTCTCGACGCAGGCCGCGGGAGCCCACGTCTGCACCACACACGTCCCGGTGGGCCGCGAGCGGCTCGCCGCCGAACAGCGGGCCCGACGTTCAGCGTCCGATGCCCCGCAGGACCCCACGACACGCACCGCCTCCGCAGGCAGCCGCCTGTCCGGCGGACGCAAGAGAATCGTCATCTCCCCCCGTCAACAAGAGAGGTTGTCATGACCGAGCAGATCCAGCGCACCGAGGACCCGGGCGTCATCTCTGAGATCCTGGAGAAGAATCCGGAGCTCAACGCGATCGGGGCCTATGAGTACGGCTGGTCCGACTCCGACGTCGCCGGCGCCAACGCCAAGCGCGGTCTCGACGAGGCCGTCGTCGCCGACATCTCCTCCAAGAAGGACGAGCCGGAGTGGATGCTCAAGCTGCGCAAGAAGGGCCTGAAGTACTTCGAGCGCAAGCCGCTGCCGATGTGGGGAGCCGACCTCTCTGAGATCGACTTCGACAACATCAAGTACTTCGTGCGCTCCACGGAGAAGCAGGCCCGCACCTGGGAGGACCTGCCCGAGGACATCCGCAACACCTATGAGAAGCTCGGCATCCCGGAGGCCGAGCGTGAGCGTCTGGTGGCCGGCGTGGCCGCCCAGTACGAGTCTGAGGTGGTCTACCACCAGATCCGTGAGGACCTGGAGGAGCAGGGCGTCATCTTCATGGACACCGACACCGCACTGAAGGAGCACCCGGAGTTCTTCGAGGAGTACTTCGGCTCCGTCATCCCGGTGGGCGACAACAAGTTCGCCGCCCTGAACACCGCGGTGTGGTCCGGCGGCTCCTTCGTCTACGTCCCCAAGGGCGTGCACGTCGAGATCCCGCTCCAGGCCTACTTCCGCATCAACACCGAGAACATGGGTCAGTTCGAGCGAACCCTGATCATCGCCGACGAGGACTCCTACGTCCACTACATCGAGGGCTGCACCGCCCCGATCTATGACACCGACTCGCTGCACTCGGCGGTCGTGGAGATCGTGGTCAAGAAGAACGCCCGCGTGCGCTACACGACCATCCAGAACTGGTCGAACAACGTGTACAACCTGGTCACCAAGCGCGCCGTCGTCGACGCCGGCGGCACCATGGAGTGGATCGACGGAAACATCGGTTCCAAGGTCACCATGAAGTACCCCGCGGTCTACCTGACCGGTGAGCACGCCAAGGGTGAGACCCTCTCTGTGGCCTTCGCCGGCGAGGGTCAGCACCAGGACACCGGCTCCAAGATGGTCCACATGGCGCCGCACACCTCGAGCTCCATCGTCTCGAAGTCGGTGGCCCGCAACGGTGGGCGCGCCTCCTACCGCGGCCTGGTCCAGGTCAACGAGGGAGCCGAGCACTCGGCGAACTCCGTGGTGTGTGACGCCCTGCTGGTGGACACGATCTCAAAGACCGACACCTACCCGTACATCGACATCCGCGAGGACGACGTGACCCTCGGGCACGAGGCCACCGTCTCCAAGGTCTCCGAGGACCAGCTGTTCTACCTCATGGCCCGCGGGCTGGCCGAGGACGAGGCCATGGCGATGATCGTGCGCGGCTTCATCGAGCCGATCGCCCGGGAGCTGCCGATGGAGTACGCCCTCGAGCTGAACCGCCTCATCGAGCTGCAGATGGAAGGCTCGGTCGGCTGACCGGAGGCCTCATCGCCGTACGCACGGACACCCGCTCCGGGGGGAGCCCCCGGGGCGGGTCTCCGTGAGATCAGACTTCACCCACATCTCCACGACAGACAAGGGACGAGGAACAGATGACGAACACCCCCGCTGACCAGGCGGAGAAGGTCGCAGGAGTGGAGGTCGGCGAACGCCGCATCTCCATCCCCGGCATGACGGAGGAGGGCGAGAACCTCGCCGCTGAGACCAACCAGGCCGCTGAGCACAGCCACGGCGGGCTCGGTGAGACGAAGCAGCTGACCTCCGGCATCGGCTCCCGGGCCAACCGGCACACCGGATTCGACGTCGCCGGCTTCCCGCAGCCGAGCGGCCGTGAGGAGGAGTGGCGCTTCACTCCGCTGAAGAAGCTGACCGGCGTGCTGACCGACGAGGCAGGTCAGGCCGACGCCGCGGAGCACCGCGTCACCGCCTCCGAGGACGTCGTCGTCTCCTCGCTGGCCCAGGGGATCGCTCCGCGCGACAGCGTCCTGCAGCCGGCGGACCGCGCAGCCGCCGTCGCGGCCAAGAACGTCGACGACGCGCTGCACGTCAGCGTGCCGGCCGACGTCGAGGTCGCGGAGCCGATCCGCGTGGACATCACCGGGGCGGGCGCCGGACGTCGCGCCAACAGCCACATCGTGCTGCAGGCCGGGACCCACGCGAAGGCGGTGTTCGTGCTCGAGCACCGCGGCAGCGCGGCCTTCAACGGCAACGTGGAGGTGATCGTTGGCGACGGCGCCGACGTGAAGGTGATCTCCCTGCAGCGCTGGGACGACGACGCCGTCCACGTCGGACAGCACGACGCCGAGGTCGGTCGCGACGCGTCCTACAAGCACGTCGCCGTGTCGCTGGGCGGCGCAGTCATCCGCCTCAACACCAACTTCCGCTACGCCGCCGAGGGTGCGGAGGCGGAGATGTACGGCCTGTACTTCGCCGATGCCGGTCAGCACATTGAGCACCGGACGTTCGTGGACCACAACTCGCCGCGGAACACGTCCAACGTCCTGTACAAGGGCGCTCTCCAGGGCGCCTCGGCCCGCACCGTGTGGGTGGGTGACGTGCTCATCCGCAAGGAGGCCGTGGGGACCGACTCCTACGAGAAGAACCAGAATCTGGTGCTCACCGACGGAGCCCGCGCGGACTCGGTGCCGAACCTGGAGATCGAGACCGGCGTCATCGAGGGGGCCGGGCACGCCTCCTCCACCGGACGGTTCGACGAGAACCACCTCTTCTACCTCATGGCCCGGGGCATCCCGGAGAAGGAGGCCCGCCAGCTGGTGGTCCGTGGCTTCCTGAACGAGATCATCCAGAAGATCGGTGTGTCCAGCATCGAGGACTCTCTCCAGGAGGACCTGGAGAACGAGCTGGAGATCGCCGGCTTCTGAGCATCGCCGGGCGCGCGCCCGGACTGCCCCACCCGCTTGACACTGACGCTTCACGACACAGCAAAGGACGACGGACACGACATGTCTACTCTCGAGATCAAGGACCTCCACGTCTCCATCGAGACCGAGCAGGGCACCAAGGAGATCCTCAAGGGCGTCTCCCTGACCATCACCTCCGGTGAGATCCACGCCATCATGGGCCCCAACGGCTCCGGCAAGTCCACCCTGGCCGCCACCATCGCCGGGCACCCCCGCTACGAGGTGACCTCCGGGTCCATCACCCTCGACGGCGAGGACGTCCTGGAGATGGGCGTGGACGAGCGCGCCCAGGCCGGCCTGTTCCTGGCCATGCAGTACCCGGTGGAGGTCCCTGGTGTGACCATGACCAACTTCCTGCGCACCGCGAAGACCGCCCTGGACGGCGAGGCGCCGAAGCTCCGCACCTGGACCAAGGAGGTCCGCGAGGCGATGGAGCAGCTGAAGATCGACGCCGACTTCGCCAGCCGCAACGTCAACGAGGGCTTCTCCGGCGGTGAGAAGAAGCGCGTGGAGATCCTGCAGCTGGAGCTGTTCAAGCCGAAGTTCGCCGTCCTGGACGAGACCGACTCGGGTCTGGACATCGACGCCCTGCGCGTGGTCTCCGAGGGCGTCAACCGCGCCCATGAGGCCAACGGCATGGGCACCATGCTCATCACGCACTACACCCGCATCCTCAACTACATCAAGCCCGACCACGTCCACGTGTTCATCGACGGGCGCGTCGCCGAGCACGGTGGGCCGGAGCTCGCTGATGAGCTGGAGGAGAAGGGCTACGACCGCTTCCTCGCGGCCACCGCCTGAGACGACCATCTCGAGAGGCACTGATCCCATGACCGCTGCTCACCCGCAGCCCGCGCCGGCCGCCGGCTCCGCCCGCTCCCTGAGCGCGGCGGAGCTGGCGGCCGTCCGTGCGGACTTCCCGCTGCTGGAGCGCACCGTGCGTGACGGGCGGCCGCTGGTCTACCTGGACACCGCGGCGACCGCGCAGAAGCCCCGTGCTGTGCTCGAGGCGGAACGGCACTTCTACGAGCGCACCAACGCCGCTGTCCACCGCGGCGCCCATCAGGTCGCCGAAGAGGCCACAGAGGTCTACGAGGCGGCTCGAGCCGCCGTCGCCGGCTTCGTCGGGGCCGACGAGGACGAGATCGTGTGGACCAAGAACGCCACCGAGGCGCTCAACCTGGTCAGCCACGGCTTCCTCAGCGCCACGCTGGACGCCCGGCTCGGACGCGGCGAATCCGCGACGTCGGAGCGCTTCGCCCTCGCGGAAGGTGACGAGATCGTGGTCACCGAGGCCGAGCACCACGCGAACCTGGTGCCCTGGCAGCAGCTCGCCGCACGGACCGGAGCCACGCTGCGGTGGATCGGCCTCACGGATGAGGGCCGCCTGGATCCGGAGACGTTCTCCGTGATCACCGAGCGCACCCGAATCGTGGCGCTGACGCACGCCTCCAACGTCACCGGCGCGATCAGCCCTGTGGCCGACGTCGTCGCGCACGCGCGGCGCGTCGGCGCCGTCGTGGTGCTGGATGCCTGCCAGTCCGCAGCCCACCTGCCGTTGGACGTCCACGGTCTCGACGTCGACTTCGCCGCGTTCTCCGGGCACAAGATGCTCGCTCCCACCGGTGTGGGCGTCCTGTACGGTCGCCGTGAGCTGCTGGAGCTCCTGCCGCCGTTCATCACCGGCGGATCGATGGTGGAGGTCGTCACCATGGAGACCACCACGTTCATGCCGCCGCCGAACCGTTTCGAAGCCGGCACGCAGATGGTCGCCCAGACCGTGGGGATGCACGCCGCTGTGGAGTATCTCCACGGTGTGGGTATGGAGTCCTTCGCCGCACATGAGGAGGAGCTGACCCGGCTGCTGCTCGACGGGATCGCCTCGGTCCCCGGTGTGCGGGTGCTGGGCCCCACGGATCCCGTCGACCGGCTCGCCGTGGTGGCCTTCGACGTCGAGGGGGTGCACCCGCACGATGTGGGCCAGGTGCTCGACGACGCCGGCATCGCCGTGCGCGTGGGACATCACTGTGCCCAGCCGGTGCATCGGCGGCTCGGCGTCCACGCCTCGGCCCGAGCCTCAGCCGGCGTCTACACCACGCCTGACGAGGTCGCGGCGTTCGTGGAGGCGCTGGGGCGTGTGAGGCCGTTCTTCGGCCTCGGGGGGAGCACCTCGGGAGGGCAGCATGGCTGACGCCCTGGAGCAGCTCTACCAACAGGTGATCCTCGACCACTCCCGGGAACGCCACGGGGCAGGTGCGCTGGAGAACTACGACGGCGAATCCTTCCAGGTCAACCCGACCTGCGGCGACGAGGCCCGGCTCTGGGTCAGGCTGGACTCCTCGGAGGACGGCACGGACCTGCGCATCGCGGGTCTGGGCTGGGAGGGCCACGGCTGCTCGATCTCCCAGGCCTCGCTGTCGGTCATGCATGACCTCGTCGACGGCACGCAGGTCTCGGAGGCCGAAGAGCTGGGGGAGACCTTCCGGGAGCTCATGCGTGGTCGAGGCCGCCCCTTGGCGGACGAGGAACGACAGGAGAGGCTGGAGGACGCCTCGGCCTTCGTGGGCGTCGCGAAGTATCCGGCGCGCATCAAGTGCGCCCTGCTGGGCTGGATGGCGCTGCACGACGCCCTGCTGCAGGCGCGCGTCTCCCGCACGCCGAGCACCGAAGACTGACACCCCGGCCGGACAGGCCGGGCATACATGGCGACACCGTGGCGTTACGCCATCGAAGGAAGGAGTGCGGACCATGAGTGAGACCCCGACCGCCGAGCGGACACCGCTCGAAGACATCGAAGAGGCCCTCAAAGAGGTCATCGACCCGGAGCTGGGCATCAACGTCGTCGACCTGGGCCTGCTCTACGGCCTGAACTACGCCGAGGACGGCGCCCTGGTCATCGACATGACCCTCACCACCGCCGCCTGCCCGCTGACCGACGTCCTGGAGGACCAGGTCGGCCAGCACGTGGGCACCATGGTGGACGAGTGGCGGCTCAACTGGGTGTGGATGCCGCCGTGGGGGCCGGAGAAGATCACCGAGGACGGCCGCGAGCAGATGCGGGCCCTCGGCTTCAACATCTGAGCCTTCAGCGGCCCTCAGGCTCCTGCAGGGCGAGTCGGCGGTAGCGAGCGATCGCTGCCGCCGGCTCGTCGTCGTCCACGAGCCGCCCGTGATCGAATACGAGGACCCGGTCCGCCTGGGCCGCGAACTCCAGATCATGGGTGGCCAGCAGCAGGGGCACCTGCAGCTCGAGCAGGCGGCGGCGGAACTCTGCGGCATTGCGCAGATCCAGCAGTGTGGTGGGTTCGTCGGCGATCACCAGCTCGGGCTCAGTGGCCAGCACTCCGGCCAGGGCGACCTTCTGCCGCTCGCCGGAGGAGAGCTCGTAGACGCTCGACTCCGCCCGGTGTCCGAGTTCCAGCTGTGTCAGGATCTCCCGCATCCGGCGGGTGCGCTCGGCGCGGGACTTCACCGTCTCCCGCAGCGAGAACTCGATGTCCTCGCCCACCACCGGCATGATGATCTGCGCCTGCGGGTTCGCGAAGATGAACCCCGACCGCGGCACGGCCGGGGAGAAGCGGATCTCCCCGGCGGTGGGTGCGACCAGGCCCGCCACCAGCCGCAGCAGCGTGGACTTGCCGGAGCCGTTGGCCCCGACGACCGCGACCACCGGCTCGTCCAGGGTGAGGCTCAGCTCGTGGAGGATCGTCCGACGCGAGCCATCGGGCAGGTCCACGGCGACGTGGACGGCGTCGACCTCGGTGACCAGGCGCTGCGGGCCAGAGGCGGGGACCCGCGAGCCCGATTGGACAGCCTCGTTAGACTGTCCAGGGTGTGCCGGAGCGTCGGCGCCCTTCAGCGTGCTCCTCGTCGCTCCGTCCGTCATCTCAGCCATGTCTCGACTGCTGCTCCGATCTGCGGCGGTCCGCGTCTCTCCCAGGAAGGCCTGTCAACTGTGATCAGCGTATCGAACCTCGAGCTGCGAGCCGGCGCCCGTCTGCTCATGGACGAGGTGTCCTTCCGCATCGACGCCGGTGACAAGGTGGGTCTGGTGGGGCGCAACGGCGCGGGGAAGACCACCATGACCAAGGTGCTCGCCGGCCAGGCCCTGCCCGCGGCCGGTCACGTCGAGCGCACCGGGTCGATCGGGTACCTGCCCCAGGACCCCCGAGTGGAGAACATGGAGCAGCTCGCCCGCGACCGCATCCTCTCTGCGCGCGGTCTTGACGAGGTCGTGGCCAAGATGCGCCAGGCCGAGGAGCAGATGAGCTCCTCTGACGACGCCGTCCAGGCCCGGGCCATGAAGCGCTACTCCACCCTGGAGGCTCGGTTCGTGGCAGCCGGCGGCTACGCCGCAGAGTCTGAGGCGGCCACCATCTGTGCGAACCTCGACCTGCCGGAGCGCATCCTCACCCAGCCGTTGAAGACGCTCTCCGGCGGCCAGCGGCGGCGCGTGGAGCTGGCGCGGATCCTCTTCTCGGACGCCGACACCCTTCTTCTCGACGAGCCGACCAACCACCTGGACCAGGACTCCATCGTCTGGCTCCGGGACTACCTGCAGCACTTCTCGGGCGGATTCATCGTGATCTCCCACGACGTGGAGCTCATGGAGCGCACCGTCAACAAGGTGCTGTACCTGGATGCCAACCGGTGTGTGGTGGACGTCTACAACATGGGGTGGAAGAACTATCTCGTTCAGCGGGAGCAGGACGAGGCGCGACGCAAGCGCGAGTTCGCCAATGCCGAGAAGAAGGCCACGGCGCTGCGCTCCCAGGCGGAGAAGATGCGCGCCAAGGCCACCAAGGCGGTCGCTGCGCAGAACATGTTGAAGCGGGCCGACCGCATGATGGTCGGACTCGAAGGAGAGCGACAGGCGGACCGGGTGGCCAACATCCGCTTCCCGAAGCCGGCGTCCTGCGGCAAGACGCCGCTGTTCGCCGAAGGGCTCTCGAAGTCCTATGGCTCCCTGGAGATCTTCACCGGTGTGGACCTGGCGATCGACCGAGGCTCCCGGGTGGTCATCCTCGGCTACAACGGGGCAGGCAAGACCACACTGCTGCGCATGCTCGCCGGAGTCGCCCAGCCAGACTCCGGGGCTGTCATCCCTGGACACGGGCTCAAGCTGGGCTACTACGCCCAGGAGCACGACACCTTGGACACCGAACGCACCGTGTTGGAGAACATGAAGACCGCCGCACCGGAGCTGGCGGACACCGAGCAGCGCAAGATCCTGGGTTCGTTCCTGTTCTCCGGCGATGACGTCCACAAGCCGGCGGAGGTGCTCTCCGGCGGTGAGAAGACCCGTCTGGCCCTGGCCACCCTGGTCGCCTCCAGCGCCAACGTGCTGCTGCTCGACGAGCCCACGAACAACCTGGATCCCGCCTCCCGGGAGGAGATCCTGGCCGCGCTGCGGACCTACGAGGGCGCCGTCGTGCTGGTCACCCACGACGAGGGTGCGGTGGAGGCGCTGGATCCGGAGCGTGTGGTGCTGCTGCCCGACGGCGTCGAGGATCTCTACACCGCCGAATACCAGGACCTGGTCACCCTGGCCTGATCCTGGCTCCCCACAGCACAGGGCCGGGAGCGACGACTCATCGTCGCTCC
>NZ_JBQYEY010000031.1:0-39689 GCF_052656005.1 Nesterenkonia sp. K-15-9-6
TGGGTACTCGATTCGATCGAATCGAGTACCCACAACTCCAGACCAACTCGCAGAAGAGGGGGCGGGTCGGGGAGGCTCTCTGCGCGGCTCAGTCGTTCGGGCGGGCCGCCGTCGGGCCCTTGGCCAGGGCGATCTCTCGGATGGTGTGCTCCGGGGCCTCCGCCGCAGCGATGACCTCCACCGGGTCGCCGGCCCGGACCTCTCCGGGGGTGACCACGCGGAAGTAGGTGCCAGGACGTCCGGCCTGCAGGAACCGCTTCACCCAGCCGGGCTGGTCCATCCAGCGCCCGAAGGTCGCACACGGGATCCTAGGCCGGGTGACCTCCAGGACGAGCCGGTCCCCCACCCGCCAGCGCTCACCCGGGAACGCGCCGTCGACGTCGAAATCCTCACCCGCGGACCCGGATATCCGCAGATTCTCCCCGAAACTGCCGGGCGGGATGTCCCGGCCCAGCTGCTCGGCCCACCAGACGGCGTCGTCGGCCGCATAGGCGTAGACCGCCTTCTCCTCCCCGCCGTGGTGCTTCCGGTCCGCCTGCACGTCGCCGTGCAGGCCGAGGCTGCGCACCATCACGGGCCCGCTGACCGGACGCTTGTCGATGCCGGTGACCCCGACCGGACCGGGGTCGTCCCGAATCAGCTGGTCCACCACGCAGACGGCGTCGACAGTCCCGGTCAGGCCCAGACGCTGCGCGGCGGCGGCCAGACAGGTCGGAGAGGAGGCGTGGTCGAGGCTCATGGACGACAGTCTAAGCAGACCAGAGGTCCCACTCGGGAAGCCGGCTGTCGGCCCGGAGCACCCGGACAGTCAGTCCCCGAGCAGAGCCAGAGGGACGACGGCGATTCCGTCTCGTCGACGAGAGGTGCGTCTCCCCGTCGTCACCACCACCAGGTCCACGACGTCGTCGGGCATCTTCTCCCGCCACGATGAGGTCGACCTCCTCACACGAGTCATGCGACCGACGATGCGTCACCCGAGCGCCATGAGCCTCAGCAATGACACGAACCGTAAGCGTCGCCAGCGCTTCGAACAGCTTGCCTGCCAGGTCGGCGGACACGGGAAGGCTCAGGCGACGGGCGGTGAGTCCCTGATCGGGGAGGTCTCGGTCGACCACCCGTGGGAGGTAGGCGTCCAGCTCCCGCCCGAGCAGGTGAGCCGGACGCTGGCGCAGACCCGGGAATCCACCTCTGACGATCTCCTGGCAGCAGTCCGTCACGGTGAGCCCCGACTCCCCATGCACCTCCGTCTCCGAGCCGTCGAGCATCTCGACCAGACTGACGGTCGACTCCGCGAGCCCTCTCTCGTGGAGACCCATCGGCCACAGCCGGGCGTGAAGGATTCGTCCCGCTCCACTCTGGACAGTCGAGCCGGCACGGGGCGCGGCGCTGCCGGCCAAGAGAAACGTGCACCACTGACGCTGCCTCTGGTGCACTTCTGCGACGCAGCATGCCTCCGCGGCTCGGGCCCTTATGAGCGCGCATCTGCGCCGACAAGGGCCCGCACCGCGGAGGCATTTCCGAACGTGTCGGTTCAGAGTCCGGCGAGCGCGGCGTCCAGGTCGTCGATGAGATCGGCCACGTCCTCGATGCCCACCGAGAGACGCAGCAGGTTCTCCGGCACGGCCAGCTCGGTGCCGCGCACCGAGGCGTGCGTCATCTCATGCGGGTAGTTCATCAGGGACTCGATGCCGCCCAGAGACTCGGCGAGCACGAACAGCCGGGTGGCCTCGGCGACCTTCCGCGCCGCGGGCTCCCCGCCGGCCAGCTGGAAGGAGACCATGCCTCCGTAACCGCTCATCTGCCTCGTCGCGAGCGCGTGGCCCGGGTGGTCCGGCAGACCCGGGTAGAGCACCCGCTCCACGCCCGGATGGCCCACCAGGTGCTCCGCCACGGCCTGAG
The DNA here is from genome assembly GCF_052656005.1 of Nesterenkonia sp. K-15-9-6. Classification (NCBI taxonomy): domain Bacteria; kingdom Bacillati; phylum Actinomycetota; class Actinomycetes; order Micrococcales; family Micrococcaceae; genus Nesterenkonia; species Nesterenkonia sp. K-15-9-6. The sequence goes on from NZ_JBQYEY010000031.1 coordinate 1,900, forward strand.
CATTGCTGCAGTGCCGGTCCATCCGGACCCCGAGGGTCTTCAGCCCCCGGGTGGTCAGGTAGGCGTCCAGCGGTCCGGAGACCGCGCCGACGGCGAACTGCTGGAAGGCGACCTTCTCGGCCAGGTCTGCCGCGGCGTCGTCGGAGCCCAGCACCACGGCACCGCCGACGACGTCGGAGTGCCCACCGATGTACTTGGTGGTGGAGTGCACCACGATGTCCGCACCGAGGGCCAGCGGCTGCTGCAGGTACGGGGTGGCGAACGTGTTGTCCACGACCAGCAGCGCCCCGCGTGCGTGGGCGATCTCAGCCAGGGCCGGGACGTCGACCACCGTCATCAGCGGGTTGGACGGGGTCTCCACCCACAGCAGGGTCGCGTCGTCGCCGTCGAGCTCGGCGGCGACCCGCTCGTGGTCGTTGAGGTCCAGCGGAGTGTTCGCAATGCCCCAGTCGCCATGGATGCGGCTGATCAGCCGGTAGCTGCCGCCGTAGGCGTCGTTGCCCATCACGATTCGCTGTCCCGGGCGCATCACGGCCCGGATGACGGCGTCCTCGGCGGCCAGCCCGGAGCCGAAGCTGAAGGCGTGCCCCCCGCCCTCGACGGCGGCCAGCTGATTCTGCAGGGCCGTGCGGGTGGGGTTGCCGGCGCGGCCGTAGTCATAGCCGTTGCGCAGGTTCCCGATGCCGTCGGGCGCGAATGTGGTGGAGAAGTGGAGCGGCGGGACCACTGCGCCGAAGACCTCGTCGAGGTCCTGGCCGGCGTGGATCGCCTCGGTGGAGAATCCGCGAGCGCGGTGGGCGTCGTCGTGGTGGGTCATCGGTCCTCCTTAAGCACCGCTGAGGTGCGCCAACAGGTCGTTGCGGGTGAGCACGCCGACGATGTCGCCGTTCTCAGCCACCAGCAGGGTCGGGTTCTTCCGGAGCTTCGCCAGGATCTGCGGCACCGTCTCGGTGATGCCGACCAGAGGCAGGTCCGCACTGAGGTGCTGAGCCACCTCGTCTCGGGGGTCGGCGTGGCCCACGATGAGGTCCTCGGAGAGGCGCTCGACGTCGACGATGCCGTAGACCTCACCGATGCGGGCGACCCGCCCGGGCTGGTCGATGACGGGCACGATGTCGATCCCGTACCGGTTCATCACCGACACCGCCTCCCGCAAAGACGTGGTCCGGGGGATGGAGATCACCTCGGGCAGCGCTTCGCCCACGGAGGTCCGCTTGGCGGCGAGCACGTCGGCGGCCGTGGTGGAGGCGGGGTCCTTCGCGCCGGTGCCGGGGGCAGGGGCGGCGTCGGCACCGATGATGCCCTCACGCACCGCCGTGCTGATCTCGTCCTGGCTGGCCACGCTGATCTCGGTGCCGGTGGAGGTGGACACCACCTCGCCGAAGCCGTGGTCGATCATCCACTGGTCGTTGAAGATCTTGCCCAGGTAGCCGCGGCCGGAGTCCGGCAGCACCGCGACGACGACGTCGTCGGGCCCCAGATCGGCGGCGACCTTCAGCGCCGCGGCCACCGCGGTGCCGGAGGAGCCGCCCACGAGCAGTCCCTCCTCGGTGGCCAGCCGACGGGCCATGGCGAAGGACTCGGCGTCGGTGATGGCGTGCTTCTCGTCGGGGACGGAGGCGTCGTAGTTCTGCACCCAGACGTCCTCGCCGACGCCTTCCACGAAGTACGGGCGGCCCTCGCCGCCGGAGTAGATGGAGCCGTCCGGGTCCGCGACGACCACGCGCACCGGCCCGGTCTCGCGGTCCGCGGAGACCTCCTTGAGGTAGCGACCGGTGCCGGTGACGGTGCCGCCGGTTCCCGCGCCGACCACCAGGTGGGTGATGCGGCCTTCGGTGTCCTCCCAGATCTCCGGTCCGGTCGTCTCATAGTGGGAGGCGGGCGCGGCGGGGTTGGAGAACTGGTCAGGCTTGTAGCCGCCGTCGATCTCGGCGGCGATCTGGTCGGAGATCCCGTAGTAGGACAGCGGCGACTCCGCGGGCACGCCGTTGGGGCCGACGACGACGTCAGCTCCGTAGGCACGCAGCACGTCGCGCTTCTCCTGGGCGACCTTCGGCACGGTGATGAAGACGCTGCGGTAGCCCTTCTGCTGGGCCACCAGGGCCAGGCCGACCCCGGTGTTGCCGGAGGTCGGTTCGACGACGACGCCGCCGGGCTTCAGCCTCCCGTCGGCCTCGGCCTCCTCGATCATCTTCAGCGCGATGCGGTCCTTGATGGACCCTCCGGGGTTCAGGTACTCCAGCTTCACCAGCACGGTGGCGGAGATCCCCTCTGTGATGCGGTTCAGCTTCACCAACGGGGTGCCGCCGATGAGGTCGACGACGGACTGGGCATATCTCATGAGGCCAGCCTACCGGCGCGGACCGACGCGTCTCCGGGGCCCCTCCCCTGGGGGACTCACGGCGCAACATGTCAGTCCGCTGTGCTTCCATGGACAGGTGACGCACCAGCCCCTGACCCAAGACTCGGCGCGGCCGTGGGCGCCCGACGGCGAGGCGGTCGTCGACATGGCGAGCCCGGTGGATCTGCCGCGCACCCTGGGGATCATCCAGCGGGGCTCCGGGGACCCGGCGTTCCGGGTGGATCCCGGCGCCTGGAGGGGTGGGGCCGCCGGCAGTCCGGGAGCGGGGGCGTGGGCCTGCTTCAGGATGTGGTCTCCGCAGTCCTCCCGCGAACTGGGCCAGGTCCTGCTCCGGCTGGATCAGCTGGACGTCTCCCGGGTGCGCGCCCGCCTGTGGTGCGCCGGCGTCGAGGCATCCTCCGAGGAGCTCGCCACGGCAGCGCTGGAGCGTGTGCCCGCGCTGCTGGGCGCTGAGGACGAGGGCTGGGAGGATTTCGACCTCCTGATCGACGCCCTCGGCGACGACCAGTCGACCGCCCTGGCGCGGATCCGTCGCCGGCACCCCGGGGTCCGGCTGCCGGCCACCGGCCAGCTGCTGGACCAGCTGGTGACAGTGACCCTGGAGCAGAAGGTCACCCATGACCAGGCCCGGCACGGCTGGCGTGAGCTGCTGCGCCGGCATGGAGAGCGCCCGCCCGGACCGGCGCCGGACTGGATGCGGCTGCCGTTGACCGGCGAACAGCTCCGCCGGATTCCGTCCTGGCGCTGGCATCAGATGTGGGTGCAGCCGCCGATGGCGGCCACGGTCCTGCGGATCGCCGAGCGTGCCTCCGCGCTGCATCGACTCGCGGCGTGCCCCGGCGATGCGGCATCACTGGAGGACCTGCAGTCCCGGCTGACGGCGATCTCCGGCGTCGGGGTCTGGACCGTCGCAGAGACCCTGCAACGCACGCACGGCGCCGCCGACCTGCCCGCGGTCGGTGATTATCACCTGCCCGCCCTGGTGGGCGAGGCGCTGACCGGGAGCAGGACCGACGACGCCGGCATGCTGCGGATCCTCGAACCGTGGCGGGGACACCGCCAGCGGGTGGTGCGGCTCATCCGGCTGAGCGGATACCGGCACCAGACGTTCGGGCCCCGGCTCAATCCTGCGGACCACCGGGGACGATGACGGGAAAGGTCAGCCCTGCTGCTGGCCCTCGGCCTGCTCCTCGGCGATCTGCCGGTGGATCTCCTCCATGTCGAGGCCCTTCACCGCGGTGATGACCTCGTTGAGCTGCTCGGCATTGAGCGCGCCGGGCTGGGAGAACACCAGCACCTTCTCGCGGAAGGCCATGAGAGTGGGGATGGAGGTGATGCTCGCCGCGGCGGCCAGCTCCTGCTCCGCCTCGGTGTCGACCTTGGCGAAGGTCACGTCCGGGTGCTCCTCGGAGACCTGCTCGTAGATCGGAGCGAACTGCTTGCACGGGCCGCACCAGTCGGCCCAGAAGTCCACCAGGAGGATGTCATTGTCCTCCAGGGTCTTCTGGAACTCCTCGGCGGTGATGTCGGTGGTAGCCATGGCGGCCACGATACGCGACACCGGCGGCGCTGTCGGCCCCGCAGCAGTCGCCGGCGCCCGCTTAAGCCGCCGGCGAAAGGCCTGCGGTCTGCAGTCCTGTCGTGCGCAGTCCTGGCGTGCGCAGTCCTGGCGTGTGCAGTCCTGGTGCGCGCCTCAGTCCACGCACCAGAGGACGGGTTCCTCGTCGCCCTCCTGTGCCTCCAGGCAGATCGCCGCCTCCTGGGCGAGGTCTCGCAGCGCCGGGTCCACCGGCAGCTCGAGGTGCAGCGTCTCCCCGGGTTCGAGGGTGTGGACCTCATCTTCCGGCCCCCACAGCCACACCGGCACCGCAGTGACCGTCCGCAGGGTGTCCGAATCGGACGGGACCCTCAGGCGCAGCTCGTCCCGAGCCGTGCTGACGAGCTCGAGCAGGTGGCGGTCCTGCGCGCCGTCCTCGATCTCCTCCCGTTCTGCGGCCTCGTGGCTGCGCCTCGGCAGCAGAGCACTGAACGGCCGCTCGGTCTCCGGTGGGAGCTCGATGCCGTTCTGCTCGGCGGCCCAGGCCATCCCGTCGAACGGCTCGGCCGCAGGGTCGGCCTCGGTGCAGGTCAGCTCGAGGGCCGCCTCGGAGCTGCGGATCACCACCTCCAGCAGCATCCCCGGCAGGGGGTAGTGGTCCTCGAAGGACGAGAACGCAGCTTCCTCAGCGTCGGTGACCGCCAGGCACAGGGTCTCGACGTGCGTTCCGGCCGCGCTGACCGGAACGTCCTCCCCGGCAGGGACGCTCAGCACCGTGACCCGCGGCGCGTCGGCGTAGAGGATCTCTCCGCGCTCCCAGGGCAGGTCGAACGGACTCACGTGCAGGGTGACTCCGTCGACCGTGGGCGGGCCCGGATCCCGGGGAAAGACGACGTCTCGTGCGGAGGAGATCAGCACCACGTATCGGTCGGCGTCGGCGTCGGGCCGCAGCGTGAGGGTGACGTCCTCGGCCAGGCTCGCCTCTCCAGCGTTGACGCGCAGGATCCGCCCGTCCTCCAGTTCCAGGTCGGCGACCGCGGCGTCACGGTCGTCGGTCTGCCGCAGATCGACGACGGCGGAACGGCCGGTCGGCTCGCCGAGCGGCACACAGCCAGCCAGCAGGACGGCCGCAGCCGTCCCCGTCAGTGCGAGGCGACTACGGCCCCACCTGCGTCCTCTCCCCCGGTGCCCCATGACACCAGTGTCCATGGTCCGGGGCCTCAAAGCACCGGAGACGCCCGACGAGTTGTGAGACCCCAGGCACGAGAAAGGCCCGGACCGTGCGGTCCGGGCCTTTCCAGTGGGTGGCAGATGAGGGATTCGAACCCCCGTAGGCAATGCCAGCTGATTTACAGTCAGCCCCCTTTGGCCGCTCGGGTAATCTGCCGTGGTGCCGTCGTCGGCACCAGACAACTTTACCCAAGACCTCGCGATTTTTCGAATCGGTCGCTCCGGGACGTCCCCGTCCGCCTGTCACGACTTGCCAGTAGGCTGGCCCTGCCCCGTTGTTCACCCATGCCCAGAACCTAGGAGGCTTCGTGGCTGACGTCGAAGCCGAGTCATTGGCCCGCTCCCTGACCGAACGCAGCCCGGCCGGCATCGCCGAGCAGATCCGCGAACTCATCGCCGCCGGCGTGCTCACCGCCGGGATGCGCCTGCCCACCGTCCGCGACGTCGCCACCGAGATCGGAGTCAGCGTCGGCACGGTCGCCCAGGCCTGGGCGCTGCTGCGCGAAGGTGGGCTCGTGGAGACCCGACGCCGGGGCGGCACCCGCATCATCGAGGGCGCCGACCCCCTGGGTGGCGAGTTCGCCGGCTGGTCCGGTGTGGACCTGCTCTACTGCAGTCCTGACCCTCATCTGCTGCCGCCGCTGGACGAAGCTCTGGCCAAAGCTCTCAAGCAGCCCGGCATCAACGCCTGGGGACGGGAGCATATGCTTCCGGAGCTGCAGAAGGAGCTGCAGAAGCGGCTGACGGACCAGCCGCGGGAGTTCGTCACCGTCAGCTCCGGCACCGAGGCGCTGTGGCTGGCCACCCGCGCTGCGGCGGAGTCCGGGGACACCATCGCAGTGGAGGAGCCCACGTCCCCCGGCTACCTCTCCGTGCTGCAGTCCATGGGCCTGCGGGCGGTCGGGGTCCCGGTGGACGAGCAGGGTCCGGTCCCGGAGCGTCTCTCCGAGGCCCTCGAAGCCGGCGCGGTCGCGTTCGTGCACTCCCCCGGCGGTGCATTCTCAGATCGCCACACCCTCACCCCAGAGCGTGGGTTCGCCCTGGAGGCCGCCCTGGAGGCCGCCCCGGAGGTGCTGATCATCGAGGACGATCCGCTGGGCCCGCTGGGCCCGGGGGCTGCCCCTTCCCTGGATGCGCTGTTCCCCGAACGGACCGTGCGGGTGCTCGGATTCGAGCGCGCGTTCGGCATGGATCTGCGCACCTCGGCCCTGGCCGGGCCCCGGGAGCTGGTGCAGCGCTGTGTGCGCCACCGGTCCGGAGGCGTGGCCTCGAACTCGCGGATCCTTCAGCATGCGCTGGTGCAGCTGCTGCGGGACCCGGTGGTCTCTCACCGTCTCACCTCCGCGCGGGGACACTATGCCACCCGCCGACGACTGGCCTTGGAGGCCTTCGAAGCCGCCGGACTGACCGCCCGCGCGGGCACCCACAGCTGGGCGGTGTGGGTGGAGGTCGCCGACGAGCGCGCTGCGGCCCTGGCGCTCAGCGGCCAGGGGGTGGTGGCCGACGTCGGCGCCGCCAGCCACGTCACGGAGCAGCCCACCGGCCTGCTCCGCTTCTCGGTGGCGCAGCTGCCGGAGGACGACGCCGTGCTGGCCGAGCTGGCGCAGCTGGTGCGTCGCGCCGCCGTCGGGGAGCTGGGCGAGGCGACGTTCGTCTGAGCCGCCTTCGCCGCCCTCGCCGCTCACCTCACCTCGCCGTCCGTGGACGTCGATAGACTCGACGTCGACGACGACCCCGAGCAACAGGAGGATCTATGGCCAAGGAATCCAGCTTCGACATCGTCTCCAAGGTGGACAAGCAGGAGGTCAGCAACGCCCTGAACCAGGCGCAGAAGGAGATCGCCCAGCGCTACGACTTCCGCGGCACCGGCGCGGAGATCGACTTCTCCGGGGAGAACATCCTCATCAAGGCCAACTCGGAGGAGCGGGCCAAGGCCGTGCAGGACGTGTTCGGCTCCAAGCTCATCAAGCGCGGCATCTCCCTGAAGTCCTTCGACGCCGGCGAGCCCTTCGCCTCCGGCAAGGAGTACCGGATCGAGGGAGCCATCAAGGAGGGCATCGACCAGCCCACCGCGAAGAAGATCACCAAGCAGATCCGGGACGAGGGCCCCAAGTCGGTCAAGGCCACCATCCAGGGCGATGAGCTGCGCGTGACCTCGAAGTCGCGTGACGACCTCCAGGAGGTCATCACGATGCTGAAGGACTTCGACGACGCCGCCCTGCAGTTCGTCAACATGCGCTGAGGATCCGACCACCTGGACTCAGTCGAGGACGAGCCCCCAGGCATCTCGCAGAAGCCCGCGCCCAGACTCCGTGAGCGTCAGCCCACGGCCGGCGCGGTGCTTCTGCACCCACTCGGCATCGAGGAAACGCGTGGCCACTGCTGCGCCGAGAGCTCCCGCCAGGTGGGGCCGACGCACGGTCCAGTCCAGGCAGGCCCGCGTGGTGGGGCGCCTGGCCTCTCCTGCCGCGCAGACGTCGACGTCCAGGGCTGACAGGCCCTCCGCTCCGCGGTCGCTGAGTGCCAGCTGGTCCCCCGTCAGCCAGCCGCGACGTCGCCATTCGTCGGTGATCGCCACGCCGAGTCGACCCGCCAGATGGTCGTAGCACAATCGGGCCTCCGCCAGCCGTGCGGCCTCACGGCTGACCGCATAGCTGTGAACCTCTGTAGGTTCGCTGACCGCCCCGAGGGCCTCCAATGCCTCTGCCACCTCCGGACCCGCAAGGGCGTACCAGCGACGCCTCCCCTGAGCCGTACAGGTGACCAGCCGGGCTTCCACCAGCACCGCCAGATGCTCCGATCCGGTGGAGGGACTCACCTTCGCCGCCCGAGCCAGCTCCCCCGCCGGACGGACGCTTCCGTCCATGAGCAGGTTCAGCATCCTCGCCCGCGCCGGCGCTGCCAACGCGGCCCCGATCCGCGCGAAGTCCCGGTCTCTCATCTCCACCACCGGCACCGCCCCGTCCCGTCCTGGCGCGTCCTGCTGCGCCTGGTCATCTGGTTCCCTGCCATCCTCCCGCAACGACGTTTCGGCCGTGGCCGCACCGATCGGCTCCTACGGTGGATCCATGAGTGCTACAGCCCACCATTATCAGACCCGACTCGCCTGGCCTGTCTCCCCGGAGGCGGGTTCCACCGGTCGAGGGCTCCGAGGCTACTCCCGGAATCATGAGGTGTTCACCGACGGAGTGGACGGCGCCCTGGCCTTGAGCGCGGACCCGGGCTTCCGTGGAGATCCGTCGCGGCTCAACCCCGAGCAGCTGCTGGTGATGGCGGCGTCGTCCTGCCAGATGCTGAGCATGCTGGGGGCCGCTGCCCGTGCGGGGGTGGACATCCTCAGCTATCAGGATGTCGCCACGAGCCGGCTGCTGGGCAATGCCGCCCGCCTCGACACCATCCGGTTGGAGGTGACGGTCCAAGTCGCTCCAGGAACGGACGCATCCCGCGTCCGCGAGCTCGCGCAGGAGGCGCACGAGCACTGCTACATCGCCAACAGTCTGGCGATCCCCGTCGAAGTGGATGTCACGGTGGTGGTCACCGCGGGTCGGGGCTGAGCGGAGGATCGCCTCCGTCGTCGTCCGGCCCGGGCAGCGCCGGGCCATCCGTGCCGCCCGAGTCGGTCTGACCGCCAGCGCCGCCGTCCTGCCCGCGGACCTCGTGGAGGACCTCCTGGAAGAAGTCGCGGACCTCTTCCCAGCGGACGCGGGAATTCGCGAGGTGCTCCTCGAGGCGCTCGATCTCCTCATGCTGCAGGCGCCGCTGACGCTGCTCGGAGAGCTCTCGGCGCAGCTCGGCGACCGTGGACTCGGCCTCGCGGAGGATCTTCTCGAGCTCGGCCTCCAGCTCCGTGACGTTCTCGTCGTCCTCCGGACGATGCTCCTCGTGTTCAGCGCTCACGGCCTGGCCCCTTCTCTTCCCTGAGGCGCAGCGCGCCCGCGTTCTCAGCACCCACTCTGGCCCAGCATGGGCTCCGGCACAACACGTGCCGAGGGCCGGACGGTGAACGACGGGGGAACGCTCAGAAGATGACGGTGCCGAAGATCAGCACCAGCGGCAGGGCGACGAAGACGCCCAGGACCCAGACGGCGGCGTAGATCTTCTTCTCGGCCGCCAGGTTCGCCAACCAGGTGGCGCCGCGCGGCGGCAGCTCCCGCAGGAACGGCAGGCCGAAGATCACCAGGGTGGCCAGCACGTTGAAGCTCAGGTGCACCAGGGCGGCGATGAGCGCGTAGTGCGCCTCCACGCCGGTGAAGGCGAAGGCGGAGATCAGCGCGGTCACCGTCGTGCCGATGTTGGCGCCGATGGTGAACGGGTAGACCTGGCGCAGCGTGAACGCGCCGGAGCCGGCCAGCGGGACCATCAGGGCGGTGGAGGTGGAGGAGGACTGCACCATGACGGTCATCAGAGCGCCGGAGCCGATGCCGGTGATCGGGCCGCGGCCCATGGCCGCGTGGAAGACGGCCTTCGCCTTGCCGACCATCAGGACCTTGAGCATCCGGCCGATGAAGTTGATGACCATCAGGATCAGCGCCACGGCGACCACGATCATCACGATGCCGCGGACCGGGTCCGGGATCCAGCTGACGGTGTACTGGATGCCGTCCGCCAGCGGCGTGGTGGCTGCTTTGACGACGTCGCCGATGCCGCCGAACACCGCGGCGAACAGGCCGCCGTCGCTGTCCGAGGCGTGGCCGGCGAAGAACGTGGCGATGCGCTCCAGCAGGCCGAAGGCCATCTCCAGGGGCAGGAAGATCAGCACCGCGATGAGGTTGAAGAAGTCATGGACGGTGGCGGCGGCGAATCCGCGGCGGAACTGCTCCTTGTCCCGGACCATGCCGAGGCTGACCAGCGTGTTGGTCAGCGTGGTGCCGATGTTCGCACCCAGGATGATCGGGATGGCCACCTGCAGCGGCAGACCGCCGGCGACGAGGCCGACGGTGACCGAGGTGGTGGTGGAGGAGGACTGGGTCAGCGCCGTGGCGGCCACACCGATCATCAGGCCGATGAGCGGGTTGGTGGCAAAGGCGAACAGCGTCTCCGCCTGGTCGCCGGTGGCGGCCTTGAAGCCGGAGCCGATGACATTGACGGCGGTGATGAGCACGTAGACGGCGGCCACGACGGCCAGCCAGTTGATGACGTCGAGTGCGCGGCCGGAGAATCCGAGGCGCTCGAACGGGCTGATGAGACGGGGCGTCTCCTCAGCGGCCTGCACTGCCGGGCGGCGGGCCTCGACAGACGGCATTGCGGTCATCCAGTCTCCTCCAGATGTGGGCTGCGCACAGCCCTGACTCACTGTCCTCATCCAGAGTGATCCCTCCCGACGACCAGAACCACACGTTAAGGTGAACGGAAGGTGAACAGTGGCGCACCGACCCTGTGAGTCCTCGCACAGACGTCCGCGCAGACCTCCGCACAGCTGTCCGCCCTCAGCGTGCAGACAGCCGCCCCAGGGCGCCGTGTCAGGCGGGATCAGTAGGATGGCGCCATGCACCATCACCATGGACGGCTCCGCACGGCAGGCCTGCTGGCCTTCCTGTTCGCCCTGCTCCTCTTCGTGGGCGCGATCGTCGCCTACTTCACCAATGCGCCGATCTTCCTGTTCATCTTCGCCGGAGTCGGCCTGGTCTCCGTGGCGATCAGCTACTGGAACTCGGACAAGATCGCACTGCGCGCCATGAAGGCCTACCCGGTGAGCCGGGAGCAGGCCCCCCAGCTCTACCAGATGGTGGAAGAGCTGGCCCACCGCGCCCAGCAGCCGGTGCCGCGCATCTACATCGCACCCAGCCCCACCCCGAACGCCTTCGCCACGGGCCGCAATCCCGAGAACGGCGTCGTGTGCTTCACCGAGGGCATTCTCAACCTGCTGACTCCGCGCGAGCTACGCGGTGTGACCGGCCACGAGCTGATGCACGTCTACAACCGAGACATCCTGGTCTCCTCGGTGGCGGCGGCCGTGGCCGGCTTCCTGACCACCATCAGCCAGTACTTCATGTTCTTCGGCATGATGGGCGGCGGTCGCAGCAACAACCAGGGCGGCGGCAACCCGCTGGTCCTGGTGGGCGGCCTGCTGGCCATGCTGCTGATGCCCATGGCGGCCAGCCTGATCCAGATGGCGATCAGCCGCACCCGCGAGTATGACGCCGACGCCGACGGCTCGGAGCTCAGCGGAGACCCGCTGGCGCTGGCCTCAGCCCTGCGCAAGCTCGACGGCGGCATCGCCCGCCAGCCGCTGCGCGAGGAGCCCAAGCACGACGCCCACGCGCACATGATGATCGCCAACCCCTTCGGACCGAAGGCGAAGCAGATGTTCAGCACCCACCCGCCGATGGACGAGCGCATCGCCCGCCTGGAGCAGATGGCCGGCGGTCAGGCCCCGCAGGGCTGATCGGCCGGCGCCGGTCAGACCGTCGCCTGCACCGCGCGGGAGATGCGCACCATCTCCTCGCGCGGGACCACCTTGACGCGCTCGCGCTCCACGGGGCCGGACGCAGTGGCCTCCTCACCGAGGCGGACCTCGTGCTCATCCAGCTGCAGCCATCCGTCCCAGGTGGTGAACTCGACACCACGGGACTCCAGCAGCTCCACCACAGCATCCTCCCGCGGGTCCTCGGCCACGGGCAGGTGGTGGACATCCTCGAGCAGGCAGCCGATGGTCTCCAGCGCATCGCCCTTGGTGTGACCGATGAGCCCCACCGGCCCCCGCTTGATCCAGCCGGTGGCGTAGGTGCCGGGAATGTGTTCGCCGTCCTGCAGGACGCGGCCGGCCTCGTTGACGATGACGCCGCGGCGCTCGTCGAAGGGCACGCCGTCCACAGGGGAGCCGAAGTAGCCGACGGCCCGGTAGACCGCCTGGCACTCGTAGTCCAGGAACTCTCCGGTGCCACGGACGCCGCCGGCGCCGTCGAGCTCCATGCGTTCGAAGCGGACCCCGGCGACCTTCCCGGCCCGGTCGCCGGTGCCTTCGAGGATCTCCACCGGCTGGTGCAGGAAGTGCATATGCAGCCGGCGTGACGCCTCCTCGGTGCGTTCCTCCTGCTCCACCAGCCAGTTCGCCAGGGTGTTGACCATGGTCTTGACCTGGTTGTTGGACTTGATGGCCTCGTCCGAGGCCTCGTCGAACTCGAAGTCCTGCTCGTCCAGGACGATGTCGACGTCGCGGCTGTGGGCCAGCTCGCGCAGCTCCAGCGGGGTGAACTTCACCTGGGCGGGCCCACGGCGCCCGAAGATGTGGACGTCGGTGACGGGCGAGGACGCCAGCCCCTGATAGACGTTGTCCGGGATCTCTGTGCTGAGCATGTCCGTGGCGTGCTTGGACAGCACGCGCGCCACGTCCAAGGCCACGTTGCCGTTGCCGATGACGGCCACCTTCTCCGCCTCCAACGGCCACTCGCGGGGGTAGTCCGGGTGGCCGTCGTACCAGGAGACGAAGTCCGCGGCGCCGAAGGACCCCTCGAGCTCGATGCCGGGGATCGCCAGCTCGGCGTCCTTGATGGCCCCGGTGGCGAAGATGACGGCGTCGTAATGGCGCCGCAGGTCCTCCAGGGTGATGTCGGTGCCGACGTCGACATTGCCGAGCAGACGGATGTCTCCACGGTCCATGACCTTGTGCAGAGCCTTGATGATGCCCTTGATCCGCGGGTGGTCCGGGGCCACGCCGTAGCGGATCAGCCCGAAGGGCGCCGGGTAGCGGTCGAAGAGGTCGATGCTGAACTCGATGTCGCTCTTCTTCTGGGACTTCGACAGGATGTCCGCCGCGTAGACGCCGGCGGGGCCGGAGCCGATGATGGCCACACGGAGGGGCCGCTGGCGAGGATTCTCAGACACGGACGACTTCCTTTCGGCGCGAATACCACAGAACAGTATGCCGTATTGGTCAACGCCGCCCCTCCCCCCGGCTGTTCCCGACAGGCGCGAACTCCGCCCATCATGAGGGAACTCACACCATCAGCAGCAGCATCACTGGCCAGGTGCACGAAAAGTGCACTACAGTGCACTGCATGGATGTGACCCAGGCCCTCGGCGAGCGCGTGCGCTCCGCCCGCCTCCGCCGCGGCTGGACCTTGGACCGACTGGCGGAAGCGGCCGGCGTCTCCCGCCGCATGGCGGTCAACATCGAACAGGGCACCACCAACCCCACGCTGGCCACGCTGCTGAAGCTCAGTGAAGCGCTCGGCACCGGACTGCCGGCGCTCGTGGAGCCCCCGCGCCGGCCCCTGCAGGTCACCCGGTCCGGGGAGGGCTCCACGCTCTGGAAGGGCGAGCACGGCGGACGCGGCGTGCTGGTGGCCTCCTCGGACCGCCCCGACGTCGTCGAACTCTGGGACTGGACGCTGCGCCCCGGAGAGTCCCACCGCAGCGCACCGCATCTGCCTGACACGCGGGAACTGCTGCATGTGATCTCCGGGGAGCTGACTGTGGAGGTCGACGACGACGCCGTCACCCTCTCCCCCGGCGACTCCCTCACCTTCCCCGGAGACGCCCCGCACGCCTACCGATGCACCGGCGCCGACCCGACGCGCTTCTCCCTGACCGTCCACGAACCCCGCAGCGAAGGACCCTCATGACAGCACTGACCCAGACCGACCTCGACCGGTTCCTGGCCGGAGCCCGCATCACCGACCCGGTCATGGCGCTGCGCCCCGACTACCGGGCCCTGCTGCTGGCCGTGGACCGGGTCGACGCCGGCGAGTGCGACGCCGCCAGCGAGGACCTGCTGCGCCGCGCCGAGGCCTCCGCCGCCGAGGAGCTCACCTCCCGGCCCGTCACCGAAGTGCCGCATGTGGCCGCCTGGCGGGAGGCCTACCGGGCCTTCGGCGCCAAACCCAAGAAGGTCCGCAGCAGCCTGGAGGCGCTGATGCGCCGCGCCGCCTCCGACGGACTGCCGCGGATCAACCGGCTGACCGATGTCTACAACGCCGTCTCGGTGCTCCACCAGGTGCCTGTGGGCGGAGAGGACCTGCACCGCTACCAGGGCTCACCTGTGCTGACCCGGGCCGCCGGGGACGAACCCTTCGACACCACCGCCGGCGGAGAGCCGCTCATCGACCACCCGGAGGCCGGCGAGGCCATCTGGCGCGACGACGTGGGGGTGACCTGCCGGCGGTGGAACTGGCGTCAGGGCCGCCGCACCGCGCTGACGACGTCGACCTCCGCCGCCCTGTTCATCTTCGACGCCCTCGAGCCGATGGACGACGACGCCCTGCACGCCGCCGCCGACGTCCTGGTGGAGCACCTGGGCGCCGGAGCCTCTGCCCGCCGCCTCCTGCCGGGAGACTGAGCCATGCCTGCCCCGACCCCCGCAGAGCTCTTCTCCGGCCTCTCCGCCTTCCCGCTGACGCCATTCCGCAGAGCCGCCGACGGAACGGACACCGTCGACCTCGACGCCGTGTCCTCCCTGGTGGCACGCTGCGCGTCCGCCGGAGCCCAGAGCATCACCGTGCTGGGCTCCACGGGCTCCTACGCCTACCTGGACCGCACCGAACGGCAGGACGTGCTGGAGGCCGCCGTCGCCGCGTCCCCCGGGAGCCCCGTGCTGGCCGGTGTGGGAGCGCTGCGCACCTCGGCGGTGCTGGAGCATGTGCGCGACGCCGAGGCCGCCGGCGCGGACGGCCTGCTGCTGGCCCCGGTCAGCTACCAGCCGCTCTCCGAGGACGAGGTCGTCGGGCTCTTCGACGACGTGTGCCGCCGTACAGAGCTTCCCGTGGCGCTCTATGACAATCCCCGCACCACCGGATTCCGCTTCACCCCCGAGCTCTACGGGCGCATCGCCGCGCTGCCCCAGCTGGCGGCGGTGAAGATCCCGCCGTTGCCGGAGGACCCCGCCCAGGCCCGCGACGTCGTCGCCGCAGTCCGCGCGGAGGTCCCCGACGACGTCGCCCTCGGCATCTCCGGCGATCCCTCGGCGCTCCGGGGGCTCACCTCCGGCTGCGCGGCCTGGTTCTCCGTGATCGGCGGGGTGCTGCCCGGGGCCGCCCGTCGGCTGGTGGAGCGCCGGGACGACACCGAGCTGACCCCGCTGTGGCCGCTGATGGCCACCCATGGCAGCCTGCGCGTGGCCGCCGCAGCCGCCGAACATCTGGGACTGGCGCCCCGGGACTGCCTGCCCCGGCCGCTCCGAGGGCTGGACGAGGACGCCCGTGCCCACGTGGCCGACGCGCTGGAGACCGTGCAGCCCTGACCGTCCAGCCCTGATGACCGCCCAGCCCTGACCGCCCAGTAGACTGGCGCGCATGGCGGAGATGCTGCTCGAGAAGTTCAAGGCCCTGGTCCCGAAGTACCTCGATGAGAAGTGGACCCCGCAGGAGGGCTACTCCGCCGAGGAGCTGGGCGACGCCCTCGCGGAGGCGGAGCTGCCCGACGGCGTCCGACTGCCGCTGGTGCTCGAAGAGTTCTACCGGGCGCTGGGCCGCTGCGAGGAGCTCATGGAGGCCCATCACTTCTTCTTCGACCCGGACGAGCTCGAGGTCGAGGACGGGCACCTGCTGTTCCTGGAGGACGAAGACGAACGCTGGGTGTGGGGCATCCCCGTGGACATCCTGGACGTCCCGGACCCGCTGATCCGGCGTCGCAGCAACAAGCAGAAGCACTGGAACGATGAGGACGCCACCGTGGGCGAGTTCATCCTGGACCTGCTCGAGTTCTCCTTCGAGGAGGACTGATGCCGCTGTGGAGCTCCCACGCCCCGGACGACTATCCGTGCCCGTTCTGCGGCCTGGCCCGCGGTGACGTCAGCGACCCGACGAACCGCTGCGAGCTGAGCGACCTCGTCTTCCAGGACGAGGAGCTGCTGGTGTTCATGGCCTGCGACGGGTTCGGCCCGCACGAGGGTCACGCGATGATCTCCCCGGTGGCCCACCGGGAGACGCTCTACGACCTCGACGACCACCTGCTGGCGCGCATCGGGGCCATGTCCCGGGACCTCGCTCTGGCGATGAAGCTCGCCTGGAACCCGGAGGGCACCTCCGTGCGGCAGCACAACGAGCCGGCCGGCAACCAGCACGTGTGGCACTATCACCTGCACGTCTTCCCGCGATACAGCGATGACATGCTCTACCGGCAGGTCCGTCATCCGGTGGCCGTGGAGGTCCGGGCCCAGAAGGCCCGGCAGCTGGCGGCCGCGCTGGAGCAGATCCTGGCCGGGGCCGGGCACTGACCCTCAGGCCGGCGGCATCAGCGGCTCAGCTCTCCCGGTCGACGACGGCCTCAGCGAAGGACAGCAACGCCGACTTCACCGTGGACTCCGGCAGTCCCGCCACCGCCTCCTGGGCGGTGGCCGACCAGGCGCGGGCCACCTGCCAGGCCTCCTGGGTGACCGGGTGCGTGACGACGGCGGCCACAGCCTCGGCCAGGGCCCCATCCCCCCGGAGATCGCCGTCCACCAGGCGCAGCGCCTCAGCCGCCTCCTGCTCCCCGGCGGCGGCGCGTTCGCGCAGCAGCAGCACCGGCAGCGTAGGGACCCCTTCGCGGAGGTCGGTGCCGGGCGTCTTCCCGGAGGTCTCGCCGTCGGAGGTGAGGTCGATGACGTCGTCGGCCAGCTGGAACGCGACCCCGACGGCCTCACCGTAGGTGGCCAGCATGGCCGCGGTCTCCTCCGTGCATCCGCCGAACATGGCGCCGAGCCGGGAGGCGGCCGCCACCAGGGACCCGGTCTTGTCCGCGATGACGGACAGGTAGTGCTTCTTGGGGTCGTCACCCTCGCGCGGGCCGACCGTCTCGTGCAGCTGCCCCATGACGAGGCGTTCGAAGGTCTCGGACTGCACCCGGGAGCCCTCCTCGCCCATCTCGGTCATCAGCTGCGAGGCGCGGGCCAGGATCAGGTCACCGGTGAGGATGGCCACCGAGTTGCCCCACACCTCGTGGGCGGCGGGGGCGCCACGGCGGACCGGCGCGGAGTCCATGACGTCGTCGTGATAGAGCGTCGCGAGATGCGTCATCTCCATGACCGCTGCGGCTTCTCGGACCTTGTCGTCCGGGCCCTCGCCCAGCAGGGAGGTCAGAATGGTCAGCAGCGGGCGGATCCGCTTGCCGCCGGCCTCGGCCAGGTAGCGGGCGGAGGTGTTGGCCAGCTCGTCGGAGCTGGAGAGGGCCTCCAGGAGTCGCTCCTCGACCTCCCCGAGGGCGCGGAAGACCTCGGAGGCGAGGTGCTCGTCGTCGGCGAGAACGTCAAACCCGGCCGGCAGTCTCAGCGACAGGGGCTCGGCTGCTGATTCAGTCATCGGAGTCCAGCCTACCGAGCTTGCGTGCGTGGTGGATGGCCACGATGCCTCCGCTGAGGTTCCGATACTTCACATCCGCGTACCCGACCCCAGAGATCTGGGCGGCCAACTCGTCCTGGTCCGGCCAGGCCCGGATGGACTCGGCCAGATACACGTACGCCTCCGGGTTGGAGGACATCGCCCGCGCCACGGGGGGAAGCGCCCGCATCAGGTACTCGTTGTAGACCCGATTGAACGGAGCGAAGGTGGGGTCGGAGAACTCCATGACCGCCAGGCGACCGCCAGGCCTGGTCACGCGGAGCATCTCCGCCAGTCCCGCGATCGGGTCGGCCACGTTGCGCAGCCCGAAGGAGATCGTGACGGCGTCGAACGTGTCATCGGCGAATGGCAGGTTCATGGCGTCCCCAGCCACGAAGGTCATGTCTGGGCGCCGACGCTTGCCCACCTGGAGCATGCCCAGGGAGAAGTCGCAGGCGATCGCCTCAGCGCCGGCGGCCACGAACGGCTCCGTGGAGGTGCCGGTGCCGGCGGCCAGGTCCAGCACCCGCTCTCCGGGCTGGACGTCCAGCGCCTCCACCAGACGTCGGCGCCACAGCCGGGCCTGTCCGAAGGACAGCACGTCATTGGTGATGTCATAGCGGGCGGCGACCTCGTCGAACATCGAGGCGACGTCGGCCGGCTTCTTGTCCAGATCGGCCCGGTTTCCTGGGGCGTGCTGCTCCTGTGTCACCCCAGCATTGTCCCAGATCGCGGGGACCCCCGTGCGCGCGGGGCGTGGGGCGTTCGGCGATAGACTTGCTCCGCTATGCCTGCCCAGCCTCTGCGCGCCGTCTCAGTGACGGTCGCCCTCCCCCACGACGTCGCCCTGACCGACCTGCTGCCGCGGCTCACCCCCAGCGGCACCTGGCTCCGTCATGGTGAAGGCATCGTGGGCCTCGGTGTGGCCGACCGCGCCACGGCCCGTGGCTCGGAGCGCTTCGCCGACCTGGCCCATTGGTGGGAGGACCGGCTGGCGACCATCACGGAGGAGCCGCGGCCGGAATCCCTGCAGGAGGTGCCCGGCTGCGGGCCGGTCGCGTTCACCTCGGTCACCTACTCCTCAGATTCCGCCGCGGACTCGGTGCTGGTGCTCCCGGAGCTCATCCTGGGATCGGTGACCGGCCGCAGCTGGGTGACGGTGCTCAGCGCCGCCGCGGACCAGGCCGACGTCCTCTCCGCGCTGCACCGGCACGGCCTCACCCTGACGGGCGGCGTCCTGGGTCCGGCCTCCCCGGAGCCCCTCGATCCGGCGCTCGACCCGGAGCTCGACCCGGCGCTCGTTCCGCCCCGCGACCCGCGCAGCGCCACCGCCCTGCAGGAGGGCACCCATCCCACGGCGCACTACCTGCAGGCGGTGGAGGCCGGGGTGCAGGCGATCACCGAACGACGGCTGGAGAAGCTGGTGCTGGGTCGCGACGTCGTCGTCGCCTCCGAGGAGCCGCTGGCGGCGGGGCGTCTCCTGGCGACCCTGAGCCGTGACTATGCCGACTGCTGGACCTACCGGGCCGGCGAGGTGTTGGGCGCCACCCCGGAGATGCTGGTGACGGTGCGCGGGGAGCGCATGGCCGCCAGGGTGCTGGCCGGCACGGTGGACGGGACGCTGCCGGCGGAGCAGGCGCGCGCCCTGCTGCTGGAGGACCCCAAGCAGCGCACCGAGCATGAGATCGCCGTACAGTCCCTGCTCACCCAGCTGGCCCCGGTGGTGGAGGTCATCAGCGCCCAGAACCCGCCGGCGGTGCTGGAGCTGCCCAATGTCTACCACCTCTCCACCGATGTGACGGGCCGCCTGGTCAAGGACTGCACCGACGGCGGCCGCCCCGGCGCCGCCCCGGTGGCGCCTCGGGTCCCGCCGGCGCTGCTGGTCGCCGAGCGGGCCCACCCGACGGCGGCCATCTGCGGGACGCCGACGGCGACGGCCGCCGAGTTCATCGCTCGCCTCGAGGATCTGGACCGCGGCCCGTTCACCGGTCCGGTGGGTTGGCTGGACGGCCAGGGCAACGCGGACTTCGGGATCGCCCTGCGCGGTGGGGTGCTGTCCCAGGACGCGCGCCAGGTCCGCCTCTACGCCGGCTGCGGGATCGTGGCCGGCTCCGAGCCGTCCTCCGAACTGGCCGAGACCTGGGCGAAGCTGCGCCCCATGCTGGGCGCGCTCGGCGTCGGCTGAGACCCGCTGGACCCCGCTGCCGAGGAACGTTTCGACAGCCTGAGCCCCGCAGGCTCCCTCCCCTCCCCGCGACCTCCCCGACGAGACGTCACTTTCCTGCATACCTCGACCGGGGCGACGCGCTTCAGCACCCCGAGATGCACGGGCAATTGACCCCTCGATGCCTGCACTCTGCCGTGCGCGGCGCCTCGCGACGGACGGCTGGACCGCTCACGCGGCCACCAGGGGGTCGAGGCGCAGATGGGTCCGCGTACGTTCGATCCCGAGCAGGTGCCACCTGTCCCGGAACAGGGCGAGCAGCTGCCCGTCGCTGCGCTCGAGGACCTCCACCCCAGCCAGGCCGGCCAGCTCGTGGGACGAGGGCTCATCGGTGGCGCGCGCCAACGAGTGCTCCAGCGGCTCCAGCTTCGCGCTGGAGCGGAACTCCTCGCGCAGGCGATGGTCGACGACCTCGAACTGCATGGGCCCCACGGCCGCTAGAACCGGCACATGGGTGCCCCGCACCTCCGAGCGCAGCACCTGGATCACTCCCTCGGCCTCCAGCTGCTCCACACCGCGGCGGAACTGCTTCATCCGCCCCATGTCTGCCGGACGGGCGACCGCGAAGTGCTCGGGCGCGAAGCGCGGCAGCGGCGGGTACTCCACCGGCTGCGCCTCATACAGCGTGTCGCCGATGCGCAGGGCGGAGGCGTTGACGATGCCCACCACGTCGCCCGGGTAGGCGACGTCGACGACCTCTCGGGTGCGACCGAAGGCCAGGTGGGCGTACTTCATGGAGAAGGGTCTGCCGGTGCGCGCGGAGGTCACCGTCATGCCACGCCGGAACACGCCGGAGGAGACCCTCACAAAGGCCAGCCGGTCCCGGTGCGCGGCGTCCATGCCGGACTGGATCTTGAACGTGAAGGCGCTGAACGGCGCGTCCAGGGAGCGCGGCTCACCCTCGGCGTCGGGGCGGGGCTCCGGCGACGGCGCCAGCTCCACCAGTGCGTCCAACAGCCGGGGCACCCCCAGGTGCCTGACGGCGGCGGCGAAGAACACGGGCGTGGAGATCCCGGCCAGGAAGGTCTCCTGGTCATGGTCGGCCCCCGAGGCGCCGAGCAGCTCGGACTCCTCCCGCGCCTCGACGAGCTCCGGCAGGCCGAGGGCCTCGGGGGTCGCCTCCTCGGCGCTGAGGTGCTCCTCCTCTGCCGAACGCCGGCCGCCCGGCGTGGCACGGATCAGCGTGAGGCCCCCGGTCCTGCGCTCGAGGTAGCCGTGAAAGTCCCCGGCGATGCCCACCGGCCAGGTCACCGGGGTGGGGTCCAGCCCGGTCTCCTCGCGGATCTCGTCGATCAGTTCCAGCGCCTCCAGGCCGGGGCGGTCCCATTTGTTGATCACCGTGATGATCGGGATCCCTCGGTGGCGGCAGACGTTGAACAGCTTCATGGTCTGCGGCTCGAGGCCCTTCGCCGCGTCGATGAGCATGACGGCAGCGTCGACGGCGGCGAGCACCCGGTAGGTGTCCTCGGAGAAGTCGGCGTGGCCGGGGGTGTCCAGCAGGTTCAGCACCGTGCCGCGGTGCTCCAGCTGCATGGAGGCCGAAGAGATGGAGATCCCGCGATCCTTCTCCATGCCCATCCAGTCGGAGACCGTGGCCGACCTGCCGGCCTTGCCGTGGATGTGCCCGGCCTCCTCGATGGCGCGGGCGTTGAGCGCCAGTGACTCGGTCAGCGTGGACTTGCCGGCGTCGGGGTGGCTGATGATGGCGAAGGTGCGGCGCCGTGCTGCAGCCGCCGCGGCGCCTTCTGCCGGGTGGTCCTCTGCCGTCACGCCTTCTCCTTGCCACTGCTGCTGGGACTCGAACGGCACGTCGTGCAGGTGCACGTGAGCCGCTGGATGCTCTGTGAGCCAGAGCCTCCGCTGAGAACCTACCGCAGCGTCAGAGTCGCACCCAATGCCGCGACCCCTCCGCCGACCCCTCCGCCGACCCCACACCGGCCGCGAGGCCGATCGACCGACGATCATGTCTCGATCACTGAGATCTTCCTCACACAATTCCGACCCATCCCTCACGTAAGGGTAGAGTTGAGCGCTGTGAGCCGGGCACGCTCCGCCCGCCGCTCCCCACTGATCATCTCGCCCTGATCGTTCCGCGCAGTGCCGCGCGCCCGTCGCCCCTTGAAGAGCCGGACACGACTGTGCCCTGTGAGCCGCACACGCCGGTGTCCTGACCACAGAACGGAGCCCCATGGCCCCCGCACCCACTCCTGCCGTCGCGCATCCCGAGGAGTCGATCGCGCATCCGGAGGACCGCCAGTCGGTCCTGCGCACGTTGAAGTCGCCCCGCCTGCTGAAGGTGGAGGTCCTCGCCGGACTCGTCGTGGCCCTGGCCCTGATCCCGGAGGCCATCGCCTTCTCGCTGATCGCCGGAGTGGACCCCCGGTACGGACTCTTCGCCTCCTTCACGATGGCTGTGACCATCGCCTTCCTCGGCGGGCGTCCGGCGATGATCTCGGCGGCCACCGCCGCCACGGCGCTGGTGATCGCCCCGCTGGTGGAGAGCCACGGGATCGACTACTTCATCGCCGCCGTCATCCTCGCCGGCGTGTTCCAGGTGCTGATGGGCGTCCTCGGCGTGGCGAAGGTCATGCGGTTCATCCCGCGCTCGGTGATGGTCGGCTTCGTCAACGCGCTGGCCATCCTCATCTTCACCTCCCAGCTGCCGGAGCTCATCGGGGTGCCCTGGCTGGTGTATCCGATGGTCGCCGCCGGGCTCCTCGTGATCTACCTGCTGCCCCGGATCACCAAGGTGGTGCCTGCGCCACTGGTCGCGATCGTCCTGCTCACCGTCATCTCCGTGGCCTTCGCCTTCAACGTCCCCACGGTGGGCGACAAGGGCGAGCTCCCGGACTCCCTGCCGTCCCTGTTCACTCCGGACGTGCCGCTGACCTTCGAGACCTTCCAGATCATCGCCCCGTTCTCCCTCGGCATGGCCGTGGTGGGCCTGCTCGAGTCCCTGATGACCGCCAAGCTGGTCGACGACGTCACCGACACCCGCTCTGACAAGGTCCGGGAGTCCTGGGGCCAGGGTGCGGCCAACATCATCACCGGCTTCTTCGGCGGCATGGGCGGCTGCGCCATGGTCGGCCAGACCATGATCAATGTGAAGGCCTCCGGCGCCCGGACTCGCATCTCCACCTTCTGCGCCGGGATCTTCATCCTCATCCTGTCGGTCTCCCTGGGTGACGTGGTCGCGCTGATGCCGATGGGCGCCCTGGTGGCCGTGATGATCTTCGTCTCCGTGGCGACCTTCGACTGGCACAGCATCCGGCCCTCCACCCTGCGCATGATGCCCAAGAGCGAGACCTCGGTGATGCTCGTGACCGTCATCGCGACCGTGTGGACCCACAACCTGGCGATCGGCGTCATCCTGGGCGTGCTGACCGCCATGGTCCTGTTCGCGCGCCGCGTGGCCCACCTGGCCACCGTCACGCGCCGCGTGGACGAGCACTTCGGCGAGGAGATCGCCAAGTACGAGGTCAAGGGGCAGCTGTTCTTCGCCTCCTCCAACGACCTCTACACCCAGTTCCACTACCGGGACGACCCCGACCACGTGGTCATCGACCTCTACAACGCCGACGTCTGGGACGCCTCCACGGTGGCCTCCCTGGACGCCATCTGCGAGAAGTACGCGAAGTACGACAAGCACGTGGAGATCGCGGGGCTCGAAGGTGCCAGCGCCGCGATGCATGAGCGGATGGCCGGCAAGCTCGGCGCCGGGCACTGAGCTCACGGGAGCTCACGGAAGCTCGCTGCCTGGTGGCTCGGTGCCGGGTGGCTCGGTGCCGGGACGCTCAGCCCGTGGACGCCGCGTACTGGGCGATCCGCCCGCCGGCCAGCACCATCTCCACCTGACGTGCCGAGAGCCGATGGCGCAGGGTGACCTGCCGTTCGTCGCCGTTCCCGACGACGACGGCGGGCACCTCGCGTCCGGTGTGCAGCGCCTCGGCCAGCCCGCGCAGCCTGATCCGGTCCTCCTGGTCGACCGAGGCGTAGACCTCCTCATCGCACTCCAGCGCCAGGACTCCGAAGTTGGCCAGATTCTGCCAGTGGATCCTCGAGAAGGAGCGGGCCACCACCAGGCGCAGCCCCAGATACCGCGGAGCGATCACGGCATGCTCCCGCGAGGACCCCTGGCCGTAGTTCACGCCGCCGAAGATCGCATGGCCTCCCCCGACCCCGCCTGCCCGCTCCGGGTAGGTGGGGTCGACCTGTCGGTAGACGAACTCGCTGATCTTGGGGATGTTGCTGCGGTAGGGCAGCACCCTCGATCCGGCGGGCATGATCTCATCGGTGGAGACGTCGTCGCCGACCTTCAGCAGCACCGGCAGGTCGATCTCGTCCGGCAGGGGGTCGAACTCCGGCAGCGCACTGATGTTTCCTCCCTTGACCAGCTCGACCTCACGGGCCTGCTCCGCCGGCAGGGGCGCCACCAGCATCTCGTGGTCGATGGTGGGCGCCTCCGGCATGCGCGGGGTGGGACAGGCGAGGCCCCGTGACTCCTCCAGGGCACGGGGGTCGGTGATGCGCCCGGTCAGAGCCGAGGCGGCCGCGGTCTCCGGGGAGCACAGCCACACCGAGTCCTCATCCGTTCCGGACCGTCCCGGGAAGTTGCGCGGCATGGTGCGCAGACTGTTGCGCCCCACGGCCGGCGCCTGCCCCATGCCGATGCAGCCCATGCAACCGGACTGGTGGATGCGGGCCCCGGCGGAGATGAGGTCCAGCAGCCAGCCGCCGCGGGCCATGTCCGCATAGATCTCCCGCGAGGTGGGGTTGATGTCCAGGGACACACGCTGGTCGACCTGACGTCCGCGGAGGATCTCCGCGACGACGGCGAAGTCCCGCAGCCCTGGGTTCGCGGAGGAGCCGATCACGACCTGGTGGACCTCTTCCCCGGCCACCTCCCGCACCGGCGTCACGTTCCCCGGGGAGGACGGCGCGGCGATCAGAGGCTCCAGCATGGACAGGTCGATCCGTTCGGTGAGGTCGTATGCGGCGTCCTCGTCGCCCTGCAGCTCGACGAACTGGTCCTCCCGGCCGCGCTCGGCCAGATAGCGCCGGACCTCCTCGTCCGCTGGGAAGATGCTGGTGGTCGCCCCCAGCTCGGCGCCCATATTGGCGATCACATGCCGGTCCATCGCGCTGAGGGACCGGACGCCGTCGCCGTGGTATTCGATGATGCGGCCGCCGCCTCCGGTGACGCCGTGACGCCGCAGCATCTCCAGGATGACGTCCTTGGCCGAGACCCAGGGCGGCAGCTCACCGGTGAGCTCCACTCCCCAGACCTCGGGCATGGTGACGTACAGCGGCTCCCCGGCCATGGCCATGGCGACCTCGAGCCCACCGACCCCGACGGCGAGCATCCCCAGGGCACCCGCCGCACAGGTGTGGGAATCGGATCCCACCATCGTGGCCCCGGGACGCCCGAAGTGCGCCTGGTGGACCGGATGAGAGACACCGTTGCCGGCCTTCGAGAACCAGAGGCCGAACCGCCGGGCCGCCGACTGCAGGAACAGGTGGTCCTCGGGGTTCTTCTCATCGGTCTGAAGCAGGTTGTGGTCCACGTACTGGACGGAGAGCTCCGTGCGGACCCTGTCCAGCCCCATGGCTTCCAGCTCCAGCATCACCATGGTGCCGGTGGCGTCCTGGGTCAGGGTCTGGTCGATGCTCAGCGCGACCTCCTCGCCGGGGTGCGGGCTGCCCTCCACGAGATGCGAGGCGATGAGCTTCTGCGTCAGATTCTGGGAGGCGTATGCCATTCCGGTCATCCTCCTGGGGTCGGGGCGCTGCGGGTGGAGCCCACGGCGCGGGCTCTCCCCTCGACCATCTCTCCCCCGTCCCGAGCCGCACAAGGGTTCCCGAGCGGCATCAGGGCCGCAGCACCACGGACGAAGAGTCAGATTCCCGCACATCACCCCCTCGGTGACGCGCGTCAGCAGCCGCCGGAATGCCGGGAACTGACCCCTCGATCGCAGGGGGCGGTCAGAGGGCCGCCACGCCGTCCTTCATCCGGGTGTGCAGATCCCGCAGCCCGTGGCGATCGGTGCGGACCTCGATGATCCGCACACCGAGCCGGTCATCGGGGTGCGCCAGGGCCTGTTGCAGCTGCTCCCGGGTGCCCACCCCGCGGTGCTCGACGCCGAATCCGGCGGCGATCTGTGCCAGGTCCACCGCCTGCGGAGTGCCGAAGAGCCGTTCCACGGCTTCTCCCTTCCCCGGGCGGCGTCCCACGTCCCCGTGCTCGAGCTGGTCGAAGATCGCCCCGCCGGCGTCATTGATCACCACGACATCCACACTGGGCACCTGCTCACGGGACGGCAGCAGCAAGGCGTTGAGGTCATGGAGGAACGTCAGGTCGCCCACCAGTGCCGTCACCCGGCGCTCCCGGCTCAGGGCGATCCCTGAGGCCGCCGAGACGTTGCCGTCGATGCCGGAGAGTCCCCGCAGCGCCACCAGCCGCGCCGGCCCGTGCATGGTCAGCCGGGCGGCGAGGTCCACATCGCGGATCACCGAGGAGGAGCCCAGCAGCAGCGGGGTCCGCACCGTCTCCGCCACCAGCTGCGCCGCCCGCACCGAGGACATCGCCCCGACGGGATCCAGCTCCCGATCCACCACCTGCTGCACCCGGCGGCCCACCCTCAGCCACGTGTCCAACCACCCGGCGGGAGGAGCTCCGGCGAACTCGCGGATCCTCTCCAGGTCATGCTCCACGGGACGGGGCAGCCGGTGATCATGCCAGCCGACGCCGGCAGGCTGGTACTGCACCGCCTCCACGGAATCGGCACTCAGCAGCCGCTGCACCGGCCGGGACAGCGTCGGGCGTCCGGCCACCACCACCCGTTGGATCTCCGCGGTCAGCCGGCCGCCGGCGCTCGAGGCCGGCGCCTGCAGGATCAGCCGATAGGCCGGCACGGCCGCATCGGCATCCCGGGCCCCGCTGGTCGGCTCCGCCAGGACCGGGTGACCCAGCTCCAGAGCCAGCTGCGCAGCCTCGGGCGGAGCGTCGTGGCCCAGGACGAAGACGGTGCGCACGTCGCGGGCGATGTCCTGCACCGCCCGCAGGCTGCGCCGGATCTGCTCCCTGGCGGCCTCCCGCTCCTCGGCGTCCAGCTGGTCCATCAGCGCCCCGCCCTGCAGATGCACCGCCGGCTGCACAGGCGCCTGCGGACGCACCGGTCGGCGGGCCCAGCGCTGCGGCACCGCGGGCGCGCCCTCTTCAGGTTCGCGGGGCACCAGGGGGTCCCGGAAGCCGATGTTCAGGTGCACCGGGCCGGGTCCCTTGCCGCGGGACTCCGAGGCCTGCCGCATCAGCAGCGCCACCTGCGTCTCCGCGGAGAGCATGTCATCCCGGGACACCGGCTCCAGGCGCACCTCGCCCTGCTCCAGATGGATCTCGTCCCGCACCCGGCCGGCGAACATGCCGTGCTGCCAGGTGGTCTGGTTCGCGCCGGTGCCGTGAAGCTCCTCCGGCCGGTCGGCGGTGATGGCCACCAGGGGCACACCGGCCATGTCCGCCTCCATCACGGCCGGTGTCAGGTTCCCCACGGCGGTCCCGGAGGTGGTCACCACGCCGGCCGGCTGGCCCGAGTCCAGCGCGATTCCCAGGGCGGTGAACGCCGCGGAGCGCTCATCGATGCGCACGTGCAGGCGGATCGCACCCAGCTGTTCGGCCTCCGCCAGGGCGTAGGCCAGCGGCGCGGAGCGGGACCCCGGAGCGATCACCACGTGGCGCATGCTCAGGCTCAGCCCGCGCACCACCCGACGCGCCAGACGCAGCGCCTCGGCGTCCTCAGAGTCGTCGAATTCGCGGAAGGGACGCCGGTCGGAGTGCATGCCCCAATCCTAAGACGCAGCGCCCGTCCTCTGAGCCAGCACGGCATGGGCAGACCGCAGCCGCTGCTCCCACCAGGCACGGCGTGCCCCGTCCACCCGGTGCTCGTCCAGCAGCCGCGGCGCCGGGTCCGGAGCCACCACGCGGCCGTTCCGCACCGGGACCCTCAGCGCCCCCTCCACCGGAAGCAGCGGGGAGTCCACGACGTCGGCTGCCAGCAGCGCGGCAGTGCCCAGTCCGCACGCATAGGGCAGGGACTCCAACCGGGCGGCCAGCGCCAGGCCGGCGGCCAGACCCACGGAGGTGTCCAACGCGGAGGAGACGACGGCGTCGAGCCCGGAGTCGCGCACCACCTGGGCGGCACGGTCCACTCCGCCGAGCGGCGGGACCTTCACCACGATGAGGTCGGCGGCGCCCAGCCGCGCGACCCGCAGCGGATCCTCAGCCTTGCGGACGGCCTCGTCGGCGGCGATCCGCACCACGGTGCCGCGCCGGTGGAGCTCCTCGCGCAGCACGGCCAGCGGCTCCACGCCGGCCACAGGCTGCTCCACATACTCCAGCCGGTCACCGGCGACGTCGGCGATCGCCTCCACCGCGCGAACAGCCTCGGCGTGCGTCCAGCCGCCGTTGGCGTCGGCCCGCAGGCCGGCATGCGGCAGCAGGCGCGCCACCTCCCGGAGGCGGGCGACGTCGTCGTCGAGGCTCTGACCGGGCTCGGCCACCTTGACCTTCACGGCGGGGATCGCCTCGGCGCGGCCGTAGCGCTCCAGCACCTGGGCCACCTGCGCGGCCGGCACCGCCGGCATCGTGGCGTTGACCGGCACCGTGGTGCGCCGCGGCTCCCCCAGGCCGGTCCATCCGGCGTCGACGGCGGCGGCGAGCCACGCCGCGGACTCCTGCGGACCGTACTCGGGGAAGGGCGCGAACTCGGCCCAGCCGGCCGGACCGTGCAGCAGCATCGCCTCCCGGGCGGTCTGGCCGCGGAAGCGGGTCCGCATCGGCAGGCTCACGACGGCGGCACCGCGCAGCAGCTCCTCGACGTCGGGCAATGAGGTCATGGGCACAGTGTAGGCTTCACCGGCTCGACGGCAGCCGCCTGCGATACTGGTGTGCATGTCCGAGCATTCCCGTCTCCGCCTGCCCGCACGCCGCACCTGGCTGTGGGTCGTGGGCCTGCTGCTGTGCGCCTTCGCGCTGGTGGCGGTGCATGAGTTCTTCATCCGGTCCGCGACGGGCCAATGGCTCGAGCAGGCCACGCTGGAGTCCCGGTACTGGAACATCACCCAGGGGCCCCTGCAGAACGAGACGCTGCGGCAGCTGCTGCTCAAGGCCCCGGCGGCCGCGGCGGCGGTCTCGGGGCTGATCTTCTTGGCGATCACCCTGCTGCGCCGTCGGTTCCTCGCCGCGGGCATCGCGATCGTGGTGTTCCTGGGAGCCAACATCACCACCCAGGTGCTGAAGAACGTGTGGATCCACCGGCTGGACCACGAGATCCCGCTCTCGGTGGCGGACATGCGCTCCTGGTGGTGGACGGATCCCACGTTCCCCTCCGGGCATGCCACAATGGCCGCGGCAGCCGCCGTCGCCGTGTTCCTGGTCAGCGCCCCGCATCAGCGGCCCTTCATCGGGCTGTTCACCGGCCTGCTGGCGGTGTTCTCCGGGGCGGCGATCTTCATGACAGGGCATTTCGCCTCGGACATCATCGCCGCCTATCTGGTGGCCGCGCTGTGGGGCATCGCCGGCGGCTGGCTGGTGATGCGCACCGGCGAACGCTGGAACACCGTCACCGTGGAGGACGACACCGCCGTCGGTGCCGGAGCCGGGTTGGCCTGGTTCCTGGGAGTCGTGTTCTGTGCGGCCACAGGGCTGGCCCTGCTGTTCGCGGGCGGCTGGGAGGCCGTGCGCACTGCGGCCGAGAACCCCAGCGGCTGGCACTGGGTGGCGGGCACGCTGCTGCCCGTAGGTCCCGGGTTCCTGCTGTGCGCCGCGGGCATCACGTTCTTCGACGCCGAGGCCGGGCGTCGCCACCACGGACAGCCGCTGCACGCGGCCCCGCCGACGCCGCACCCGGTGCCGCCGCAGTTCACGCATCTCTACGACGTCTGATCGCCCCGCCGGGGAGGCTCCCCCGGGTGGAGGCTCACGGTCCCCAGTCGATGCTGAGCCAGGTCGCCACACCGAGCAGCAGCATGACGCCGAGGATGACGCCCAGCCGGTTCAGCCGGATCTGGAACTCGGGCTCCTCCCGCTCCTCGCCGGGGCGCTGACGATTAGTGAAGAACATGGGCCTCGCGGGTCCGTCTCAGGGTCAGTGGCCGGCGCGCAGCCGGCTGATCAGTTCCCGGGACTCCTCCGGGCCATAGGGCAGGATCGGGATGGCCTTGGTCGCATCGGTGACGGCATCCCGCAGCGCCTGCCGGGAGAGGGTGTGCCCCTGTTCCATGCGGCGGCGCATCGAGGCCACGAAGTCCGCGTCCACCGGCTGACCGTGACCGGGAATGATGCGCGAGCAGGTGCCCGCCATGGACCAGATGCGCCCCAGCGTGCGTACCCAGTCCTCCGGATGGGAGTCCCGGAAGCTCGGATCGGTGCCCTCGCGGACGAGGTCCCCGCAGAACATGATGCCGTCGTGGCCCTCGCGGCTGACCTCGACCACCAGGTCGCCGTCGGTGTGACCGCGTCCCAGGTGCTCGACGACCACCTCAGGGCCTCCCAGGTCCAGAACCACCGGGGCCTGGCCGACCAGCTCGGTGGCGGTGGCCACCTCCGCCTCACGGTGGGCCAGGATCCGCTCCACACCGTGCTCACGCAGATACGCGTTGGCCCCGATGTGGTCACCGTGACCGTGGGTGTTGACCACGATCAGCTCCGCATCGGTGACCTGTCGGACCGCCGCCAGCAGGGCCTCATGGTCGCCGCCGTCCGGCCCCGGGTCGATCAGCACCGCGCCGCGGCTGCCGACCACCAGTCCGATGTTCAAGGGGGTGACGCCGCCGTCGACGGTGGTCATGAAGACGTCGTCGTCGACCCGGGTGAATGGAGTGATGCCAGGGGCGCTGGCCATCGTGATCACCTTCTCTGCCAAGGGGTGCCCGTTGTGCTTCATTGTGCCCCACGGGCACCCCTCTGGCGAGGATCCGGCCGGCTCGGCGGGCCTCAGTCGGCGCTCGGGTAGTGGCCCTCCGGCACCGGGACCTGACGCCAGTCGATGTCATGGCCGAGGTGGAAGTCCGGGTAGGTCGGCTGGTTGTAGGCGGTCTGCTGGTAGGCCACACCCACCCGGTACTGCGGGTCATGCATCAGCGTGTAGAGCTTCCGGTCGGTCACCTCGGTGGCCGTGAAGATCCGCAGCGCGGAGCTGTCCGACGTGCGCAGCACCAGCTCCTCACGCCAGTCCCCAAAGATGTCCGCCACCAGGGACGGGTTGCCCTTGGTGTAGTTGTTCGTCCTCGTACCCTCGGCCACCAGCAGGGTGCCGTCCAGCCAGTCCTCGATGCGCGGAGTGTCCTCCCGGTCGCCGACGATGAGCTGGGTGGTCATGTCCGGGGCCCAGCGGATGCTCATGTTCGTGCCGGGGACGTCCCCGTCCACCGGCTCACCGGTGGCAGTGAACAGTCCGGTCGTGCCCTCCTCCTCGTTGGGCGGGATCGACGCCCAGGCATGGTAGCCGGGGGTCTCCGGGTCGATGTCGCCGACCATGCCGCGGCCGACGTCGGTGCCGGTGTAGTCGCCCCACAGGACCTCGCCGGTGGCGGCGTCACGCATCGTATAGCCATAGGGCGCCCAGGGACCGGCCTCGTGGACGGCGAAGATCTCCTGGCCCTGCCGATCGGGATCGAAGTGGCCCACGTGCAGGGCGTCCCCATGGCCCAGCTTCATCTCCTGGCCGGGGATGCTGCTGTCCGGGTGGCCCACCCCGGTGGATGAGTACAGCAGGCTGCCGTCATGGTCCAGAGTGGCGGAGCCGTAGATGATCTCCTGGTTCCCGTCGCCGTCGACGTCGGCCACGCTCAGCGAGTGGAAGCCCTGACCGGCGAAGGTGCCCAGCTCGGGGTCCGTCCCCACTCCCTCGTGCGGGCCGGCGTCGAAGGGGTTGTCCATCGGCACATGCCCGGAGTCGGCCACCCACCGCTCGGTGATCTGCTCGCCGTCGAAGTCATAGGCGGCCGCGGCGGAGCGGGTGTAGTAGCCGCGGGTGAATACCGCGGACGGCGACTGGCCGTCCAGGTAGGCCACCCCGGCCAGGAAGCGGTCCACCCGGTTGCCCGGTTCGATGCGGGACATCGCATAGTCACCCCAGAGCAGGCCGTCGTCGCCGCGCTCCGGCGTGTAGGGAACGGTGTCCAGCTCGGCGCCGGTCTCACCGTCGAAGACGGTCAGGTACTCCGGGCCGTGGACGATGAAGCCCCCGAAGGTCCGCAGATCATTGCGTTCGCTGCGGGAGGGCGCGTACTCGTCGATGAAGAAGTCAGCCAGCTGCCGGGCGTCGGCGTCGCTGAGCGGGTAGTCGTAGGAGGGTTCCTCACCGAAGGCCTCCTCCAGTGTCTCCGGCCAGTTCCCGGCGACCACCTCGGGATGCTCGTGCCAGCCGCGGAATACCTCCACCACATGCTCGTAGTAGTCGTCGGCGCTCATCCGGTAGTCGTCCTCAGGGCTGTACCCGGCATCCAGGTCCTCCTGCGGCATGGTGATGTGCTCGCCGTCGCCGGCCACCGTGCCGGGGGCGGTCTTCATCATGATCTCGGCGGTGCCGTCGCTGTCGAAGTCATAGACGAGGAACTGGGTGTAGTGGGCCCCGGCGCGGATGTTGGGGCCCAGTTCGATGCGATTCAGCAGCTCACCGTCGAGCGTGTAGGTGTCCACGTAGACCTCGCCGGTGTAGCCCACCTGGGAGACGTCCTTGGAGTTGCTGGGGTCCCACTTCACCACGAACTCGTACTGCCCGTCGCCGGTGACGTCCCCGACGGAGACGTCGTTGGCGTGGTACTCATACTCCTCTCCGGCCGGGGTGGTCCCCGGTTCGGGCTTCTGCAGCGGCAGGTCATAGTGGCCCTCCGCCCAGACCTCCGCCTCGCCGTCGGGTCCGTTGTGCGGGGCGTTGCCCACCGGGGTGACGGTGTAGGTGGAGTCGGCGTCGCCGTCCGCGTCGTGGAAGTTCGTGGAATCGGTGACCGTGGCGATGCGCTCGCCATCGCGCAGCACGTGGAAGTTCGGCCCCTTCATGCCGTGGCCCGTGGCTCCGGTGGTCTCCTCGCCCAGCAGTCGCCAGCTCAGGTGGACGCCGTCGTCGGTGCCGACGGCGACCAGGCCGCGGTCCAGGGCCTCCAACTGAGGGCCGAGCTCGGTGGTCTGGGAAGGACCCGCGGACACGGATCCGGCAGTCAGGCTCAGCGCCGCGGCCCCGGCCAGGGCAGCGGCGGTACGTGCTGTTCGTCGTCGATAGGGCACAGGCTCAGCTCCTCGTTCATCACTCTCGGACCATCCAGCGTTGTAACGTGGATCACCCTAGAGCGGCGCGGTTGCCCTCGACAACAGTGATGCTAAAAACGTTTCAATAGCGGTGGGCACAGCGCTGTCGCGACATGACGTAGGACGGCGCACACGCCGTCAGCCCGCTCTCCACCTGTTGTCCGCCTCACAGTGCGCGATACAGTCGGCCCATCATGACTATGGATTCACTGCTCCAGATCATCGGAGACATCGAAGAGACCGCCTGGTCCTGGCTCGGCATCTGGGTCGTCATCGGCGTCGGCATCTACATGACCGTCCGCACCGGGGTGGTGCAGCTGCGCCACCTGCCCGCGATGTTCGCGGCCATCGTGGAGAAGGCCCGGCGGGACGAGACCGGTCGCACCAAGTCGCTGTCCGCCTTCCAAGCCTTCACGATCACGGCGTCGGCCCGCGTGGGCACCGGAAACATCGCCGGAGTCGCCGGAGCGATCGCCCTGGGCGGCCCGGGCGCGATCTTCTGGATGTGGGTGATGGCCGTCCTGAACTCCGCGGCCTCCTTCGTGGAGTCCACCCTGGCGCAGCTGTACAAGACCCGCCGCTTCGACACCTTCAAGGGCGGTCCCGCGTACTACATCCAGCGCGGACTGGGCTCCCGCAGCGCCGGCATCGTCTTCGCCGTGATCTTCATCTTCTGCTTCGCCCTGTCCTTCACCTCGCTGCAGGCCAACACCGTCGTCGACGCCGTCACCGGTGCCGCGGACGCCGTCGGGGTGGCCGACACCACCACGCTGAGCTGGATCCTTGCCGTCGTGCTGACCGTGCTGACCGGACTGATCGTCGTCGCCGGCCTGCGCAGCGTCGCCCGGGTGGCCCAGAACGTGGTGCCGCTCATGGCCTCGCTCTACATCATCCTCGGGCTGGTGGTGATCATCATGAACATCGAGGAGCTGCCCCGCGTGGTGGGCCAGATCCTCGGCGACGCCTTCGACTTCCGCGCAGCTGCCGGCGGCGCCTTCGGCGCGATGATCATGGCGGGCGTGCAGCGCGGCATGTTCTCCAACGAGGCCGGCATGGGTTCGGTGCCGAACGTCGCAGCCACCGCCGACGTCTCCCACCCCGCCAAGCAGGGCCTGGTGCAGACCCTGGGCGTCTACCTGGACACGATCATCATCTGCTCGGTGACCGCGTTCATCATCCTGTTCACCTTCGAGGACCCGGTCGGGGCGGACGCCAACCTGGGCGTGGAGCTCACCCAAGGGGCGCTCGAGGCGAACCTCGGCATGTTCGGCGCCATCGCCCTGGCCGTGATCATCACGCTGGTGGCCTTCACCTCCATCCTGGGGAACTACTCCTACGGCGAGGCGAACATCCTGTTCATCTCCTCGAAGGAGAACGTCCGCAAGGCCTTCGCCGTGGTGCTCACCGGCGTGGTGTTCCTCGGCTCCATCATCAGCGTCGACCTCGCCTGGGCCATCGCCGGTGTCACCATGGTGATCATCGCCCTGTTCAACCTCGTGGTGATCTGTCTGCTCGGCAGCAAGGCGTTCCGCCTGCTCAAGCACTTCGACGCCCAGCGCAAGCAGGGCCTGGACCCCGTATTCGTCGACGAGGACATGCCCGACCTGGAGAACGTCGAATGCTGGAGCCGCGAGGACGTCAGCGACTACCTGCAGCAGCGAGAATCGCCGACAGCTCCGCGGGCCGAGTGACCTGAGGCCAGTGGCCGGAATCGATGTCGACCAGCTCGACGTCGTCCCCGGCGGCCAGCTCCGGCATGAACCCGGCGGCCATCCACTGCCGAGCATCCTCCACGGTGAACTCCGGGCACACCAGCGTGACCGGCACCTGATGGCGGCGCGCATCCCGGTAGGTCACCGGGGTCTCGAGCACGCCCGCCGGGCTGGGACGCATGATCGCTTCCAGTCCCGCGCGCGCCTCGTCGTCGAGGTCCCGGACGTCCTCGGGCTCGAAGGCCGCCCACCCGGGGAAGGGGACGTCGTCGCCGTCGGCGGCGAAGCCCTCCAGGAAAGGGCTGCCTTCCGCAGCCGGCATCCCGCCGATCATCACCGTGCGGGCCACGGAGTCCGGCCAGGCGTCCGCGGCCAGATGCGCCAACGTGGCCGCGGCCGAGTGCCCCACGACGACGGCGGGCTCCGGGTCCTCCTCCACGGCGGCGAGCACCGCGCCCAGGTGGTCGTCCAGGCCGAGGCCGGCGCGGCCGGCGTCGCGGGACTCCAGGCCGGGAAGGGTCAGCGCGTGAGCCTCATGGCCGGCCTTCCGCAGCAGGTCAGGGACGTCTCCCCACGAATCGGCGGCCAGCCAGAGGCCGGGGATCAGGATGAATCGCATGGCGTGAACACTCGCCGTCGAGCCGCGGCGAGTCAAGGGCTGATGACCGACCCCCTACCCCGGTAGGGGGCGGAGTTGGCTCCCCTGGGTGATGCCTCCGTACTGACCGGCTCCTTACGGTAGCCGCATGAGCGTCATCAGCACTGAGAAGAGCACCGCCACCGTGGAGCAGACGGCACCGTCGGCCCCGCGTGAGCGCATGCCGCGCAATGCGCAGACCAATGACTTCGCCGAGCTCGCCGCGGAGGTGAAGGCCGCTGGACTGATGGACCGCCGGGCCGACCGCTACATCCTGCGTCTGGTGGTCCTCGGACTGGCTGCCGTCGTCTCGGTGGCCCTGATGTTCGTGCTCGGAGACAGCCTCTGGCAGCTGGGGCTCGCCGCCGTCTTCGGCGTCCTGTTCACCCAGCTGGCCTTCCTCTCCCATGACAGCGCCCACCAGCAGGTGTTCGCCACCGGGCGGACCAACGAGTGGTTCTCCCGGATCGTGGGCAATCTGGGCGTCGGCCTCAGCTACGCCTGGTGGTCGCGGAAGCACGGGCGCCACCACGCCAGCCCCAACACCATCGGCCGCGACGGCGACATCGCCACCGGCGCCCTGGTGTTCGTCCCCGGAGAGAACGAGGGACGCACCGGCTTCATGGGGTGGATCACCCGCCGACAGGGCTGGCTCTTCTTCCCGCTGCTCACCCTCTTCGCCTTCGCCCTGCACTACAACGCGGTGCGCACCATCATCCTGGAGCCCAAGGTCAAGCACCGCGCCGTGGAGGCCGTGCTGGTGACCATCCGGCTGGTCGGCTTCCCCGCGCTGGTGCTGCTCACCCTCGGACTGCCGCTGGGCCTGGCGTTCCTGACAGTGCAGCTGGTGGTCTTCGGCGTCTACATGGGCGGCAGCTTCGCGCCCAACCACAAGGGCATGCCGCTGATCCCCAAGAACGAGCGCATCGACTTCCTGCGCCGCCAGGTGCTGACCTCCCGCAACATCCGCGGCGGGCTGCTCATGGACTGGGCGATGGGCGGGCTCAACCTGCAGATCGAGCACCACCTGTTCCCCCGCATGCCCAGCATGAACCTGCGCAAGGTCCGGCCGATCGTGGTGCGGTTCTGCGAGGAGAAGCAGATTCCCTACACCGAGACCGGACTCGTGGAGTCCTACGGCATCGTGATCCGCTACCTCAACCGCGTGGGCCTGGGGTACGCCGACCCCATGGACTGCCCGCTGGTCACCCAGTACCGGGGACGCTGAGATCAGCCGCGCGGGGGCAGGTGACCAGGCTCGGCGCCTTTCCCCGGATCGAGGGGTCAGAATCCCGCACATCTTTCCAATCTGACACGCGTCAGGCCGGGACGATGTGCGGGATTCTGACTCCTCGACGCGATCGATGCTTCAACGGGACCTCAGGGCCGCCAGCCGCGGCTCATCAGCGCAGCAGTCACCTTGTCCACGGCAGGTTCCCATGCCCGCACCTGATGCCGTCGGGTGATCCGCGCCTCGATCCAGCCCAGCGCCGTGGCGAGCTCCGCCCGGCCGACGTCGCGCTCCACCTGCTGGGGCAGGGAATGATGAGCTCCCTCGTACTGGACGGCGACCTTCCACTCACGGAACATCAAGTCCGGCTGGAACGCCGGGCGCCCGTACTCGTCGAGCACCCACTCGTTGACCTCGGGCTCCGGGAGTCCGGCGCGGTGCAGAGCCAGCCTCAGGCGCGTCTCCTGCGGAGAGTCCACCCGTTCGCGAGCCAGCTCTGCGGCCTGGCGCAGCATGGCGACTCCGCGCCGTCCGCCCATCGACTCGACCACCGCCTGCAGCTGATGGCGGGTCGCCGCCGCCTCGCCCGGCCCCTCCAACTCCACCCGTGGCGCCCGCAGAACGAGGTCTGCGGCGATCAGCGCATCCTCCAAGGATCCCCCGGCGAATCGATCCGCCCAGGTCCGCGCCGCCGTGGTGACCCTGACGCCAGCCACAGACGTGATCTGGCCCGCAGGGATGTCGACGCCATGCCCCACGACGCCGCGGCGGCGGATACGTGTTCGGCGTCGCGGCACCGTCAGGTGGAACGGTTCCCTCAGCTGCGTGCCCCACAGCCCCAGCAGAGCGGCAGCAGTCTCATGGCTGGCCACCACGTCAGCGTCGGCAGTCAGCGCCTGAAGCTTTGCCACCATCGGAGGCAGCTGGTGCCCACCGGCGTCATAGATTCCGTGCGCCAGCCGAGTCAGGGATCCGTGCCGCAGGGCGCGCTCCAGATCCGCGTCGGACCACGCGGCGAGCTCACGACGCCGCAGAGGGCCCTCCGGCACAGCCGGCGGCGCACGGTGCCTGCCGTCAGCCTCCGGGCTGTGGAGCGGGTTCATGCCCTCCATCTCAGCGGATGGGGCGGCGATGCGCAGGCGCCTTCCTCTGGGCTGTGGAAAACTCCCGAGCGAGACGAGTCAGATGGGCCCACGCCACACAGATCCGGGGGTCACTTTCCCGTGCACTTGTCCGCACTGACGCGCGGCGGATTCTATGAGTCGTTGCACCAGCTGATGGTCAGCTGGTGAGGATGATGTCTCTCATCTTCTCAGCTGGGGTG
>NZ_JBQYEY010000032.1:0-38732 GCF_052656005.1 Nesterenkonia sp. K-15-9-6
TCCCCGGCTCCTCCTGGTGCTGCTCAGTC
The DNA here is from genome assembly GCF_052656005.1 of Nesterenkonia sp. K-15-9-6. Lineage (NCBI taxonomy): Bacteria > Bacillati > Actinomycetota > Actinomycetes > Micrococcales > Micrococcaceae > Nesterenkonia > Nesterenkonia sp. K-15-9-6. The sequence continues at coordinate 30 of NZ_JBQYEY010000032.1, forward strand.
TTCCGGAACCCTCTGACACATCCCGGAGGAGCGGGACCAGCCGGCCAAGACGCTCCGTCAGATCCGACCCCGGCCCGGCGGTGGCTCCGCTCAGGCCTCCGGTGTGCTCCTGACCCTTCCAGCACGCACTGACATACCTTCGGCTCCTGCCGCCACCCTGCCCCTCCTTCGCCGTGACTCCGATCACATGTCGCTCCGGATCGGAAGAACGCCCCTTCCCCCACCGTTGTTCAGATTTGAACGAGAACCTGCACGCCCCCACCAGCTGAGGAGCCCCATGACCTCCACGACCGCCGAGACCACGATCGTCGAGCGCGAGACCCTGCACCAGCTCTTCGAAGGCGCCCGCACCACCCACCGCTTCACCGACGAGCCGGTGGACCTGGACATCATCCGCCGGGCCTACGAGGACCTGCGCTGGGCGCCCACGGCCTTCAACAACCAGCCCCTGCGGCTGACCGTTGTCGCCGGTGAGGAGGCCCGCCGCGCCGTCGTCGAGCACCTGATGTCCGGCAACCAGGAGAAGACGCTGGCAGCCCCGCTCACCCTGGTGGCGGCCTATGACCCGCAGTGGCATGAGCACAAGCCCTTCCTCACGCCGGGCATGCCCGGTCTGCGGGAGAACTTCGCGGACAAGCCCGACGCCCGGGCGGCCATGGGACGTGACAATGCCCTCATCCAGCTCGGCTATCTGCTGGTCGCGCTGCGCGCCCACGGTCTGCAGGTTGGCCCCATGACCGGCCTGGACCCGGCCGGCGTCGACACCGCCGTGCACGCGGAGAACGACTGGAAGACGCTGGCCGTGATCAACGTCGGCCACGCCCCGGACCCGGAGCACGACGACGCCCAGCACCCCCGCGGCGGCCGCTTCGAGTTCGAACACGCGAGCCAGGTCCGCTGATCCGCGTCCGGCGATCCGGTGTAGGGTGGTGCGAATTCTCGCCGAGCTCACCCAGCCGGATCGCCCGCCGCTCTGCTTCGGCCGGCAGCAGGTCCGGCGCACAGCCTTCCGTGCTCCTGCGCTCTGACACGGCGATTCCCCTCCCCCGACGAACGGACCCGCCGCCATGCCGCAGGACACCCCTGCTGAGCCGCACCCTCCGAGGCCCCACACCTCCACCGCCACGCTGCTGCCCCAAGAGGCCGAGCGCTTCCCTGAGAATCCGCAGAAGCCCGGCACCTCGCTGAACGCGGTCTTCTGGACCGCGGTGACGCTGATCGTCGCGTTCATCGCCGTGGCCGGACTCTGGCCAGAGCGGATGAACGCGACCGCTGGTGCGGCGATGAACTGGGTGACCGCCACCAGCGGCTGGTCCCTGCTGATCATTCCGCTGGCGCTGATCGCCCTGCTGCTGGTGCTGGCGTTCACCCGATTCGGCCGCATCCGCCTGGGCCCGGACGACTCCCGCCCCGAGTACCCCACCTATGCGTGGATCGCGATGCTGCTGGGCGCCGTCATGGGCATCGGCCTGATCACCTACGGGGTGGCTGAGCCGGTCTCCCACCTGTTCGACCCGCCGCACGGGCTGACCGAAGCGGGCAGTCAGGAGGCCGCCGTCGACGCCCTGCGGTTCACCTTCTTGGACTGGGGCATCCACGCCTGGGCCGTGTTCGCGACCTTCGGGCTCGCCATCGGTTACTCCACGCACCGGCTGGGCAACAAGGGGCTGGTCTCCCCGATCCTCCGCCCGCTGATCGGGCGGCACGCGGACGGGCTCCTCGGCAAAGCCGTGGACGTGCTGGTGATCCTCTCCACCCTCTTCGGCACGACGACGTCGCTGGGCCTGGGTGCCGCACAGATCAGCCAGGGGCTCAGCCAGATCACTGGGCTGCCGCTGACCACGGCGTCGGTGCAGATCGGCATCATCGCGCTGATCACCCTCATCTTCACCGCCTCCGCCATGAGCGGGGTGGGCCGCGGCATCCGCTATCTGAGCCAGACCACCATGGTCCTGGCCGCCGCGCTGCTGATCTTCGTGCTGGTGGCCGGCCCCACGAGCTGGCTGATCAACATCTTCTTCCGCTCCTTGGGCTCCTACGCCGGCGGGTTCGTGGAGATCAGCCTGATGCTGCCCACCGACGCCGATGACCTGCAGTGGATGCAGTGGTGGACCTACTTCATGATGGCCTGGTGGATCTCCTGGGGCGCCTTCGTGGGCGTGTTCCTGGCCCGGATCTCCCGCGGCCGCACCATCCGGCAGTTCGTGCTGGTGGTGCTGGGCGTGCCGTCACTGGTGTTCTCCCTGTGGTTCAGCGTCTTCGGCGGCGCCGCCATGTGGATGGACCTGGAACGCGGCACCGGCATCGGGGAGGCCGCCGTCGAAGACGTCAACACCGCCTTCTTCGGCCTGCTCGACCAGCTGCCGCTGACCCTGCTGACCTCCGTGGCCGCCGTCGTGCTGGTGGTGCTGTACTTCGTCACCGGCGCAGACTCAAACACCTATGTGCTCTCGGTGATCTCCTCCGACGGCCGCATGGACCCGCAGCGCTCGGTCATGGCCGTCTGGGGCGTGCTGACCGGCGCGACGGCGGCGGCACTGCTCTACGCCGGCGGCCTGGAGGGCCTGCAGACGGCGGTGATGCTCTCCGCCGCACCGTTCATCTTCGTGATCCTGGCCCTCGCGGTGTCGCTGGTGATGATGCTGCGCCGGGATCCACTGGTGGCGCCGACGCACTGAGGCGGCACTGGACCGGCACTGGACCGGCACGTCAGGCGCCCGGACGACGCCGGCCCCACACAGAGGCCAGCAGCCCGCCGGAGATGTTGTGCCAGACGGAGAAGATCGCACCCGGCAGGGCTGCCTCGGGGGTGAAGTGGGCACCCCCGAGACCTGCGGCGAGACCGGAGTTCTGCATGCCGACCTCCACGGCGATCGCCCGCCGGGTGGGCACAGAGCCGCGGGTGAGGAAGCCGGCCAGGTAGCCGATGCCGTAGCCGCAGCAGTTGTGCAGGATCACGCCGAGGATGAGCAGCACGCCGGCGGAGGCGAGCACGTCATGGGAGCCGGCGACGACGGCGAGCACCACATAGGTGATGCCCAGCACCGAGACCCACGGCAGCGCCGGCTGGATGCGGGCCACGATCCGCGGCAGCAGGAGACGCAGCACGATCCCGCCGACCACCGGAATCAGCACGATCTGCACGATGCTGGAGGCCATGTCGCCTGCCGCCACCGGCAGGTACTGGCCGGCCAGCCACAGGGTCAGCAGCGGCGTGAGCACCGGGGAGAGCAGCGTCGAGATCGAGGTCATGGTCACCGAGAGGGCTACGTCGCCGCGGGCCAGGTAGGTCACCACGTTCGACGACGTCCCACCGGGCACGCATCCCACCAGGATCAGACCGGCCGCCAGCGCCGGGGGCAGCTGCAGCAGCACCGCGATCCCCAGGGCCAGCAGCGGCATGATGCTGTACTGGAAGACCACGCCCAGCAGCACCGGCAGAGGCCGCTTCACCACCAAGGCGAAGTCAGGCAGGGTCAGTGTGAGGCCCATGCCGAACATGATGATCATCAGCGCGTAGGTGACCCCGGCGCCCAGCGGCGCGAACGTGCCGGGCAGCAGCAGAGCGGCCGCGGCCCCTCCGAGAATGAGCAGCGGGAAGACGGTGACGGCGAGCCTTGCGCTGCGCGGGCTCTGATCCGCGGCCGGACGCGCCTGCTGAGCCGAGTGCGTGGGAGACATGGTTCACAGGGTGCGTCGCGCCGGTGATGCTGTCAACGACGTCGGCCCGGGCGTCCAGCATGTGGTCTGGACCGTCATGTCACCCGATCCCGATAGCCTGTGTCCCAGGACGGTACAGCACGGAACAGCTCGGCACAGCACGGTACAGCACCGAACTCGCACACAGCTCGGAGGGACGGATGAGGGGACGCACGAGGACTCCTACGACGATGCGACAGGGAATCGCAGGGGCAGGAGCGACCGGACCCGCGCCGTGGTGGGTCGCGCTCACCGCGGCGGCTCTGCTGCTGACCGCCTGCAGCTCTCCACAGGCGGAGGCCCCCGAGCCGCCGGAGGCTTCGGAGGCCGCAGCGCCCTCCGACACCTCTGACTCCTCTGTGGCAGCCCCGGAGGCCGTCATCCCCACCGAGGAGGAGATCCTCGAGCACGTGGCCGGCGCCGTCTGGGAGCTGCCGGGCGTCGGCCCCGAACCCGAACTGGTCCCGCTGCACGACGGCGAGCGCCACGGCGACGCCCTGGGACGTTCCGACGTCACGTACGAGCTCGGTGACGAGCCCGTGGTGGGCGACATCGACGGGGACGGCATCCCTGACGTCGTCCTGGACATCCTCCGCGTCGACGGCAACGGCTACCAGGTGCACTGGTTCGTCTGGCTGGGCCAGGAGATGACCGAGGCCGAGGACGAGCCGGCGGTGCAGGTCCTGCATCCGGTGGGCCGGGGCGCCCGCTGCGGCGACTGGGTGGATGACGTGCAGGCCCAGGACGGAGCGCTGACCGTGACGTCCTCCCTGCGGCTGCCGGAGGACGCCTGCGCCGAACCCGGGAGCGCCGAGGCCAGCCGAACCCTGACCATCGAGGAGTTCGACGGCGAACCGGTGCCGGTGCAGGTGGAGCCCCTCTCGGCATGGGGCGGGGTCTGCCCGTTCACCGAGCACGAGATCCACCGGAAGGGCTCTCAGCAGGTGCTCACCGCCCCCTCTCCGGAGGCCGATGTCGCCGCCACGCTCGAAGAGATCCCCACCAGCATCGGCATCCAGGGCTCCCTCGACGACGACGGCGCCTTCCAGGTCCAGCGCCATGGCGCGGACGAGGCGTACGCCCTGGTGACCTTCCCCAACCCCTACCTCGCCGAGGACCTCCACTGCGGCTTCGTCGCCCTGGAGGACCTCGACGAGGTCAGCTGACCGGGGTCATACCCCCCTTCCTGGTCACTCGCCACGTACCCTCACGCCACGTACCCTCACTCCACGAACACCGTGGTGGCGCGCGCCGGGGCGGTGAAGGTGCCGGCCTCGGCGTCGAAACCGGCCTCGGCGAAGGCTTCGTCCACCGAGTCCTGCAGCACGGGGTGCAGGTCCATCGCAGCGCCTGCCCGTTCGGGCACGGTCTGCTCCACCGGCTCCGGGGTGGGGTTGATGATGACCGTAACCTGCTCGAAGGCGTCGTCCAGTCCGGACATGTCGATGGTCATGGTGATCACGCCAGGCTCGCCTGCGCCGTCGAGCGGGAACTCGACCCGCTCGGCGACGTCCTCGAAGGTGCCCAGGCTGAACGCCCCGGTGGAGGAGGCGATGCGCAGCTGCTCCAGGTGCCGGTCACGGCTGAACTCGATCTCTTCACAGGTGGGCGCCTCGACGGCGTTCAGCGTCTCCTCCGCCCACGGCCACTTGGCCTCGCTGGTCCAGGCCGGGGGCAGTCCGACGCCGAACCCGTTGGTGGAGTCCCCGAACTCCTCGGCGGCCCCGCACTGCCAGCGGATGGCGTTGAACCAGTCACCCGAGTCATAGGAGTCCCGGTCCAGGGACTTGGACCGCATCAGCTCGGAGCCTGCGGTGACGAATCCTATCCCCTGGCTCAGCGTGGCCAGGGAGAGGTTCACCGACTGCATGCGGGCCCGGTCGAGCCCGGCGACGTCGTGGTCCAGCTTGTAGGCCAGCAGGTCGAAGAGGATCTCGTTGTCGTGGGCGTCCACGTAGGTGACCGCCTCGCCGGGCTGTTCGGTGTAGCCGGCCGGGGCTCCGTTGTAGTCCAGCTCCGAGCCGGGGACGGTCTCGCCCCCGGCGGTGGTCAGCGTGTAGTCGGCGAGGTTGCCGACCAGCCCGATGCGCACCAGGTCCGCGGCGTGCAGCAGCTGGTCGAGCTGCTGGCCCTCGTCGCCGGTGAGTCCGGAGCCGTTGTCCTGGGTCCACAGGCCGGTGCCGAAGCCCTGCATGCGGGGGTCCTCGTCGAACGGCCCGCCGCCGTGGGCGGCGTCGCGCAGGCGGTCATTGAAGGTGGCCACACCAGTACCGCCCATGGTCAGCTGGCTGGCCTGCTCGAACATGGCGTTGCCTGCCACCTCCCCGAAGTCCCAGCCTTCGCCGTAGAGCAGGAAGTCCGGGTCGATCTCCTCCACAGCCTCCTGCACGGCCAGGATGTTGTCCTTCGGGTGGTGGCCCATCAGGTCGAAACGCATCCCGTCGATCCGGTAGGTCTCGGCCCACAGCTGGGCCGACTCCACGATGAACTTGTCGAACATGGTGTGCTCCGGGGCGGTGTTCTCACAGCAGGTGGAGCGCTCCACATTCCCCTCGGCGTCGAGCCGGTGGTAGTAGCCGGGCACGATCCGGTCGAACACGGAAGTGTCGGACAGCCCGGAGCCGGAGGTGTGGTTGTAGACGACGTCGTTGACCACCCGCAGGCCCATGTCGTTGAGCGCCATCACCATCTCCCGGTACTCCAGGATGCGCTGGGCGCCGTCGGCGTCCGTGGCGTAGGAGCCCTCCGGGACGTTGAAGTGCAGCGGGTCGTAGCCCCAGTTGAAGGCGTCGTCGCCGCGGACCTCGCCGATGCAGGCCTGCTGCTCCGGAGAGTCGGGGGCGAACTCGGTGAGGTCGCAGTCCGGCTGAGCCTGGTCGACCTCGGGGATCGTCGCGATGTCATAGGTGGGCAGCAGGTGGACGTGGGTCAGTCCGGCCTCGGCCAGGTCCTCCAGGTGTCCCACGGAAGTGGAACCGCTTTCAGTGAAGGCGCTGTAGGTGCCGCGCAGGTCCTCGGGCATGGTCTCGTCCGCCACCGAGAAGTCTCGGACGTGGACCTCCCAGATCTGCGCGGCCGCGGGGTCCACCGCCGCGGGCTTGTCCAGGCCCTCCCACCCCTCGGGCATGAGGGCGGGGTCCTCGAGGTCGACGATCTGGCTGTGCGTGGAGTCGGCGGCCAACGAGACCGAGTACGGGTCGGTGACCGAGTGGGTCTCCACCTGACCGGTCTCGGGATGCCAGACCTCCACCCGGTAGCGGTAGAACTGCCCTTCCCAGTCCTTCTTGCCCTTGACCGACCAGACGCCGGTCCTCTTGTCCTGCTTCATGCGGTGGACCGTCGGCTCGGCGTCGGGCGTGGTGTGCAGCTCCAGCTCCACGCTGCGCGCCGTCGGGGCCCACACAGCCAGCTCCGGCTTCTTGTTCTTCCAGGTCAGGCCCAGGTCCTCGTCAGCGGCGTCGGCGTAGACGTCATCGAGCACCCCTGCGATCTGCACGCCCGTGGCCTCCAGGACGCCACCGGAGCCGTCGCGGGCCACGACGGCGAGCTCCCCGCGCAGGGCCTCCGCCACGTCCAGCTGCCGCGGCACGGTGAAGGTCGCGTAGTCCGCATAGCGACGGTGGGCATCCGCCTGCTCTTCGGTCATCGCGCCGGCATCCTCTAAGACGTACTCCTCCCCAGCGGCCTGCAGCACGACCTCCTCGGCCTCACCCGAGACGTCGAGGGCGATGGTCTCAGCATCGATCCAGAGGGCACGCTGACCGTCTGCGTCGGCCGATGACGTCGTCGCCGAGGCCGTCGTCGCGGAATCCACGGTGGCGCCGGAAGAGGGCGGGACGACGGGCGCGCAGGCGGTCAGCAGCAGGGCGGCGCTGAGCGTCCCGGCAAGCAGAGGACGGGAACGTGGAGAGGGCACGGGAAGACTTCCTTCCGAGGGATGTCGGGTGATGTGACCCACAGCACACTACGGATCTCTCCGGATTCCTGCAAGCGCTTCCAGTTCCGATACGGTCCGATCGGCTACTCTGAACGACACGGATTCGCCGAGCGGAGGGGACGCCGCCATGATCACCAGAGACTCAGCCGCCAGAGACTCAGCCACCCCACACTCAGCGCGGGCCGTCGCCGTCCTGGCGGCGGTGGGGCTGCTCGCCGCCGGCTGCGGCGCCGACGACGGCGAGGGATCCACCCCGGAGCCGGAGACCACGGCCGCAGCTCCCGCGGCAGACCCCGAACCGGAGCCAGAGCCGGAACCTGAGCCAGAGCCCGAGCCCGAGTACGAGCCGCCGTCCATCGGCGAGCACGCCGCAGAGGCCACCTGGCAGTTCGCCCCGCGCGGGATCAATGCCCCGCTGGAGATCCACCTGACCGAGGGCGAGGCCGAGGACGTCTACGTGGCCTACCGGCACCGGCCCGACCTCGGCGAGGAGATGGATCCGTCCGTCCGTGCCGACGAGCGCGACGCCGTCTACGCCATGGGGGAACCGATCGAGGGGGACCTCACCGGTGACGGCGTCACCGATGCCGTCATCCCGCTGACCGCCACCTTCGGGGAGGACTCCGAGACGCTCTGGTACGTCTGGTTCGGCACCGAGGACCCCGGCGACGACGACCCGGTCGCCGAGCAGCACCCCTTCCCGGTGGACGCCGCGCAGGAGTGCGGCAACGACGTCGCCGACGTCCGCATCGAGGACGGCGCCCTCCACCTGGAGGTCAGCAATGTGGTCAACTACCACTCCGACTGGGAGTGCGACGGCCCCTTCGCCCCTGACGGGCATGACCACCAGCACCTGACCCGCACCGTCGAGGTCGAGGAGTCCGACGGCGAGCCGCTGCTGGTGCAGACCGCACCGGTGCGCGCCTGGGGAGGCGTCTGCCCCGGCACCGACTCCCCCGAGTGGTTCCCCGGCGGGGATCAGGTGGTGACCCTGACCCCGGACCCGGACGGCGAGGTCCTCGACGGCGGTCCCGGTGCGAACCTCTGGCTGGGCGGCTTCTTCTTCGGCGAGGACCCCCTGATGGACGTCAGCGACGACATGGTGTTCATCAGCTACACCCCCAGCGAGCACCAGCAGGAGCAGGCCGCCGGGGGCTCCCCGCTGGCCGGCTGCGGCTGGGTCATGCGGTCCAGCTGACCCGACAGACTGAGCCGGAGGACTGAGCACCCGCGGACCCGACTCGGTACGCTGGGACCATGAACTCACCGGCGCATGACCACGAGCCCTCCGCCCACGAGCAGCACTACGTCGGCCAGCTGCGCCGCCAGCGGCTCACGGCCTCGCGGCTCTACGTCTGCACGGACCTGCAGCGGTTCATCACCGACCCGGAGGCCGGCCCGGTGGACGAGCTGGACTTCGACGCGCTGCGCGACTTCTTCGTGGAGGCCTACTCCGGCGGGGTGGACATCATCCAGGTCCGGGACAAGCACGTCACCGTGCAGACCGAGATCGCCGCGCTGACGCTGCTGCGGCAGGTCGCCGACGAGTACGCGGGCCTCTCCGCGGCCAACGACCGCGCCGACGTCGCGCGGATCACCGGCGTCGACGTCTTCCACGTCGGCCAGGAGGACCTCTCCACGGAGGAGGCGCGGCTGATCCTCGGCGACGACGTCATCATCGGCCGCTCCTGCCGCACCGAAGACCAGGTGTGGGAGGCCGCCAACGACCCCGGCATCGACTACTGGTGCACCGGACCCATCTGGGAGACCCCCACCAAGCCCGGCCGCGCCGCCGTCGGGCTGGACCTGCCCGCCTACGCGGCGCAGCTGGAGACGCCGAAGCCGTTCTTCGCCATCGGCGGCATCGATGCCGAGACCATCCACGAGGTCGTCGAGACCGGCGCCTATCGCGTGGTGGTGGTCCGTGCGGTCACCGAGGCCGACGACGTCGCGGCGGCCGCCCGCGCCCTGCGCGACCGGCTCCCGGCCTGACCTGGGAGCCCCGGCCGCCGGTCCGGCCGTCCGAGCCGCCGGTCTGCCGCCGTCCCCCCGACGGTCGCCCTGACGACCGTCCCGACGTCGAACCCTCGAGCTCCGAACGCCCGGAACCGGCCTTCCTCCCCCGTGCGACGCCGATGAACTCCTGGATGACCTCGTCATCGCGGTCCTTCAACCAGCACAGCCCCACCTCATAGCCGGGCAGACCCTCCACAGCGCGGATCACCACGTCCTTGCGGGACAGTGCGCGGGCCACCGAGTTCGGCAGCAGCAGCAGGCCGACCCCGGAGGCCGCCACCTCCAGCGCCATCCGCTCGGCGGCGGCCAACTCGCCCCCGGCCTTCGGCTCATGGACCGCCGCACTCGGGTCCACGTGGGCCGGAGCCATCTGGGTCGGATCCAGGAAGGCCTCCTCCGCGATGTCCTCCCAGCTCACCGTGTCCTCGGCGGCGGCGACCCAGTGCTCGGCGGCGGCGCAGACCACGGGCAGCTCCTCGTAGAGGCGTACCCGGTGGAAGCGCTCGTCGGTGAGCACCTCCCCGGCCGGCAGGCGCAGGTAGCCGAGGTCGGCCAGCCCGGCGGCCACCCGGTGCAGCTGGTCGGAGCCGTCGGGGGCGCCGTCGTCGTAGTAGTCCACGGCGATGCGGATCTGCGGGAATCGCTGATGCCAGCGCTGCAGCCACTTGTCCGGGGTGGCACCCGGGATCGCGGCCAGGCGCAGCGTCACGCGGTCCCTCCGAAGGTCACCGGTCGGCGCATGGCCGAGGTGGCGAACTTCAGCGTGAAGCCCAGGCGCTCGTAGATCCGGGTGGCTCCCGTCAGGGAGTCGGAGTCGACGTCGAGCTCGATGAGGTCGTAGTCCCCGGTGGCGGCCGCTGCGGCGATGCTCTCGGCCAGCACCGCACTGCCGAGCCCGGTTCCACGCGCAGAGGGGACGGTGCCGACCAGGTCGAGGTAGGCCGCGCGCTCCTCCCACTGGCTGGCCAGCGAATAGGCCAGCACCGCGCCGTCGTCGTCGACGGCGAGGCGGGAGACCGCGTGCCGGGTGCTGCGGGCGGTCCAGCTCTCGTGCCACCTCGCGGGATCGGGGGGTGCGGAGCCCCAGTGGTCGGCGAAGGCGGCGGCGTGGGCTTCGCGGACCGCGGCCTCATCGTCCGGCCCGGGACGGCGGAACCTCACCCCTGGAGGGGCGGCGCGCCCGTCCAGGACGTCGGCGGCAGTCTCCCCGGGAGTGAGGGGTCGCGCCATGAGGTTGAACCACCGGGCCACCTGATAGCCGCGGGACTCATGGAACGCCTGGGTGGCGGAGCCGGCTCGGGCCCCGGCGATCCCGAAGTAGCCTTCCGCGCCGTCGTGCTGCTCACCGCCTTTCTCCGCAGCTCTGGCCTCCAGCCGCGCCATGAGCTCCCTGCCGAGGCCCCGACGACGGTGATCCGCGTGCACGCCGCCGTCGAGCTGCGCGCCCACCAGGCCGTCCCGGTCGGGGGTGCTCTTCACCGTGACCTTGCCGAAGGCCACCAGCTGATCATCCGCCCAGACGGCGAACGTGTCACGCGCCGGATCCAGTTGGGAGGAGTCCAGCTCCTCGGCCAGGTCCTCGGCCGCGTAGTACTCCTCAGTCCCGTCGACGTCGCCCAGATGGTTGACCAGGCCGGCCCATGCCTCGACGTCGTCGCGGGTGATGGTGGACCAACGGTACTCGGTGTCCATGGTCAGACCACCCTGGCCTTCAGGAAGTCGACGGCGCGGCCCCAGGCCAGCTTGGCCTTCTCGGCGTCATAGGTGCCGATCAGGTTCTCGTCATTGTGGAAGGCGTGGCCGGCGTCGTAGTAGTGGAACTCCACCTCCGCACCGGACTCGGAGCGGATCTGCTCCTCCTGGGCCTTCGCCTCCTCCACCGGGTACATGGCGTCCTGCTCCGCGTAGTGCCCCTGCACCGCCGCCTTGACGCCGGTGTAGGTGTCCGGGACGGCCTGACCGACGCCGTAGAACGGCACGGCCGCGGAGATCTTGGCCCCCTGCTGGGCGGCCAGGGCCAGCACGAAGCCGCCTCCCATGCAGAAGCCGATGGCGCCGACCGTCTTGGAGGTCACCGCCTCATGCTCCAACAGGAAGTCCGTGGCTCCGGCCAGCTGCTTCGCACCCTCCTCGGCGGGCAGCTTCGACATCATCTCACCGGCCTCGTCGCCGTCGTGGGTGATCCACCCGCCGTAGAGGTCGGGGGCCAGTGCGACGAAGCCATCGGCGGCGAGCCGGTCGGTGACGTCCTTGATGTGGTCGGTCAGACCCCACCACTCCTGGATCACGATGACCGCCGGACCCGTGCCGGAGGGCGGCAGCGCCAGGTAGCCGTGCGCGGTGCCGCCCTCCGTCGTGAAGGTGGTGTTCTGGTGGGGTGTCTTCTCAGCCATGGTGGGAACCTCCTGTGCCCGAACGAACGTCCGGTCCCACCCTAGCCAACCTGACCGTGGAGGATCAGTCCTCCAGCTCCGCCGCCAGGTCGCGGTCGTAGAGCTCCTGGAACTCCTCCTCCAGGGACTCCAGCTCATCGGCGACGTCGACGTCCTGGGTGAGGATGCGCTGCAGGGTCTGCGCCAAGGCCAGGTCGCCGCCGGGCAGGAACACGCGGGCGTAGTCCTGCACGCGGGCGCGCTCCAGCTGCTCCACAGCGGTCTCGAACTGCGGGCTCTCCTCGTAGACGGCGGACATGTCGGCGTCCTTCTGCACCGGCACGTATCCGGTCGCCTCAGAGAAGGAGGCGGTGGACTCCGGGTTGGTCATGTGGCCCACGAACATCGCGGCGGCCAGCTGACGCTCCGGCTCGGAGTCGGAGGCGATCATCAGGCCTGCGCCACCGGTGGGGGTCTCGCCGTCGCCGGCAGGCCCGCCGGGCAGGAAGGCGGTTCCCACCTCGAAGTCAGCGGTGTCCAGGATGCCGTTCAGGGAACCGGTGGAGGCCACCACCTGGCTGGCCGCACCGGAGGCGAAGTCGTCGGCCTGGTCGCCGGAGGCCACCGAGGCCCAGTCCTCGGCCGCCGCCTGGGCGAACTCGATCGCCTCGACGGTCTCCGGCGAGGACACCGAGGAGAAGTCCCACTCCTCGGACCAGCCGCCGCCGTAGCCCCACACCAGGTTGGCCATGGTCCAGGCCGGGTACTGGTCCTGCGGCGGGAAGGCGAAGGCCGAGGATGCCACCTCGGCGTCCATAAGCTGCTCGGACACCTCGGCGACGTCCTCCCAGGTCTCGGGGACGTCGTCCTCGGAGAGGCCCGCCTCCTCGTAGTGGTCCGCGTTGTAGTAGAACAGCGGGGTGGAGCGGGCGTAGGGGACCCCGTAGTGGCTGCCTTCGTAGAGGTAGTCCTCATAGAGGGCGTCCACGTAGCCGTCGGTGTCCACCTCGGCGGCCTCGAGCAGCTCGTCCACCGGCACGAGGGCGTCGTTCAGGTGGTTCGGGAACCAGGTGGCGTCGGAGAGCACGACGACGTCGCCGACGTCACCGGTGCCCTGGGCGGTCTGGAACCGCTGTGAGGTCTCCTCATAGTTGGCGCCCGAGGTGACGACGTTGACCTCGATGCCGGTCTCCTCGGTGAACCCGGCGATCAGCTCCTCCTCCACGTCCGCGGAGCCGCCGGGGTGGTTGGTCCAGAAGGTGATCTCCTCGGCCGGTTCGACCTCCGACCAGTCGACGCCCTCGACCTCGGCCTCGCCGTCTCCACCGGTGGTGTCGGGACCGCAGGCGGTCAGGGCCAGGGCGGCCACGCCGAGGACGGCGGTGCCGCGGACAGCTCGGGAACTGGTGATCCTCATGATGTGCTCCTCATCGGTGGTGCGGTGTGCAGTGGTGCGTTGGTGCGGTGTGCAGTGGTGCGTTCTTCGGATGCGGGTCTGGTGTGGGAGACCGGGTCATTTCACGGCCCCCTGGGTGAGGCCCGCGACGATGTAGCGCTGCAGGGCGGCGAAGACGATCAGCATCGGCACGATGACCAGCACCGCGCCGGCCATCAGGATGCCGTAGCTGCCGGTCTGGGTCTCGATGGACTGCAGCAGGTTCAGCCCCACCGGCAGGGTCATCTTCTCCGGGGAGTCGATGATGATCAGCGGCCACAGGAAGCTGTTCCACTCATTGACCACGGTCACCAGAGCCACCGTGGCGATGGCCGGCAGAGAGACCGGCACTGCGATCTGGAACAGCTTGCGGAAGTGGCCGGCGCCGTCGAGCTCCGCCGCCTCGAACAGCTCCTTGGGCAGCGCCTTGAAGTGCTGGCGCAGCAGGAAGGTGCCGAAGGCGGTGCCCAGGCCGGGCAGGATGATCCCCCACAGGGTGTCCCGGCCGCCGAGGGCGGAGATGGTCAGAAAGTTGGGCAGCATCGAGACCTCAGGCGGCACCATCAGGGCCACCAGGATGCCCAGGAAGATCAGGTTCGCCCCCGGGACTCGGATGAACACCAGCGCATAGGCGGTGGTGATCGCCAGGACCACCTTGATGGTGGAGCCGATCACGGTCACGTAGATGCTGTTGCCCAGCACCGTCAGCAGCGGCACCCGACGGGCGACGTCGCTGTAGTTGCTCAGGGTCGGGTCCTGGGGCAGCAACGTCGGGTTCAGGGTGACGATCTCGCTGGGGGGCTTGAAGCTGGAGAGGATCATCCACGCCAGCGGCAGCACGATGATCAGAAGGGCCACCAGGATCGGCAGGTAGCCGGTGAGGATGGTGTCCAGGAGGTTCTCGCGGCGGAAGGCGTCGGCCCAGGTGCCGCGGCGGCGCTGGCGGCGCTGCTCCTTGGTGAGGCGCTGCGTCGGGGCGATGTCACGCATAGTGGACCTTCCTCTCGACGTAGCGCAGCTGCACGGCGGTGATCAGGAACAGGGTGAAGAACAGCACCACGGCGATCGCGGCCGAGTACCCGGCGCGCTGGTAGGCGCCGAAGGACTGCAGGTAGATCTCGAAGATGATCGTGTTGGTGCCGTGCCCGGTGGGAGTCATGGTGCGCAGGATGTCGAAGGCGTTCGTCATGGAGAAGATGATGTTGGTGACGAACAGGAAGAACACCGTGGGTGTGAGCAGCGGAAGGATCACGGAGAAGAAGCGTCGGGTGGCGCCGGCCCGGTCGATGATGGCGGCCTCGAGCAGGTCCTTGGGGATGGACTGCAGGCCGGCCAGGAACACCACGGCGCAGTAGCCGAGGTTCTTCCACACGTAGACGATGATCACCATGAACAGCGCCCAGTCCTCGTCCAGGTACCACTGGGGTGAGCTGATGCCGAAGGCTCCGAGGATGTGGGCGAGCCCGCCGCGGTTGGGGTCGAAGATGAAGTTCCACACCAGGGCCACGCCGACGCCGGAGAGCACGTAGGGAGAGAACACCGCGGTGCGGGCGGCGGTGCGCCCGGGGATCTTCTTGTTGATGACCAGCGCGATGAGCAGGCCCAGAATCATGGACCCCAGCACGGCGCCGGCGGTGAAGATCCCGGTGACCCGCCAGACCTCGATGCCGGAGGATGAGGTGAAGAAGTTGACGTAGTTCTGCAGGCCCACCGGGGTGGCTCGGGGCGAACCGAGCCGCCAGTCCAACGTGGAGTAGTACATGTTGGACAGCAGCGGATAGTAGATGAACGCCAGGATCAGCAGAATGTTGGGGCCTGCGAAGAGCAGGAACAGGGACCAGTTCCGGGACTTCGCCCGACGCCGGGCCCGCTTCCTGTTGGCCTCCAGCTCAGCCTCCGTCGGAGCGGGGCGCGCCTGATCCGCCGGTCTGTCATCTTCGGAGGAGGATGTGGCGCCCCTCACGGATCCGACAGACGTGGATCCTGATCCGCCTGATGCGGTCATCGGTGATCCCTTTCTGCCTCGGTGCGAACAGGGCCGCGCACCGGGCAGGTTCCCTCGACCTCGATGCGCAAACCTGGTTCATCCTAACCACACAGGAGTCGTGAATCCCTCGAATCCGTGAATCCGGGATGAACGCCGGGCGGCGGATGCGCGCGCTGAAGGGCTCAGGCGGTCAGCGGACCATCCGGATCTCACGGAGGCCCTCGGCGTCGTCGTCGACGACCTCCGCACCGTCCGCGCGGAAACCCTGACGCTCGTAGAACCGGCGCGCCCGCGGATTCTCGGCGGCCACCCACAGCTGAGCGGGGCGGTCGGCGAGCACCGCCTCCAGCAGTGCGGACCCGGCCCCGCTTCCGTGCCAGTCCTGCCGCACGTAGAGCACGAACAGCTGCTCCGCCCGGACCGGGTCCGACTCGACCGAGGGACCCGCGAGCGCCACACCGATCAGCTCCCCCTCGGCCTCTGCGACGCGGGCGCTCTGCCGCCCATCAGCCAGCACCTGCTCCCACATCCGGACGCGGCTGGCCAGGGCCGCGTCGTCGTAGAACTGTTCGCTGAGCAGCCCGGAGTAGGTCTCGCGCCAGCTGGTGTTCTGCACGGCGGCGACGGCGGAGGCCTCTTCCGGCAGCGGGGGACGGACGATGATGCGGGAATCCATGGTCCGATCATTCCAGGGCCGTGTTGAGTACTGTGGGCACGGAGAGTCTGACCTGCAGGAGCGCACCCCGCCGAGGAGTCCGATGCTCGATCTCATCCTGATCGCCGTCTTCCTGGTCCTACTCGTCAATCTGGTCGTCGCGGCCTTGGTGGGCACGCGTCAGCGGGGTCGGGACAGCTGGCTGCTCATCGTGCTGCTCAGCGGCACCACCGGTGCCGCCCTGACCGCCGTGCTGGCGCTGTCCGTCTCTCCCCCCGATCTGAGGATGCTCGACGTCGGGCTGATCCTCACCGCTCTGGCGGCGTTGACGGCCGCGGTGCGCACCGTGGGGCTGCGCCGCAGCTCTCCGCAGGCACGACGGGGGTCCGCCGATGGTGTCCCTTGAGCTGCTGCGTGAGATCGGCGCCGCACTGCTGCTGATCACCGGCGCGTTCTTCTTCACCGCCGGCACGGTGGGGCTGATCCGCTTTCCCGACGTGCGGAGCCGCTTGCACGCACTGGCCAAGGCGGACACCCTCGGCCTGGGGCTGGTCCTGCTGGGCGTGGGCGTGCTGCTGGGCAGCTGGACGGCGGGCGTGGTGCTGCTCGCCACGTGGATCCTCGCCCTCGGGGCGGCGTCGGCCAGCGCCCACGTGCTGGCCCGCCTGGAGCGGGAGCAGCGGGAGGGGGCGTCATGACGGTGGTCGACCTCGCGCTGGGCCTCGCCGTCGTCGTCACCGCGGGGGCGGCCCTGCTGCCCCGCCGACGGATGACCATGGTCATGGGTTTCCTGGTCATGGCGGTGATCATGGCGCTGGTGTGGCTGCGGCTGGGCAGCGTGGACGTCGCCCTGGCAGAGACCGCCCTGGGCACGGGGCTGCTCAGCGCGATCCTCGTGCTGCTGGCCCGCGGCGGCCCGGCGCCTCAAGGCCCCGAGGAACCCCCGCGCGACGACGGCGCAGCCGGCCGGTGGCTGCCCCGTCTCGCCCGGGCCGGCGCCCCGGTCCTCGCCTGGGCCGTGGTCACGGGTGTCTTCATGAAGGTGTGGCTCGAGGTGGAGCGTCTGCTGCCGGCCTGGGAGGAGACGCTGCCGGCGGCCATGGGGCCCACCGGTGTCGAGCATGAGGTCACCGCCGTGCTGCTGACGTTCCGGTCCTATGACACGCTGCTCGAATCCGCGGTGCTGATGCTGGCCGGGGTGGCCGTGCTGGCCGTGACCGGCACGGAGCTCGGCGGCCGCACCGCCTCCCCGGGGACCACGATGAGCTGGTGGACCCGGGTCAGCGCCCCGGCCCTGGTGGTGGTGGGCCTGTGGCTGCTGTTCGCCGGGAGCTTCGAGTCCGGCGGGGCGTTCCAGGCGGGTGCGGTGCTCGCAGGCCTGATGATGCTCGCCGACGCCTCCGGAGCGCGATCGCTGCCTGATCTGCGGCGGGCGATGCCGTGGGGGCTCGCGGCGGGGGTGCTGGTGTTCCTGGCCGCCGCCGCACTGGGGCCGATGACCGGCCGCGGGTGGCTCGACTGGGAGCCCTCCTGGGGATTTCCGGTGATCCTCACCGTCGAGATCGCCCTGACCGTGGGCATCGCCGCGGCGTTGCATCTGCTCTACCTGGGTGTCCGCGCCCGGCGGGAGGTGGTGGCATGATGCCTCTCGCCGCCGACCAGTGGTACGGGCTGATCGGGATCGCCGTCGCAGTCGCCGGGCTGGTGCGTCTGGTGACGGTCCAGGATCTGGTCGCCCGGCTCGTCTCCCTCAACGTGATGGGCGTCGGCTCGCTGCTGCTGATCATGGCGGTGGCGTCCCGTGGCGCCGAGGTGGATCCGCTGCTCTCCGCCCTGGTCATCACCGGGTTGGTGATCACCGTCGCGTTCACCGGCCTCGGGGCGGTGCTGATCCGTCGGCTGGAAGGGCCCGACGGCGGCGCGGAGGAGGACGAGCTCCCATGACGCTGCCCGAGCTCGCCCTGGGCGCGGTGGTCCTGCTCCCGCTGCTCGCCGCCACCCTGTCCCTGGCTCTTCCTCATGCGGTGCGCCGCTGGGTCGGGCTGACCTCGGCCGCGGGCACGGTGCTGGCCACGGCAGCGGTGGTCGCGGCCGTCGCCGCAGGCCAGGTGCAGGAGCTGGCGCTCTCGGGGCACGGCCCTCCGCTGGGCATCATGCTGCGGGCGGACGGCCTGAGCGCCCTGTTCCTGGCAGCGGCCGCCGCGGTCGGGGCGCTGACCACGCTGTATGCGGCCGTGCTGCCGTGGGCCACCGGCGTGACGGGCGACGACGCACGCGCCGGGCACCCCGCCTTCTGGCCGCTGTGGCTGGGCTGCTGGTCCGGGCTGAACGCAGTCTTCGTGTCCGGAGATCTGTTCAACTCCTATGTGGGGCTGGAGCTGGTGGGGCTCACGGCGATCGGCCTGGTGGCCCTGGGCGGTTCGGACGCCCTGGCCGCGTCCCTGCGGTACCTGTTCATCGCCGTCGCCGGTTCCCTGCTGTTCCTGCTGGGCGTGGGACTGCTGCTGGCCGCCACCGGCCATCTGGACGTGCTGCGTGTGGCCGAGGCGGCCGCCGACGTCGACGGCGCCCCTGTGGTGCTGGCGATGGTGCTGATCAGCGTGGGGCTGGCGCTGAAGACGGCGCTGGTGCCGCTGCACCGCTGGCTGGTCCCCGCCCATGCCGGCGCGCCGGGGGCGGTCTCGCCGCTGCTGTCCGGGTTGGTGATCAAGGCGGCCCTGTTCGTGCTGCTGCGCTGCTGGCTGTGGATCGCTCCGGAGGTCGCCGCCGACGGCGAGGCCGCGCTGCGGGTCCTGTCCTGGGGCCTGGCCGTGCTGGGTGCGGCCGCGCTTCTGGTCGGCGGCGCGGCGGCCCTGCGACAGACGCACCTCAAACCTCTGGTCGCCTGCTCCACGGTGGCGCAGGTGGGCTACTGGATGCTGCTGCTGCCGATCATCACCG
The DNA here is from genome assembly GCF_052656005.1 of Nesterenkonia sp. K-15-9-6. NCBI lineage: Bacteria > Bacillati > Actinomycetota > Actinomycetes > Micrococcales > Micrococcaceae > Nesterenkonia > Nesterenkonia sp. K-15-9-6. The sequence continues at coordinate 19,071 of NZ_JBQYEY010000032.1, forward strand.
ACCCTGAGGCCGGCGACGTGGCCGCCGGAGCGGTCGGCGGCGCCGTCGCCCTGGCGCTGAGCCATGCCCTCGCCAAGGCGTCGCTGTTCCTGGCCGTGGGCACGCTGAAGGAGATCCACGGCACCGATGAGATCTCCGCGCTCCGGGGCGCCGGACGGGACCATCCGGTGCTGGTGCTCACCATGGGGCTGGCGGCGCTGAGCCTCATCGGACTGCCGATCTCGCTGGGCTTCCTGGGCAAGTGGCAGCTGGCCACCTCGGCGGTCGCCGTCGCCCAGCCGGTGATCGTGCTGGCGCTCGTCGCGGGCACGCTGCTCTCGGCCGCCTACCTGCTGAAGGCGGTGGGGCCTCTGCTGGTGGAGGCCGAGGATGACGAGCAGCCGGTCGGTCCTGCCCGGGGCGGGCTCGGCACGGTGCCGCACACTGCGCAGGGCGTCCCTCTGGCGCTGAGCCTGCTGACGGTCGGCACCGGGCTGCTCGGGGCCTGGACCGACGCCGTGCTGGGGGTGGGGGCGCCATGGTGACGGCCGAGGCGACGCTGCAGGGGTCCCTCCACGAGACCCTCGGGGGCATCATCTCCTGGCTGCCGCTGGTGATGGTCCTGATCTCGCTGGTCGCGGCGGCGGCGATCTTCCCGCTGGCCGAAGGACGCGTGGGCACGCGGTCGGCGATCAACATCACGGCGGCAGCGGTGAAGGTCGCGCTGGTGGCCGCCCTGGTGCCCCCGGTCGTGGCCGACGGCGTCCGCCCGGAGGTCTCGATGCCGTTGCTGCCCGGCATCGACCTGGTGCTGCGGGTCGACCCGCTCGCCCTGTTCTTCGCCGGGCTCTCAGCGATCCTGTGGCTGCTGACCACCATCTACGCGATCGGCTACCTGGAGGGCAGCCCGCACCGGAGCCGATTCTTCGGCTTCTTCAGCCTGTGCGTGACCGCCACGGTGGGGATCTCCTTCTCCGGCAACCTGATCACGTTCCTGGTGTTCTATGAGCTGCTCACCGTGGCCACGTACCCCCTGGTGGCGCACCGGGGCACGCCGAAGGCGCTGCATGCCGCCCGGATCTACCTCCGCTACACGCTGACCGGCGGGCTGGTGCTGCTCACCGGCGTCGTCTGGCTGACCATGCTGGCGGGCCCGGTCGACTTCGCCGAGGGCGGGGCCGAGTCCGTCGCCGAGCTGGCGCAGGCCTCCCCGCAGGTCGCCACGCTGATCTTCGTGCTGCTGATCGGGGGACTCGGGGTCAAGGCCGCGCTGGTGCCGCTGCACGGGTGGCTGCCGCTGGCGATGATCGCGCCGGCTCCGGTCTCCGCCCTGCTGCATGCGGTGGCGGTGGTGAAGGCCGGGGTGTTCGGCATCGTCCGGATGGTCGACGACGTCTACGGGATCGAGGTCGCCGACCAGCTGGGGGTGCTGACTCCCCTGCTGGTGGTGGCCGCGGTGACCGTGGTCTACGGTTCGCTGCGTGCGCTGCGCCAGTCCGACCTCAAGCGGCGCCTGGCGTACTCGACGGTCTCGCAGGTCAGCTACGTGGTGCTGGGCATCAGCATGCTGGACATCACGGCGACCGCCGGCGGGGTGGTGCACCTGGTCCATCAGGGGATCATGAAGATCACCCTGTTCTTCTGCGCCGGGCTGTTCGCCGAGACCCTGGGAGTGCACCGGGTGGAGGACACCCGAGGGCTGGGGCGGCGGATGCCGCTGACCTCTGCGGCGTTCACCGTCGGCGCCGTCGGCATGATCGGCCTGCCGCCGACGGCGGGGTTCATCTCCAAATGGCAGCTGGGGCAGGGCGCTCTGGCCTCGGAGCACAGCTGGGTGCTAGGGGTCCTGGTGCTGTCCTCGCTGCTGAACGCCGCCTATTTCCTGCCGGTGGTGATCCGTCTGTGGGCGCCCGTCGACGCCGCACAGCCGGGCTCACCGGTGCGGGAGCCGCGGATGCTCATGGTCCCCGCGGTGACCACTGCCGCATTCACGGCCCTGGTGGGCCTGGGGGCGTCGCTGCCGTTCGCGCCGCTGCGCGTGGCGGAGTTCATCGCCGAGGGGGTGTTCGGCTGATGCTCCTGCTGCTGTGCTGTGCGCTGCCGCTGCTGCTGGGCGGTCTCCTGCTGGCGGGCCGGGCCCTGCCGGAGCCGCACCGAGACCGGGTCACGACGACGGCGGCGCGGCTCGCACCGTTCGCCGCCCTGCCAGCCCTGATCCTTCCGGTCGCCGCCCGTGGAGGCCCGGAGCAGTCCGCGGTGGAGGTCCCTGGCCTTCTCCTGGGCACCAGCCTGATCCTGGACGAGACGAGCAGGCCGCTGGTGGTGCTGACCGCACTGCTCCACGCGGCCGCCCTGGCCACGATCGCCTGGCGGCCGGCGCCCGGGCCGCGGGACCGCTCGCTGCCGATGCCCGTGCTCAGCGCCTTCCTGCTGCTGTGCCTGGGCGGCACGCTGGGCGTGTTCCTGGCGGCTGACCTGGTCACGTTCTATGTGGCCTTCGCCGTGATGAGCTTCGCCGCGGCGGGGCTGGTGATCCATCACCTGGACAGGGCCGCGGTCCGGGCCACCCGCGTGTACCTGGTGCTCTCCGTGCTCAGCGAGACGGCTCTGCTGGCGGCTGTGCTGATGGTCGGGGCCGCCGGCGGCCTGCGCCTCGCCGAGTCGCCCGCCGCCGTCGTGGGCTCTGACCATACGGGGCTGATCCTGGCGCTGCTGGGCTTCGGTCTGGGGATCAAGGCCGGTGTGGTGCCGCTGCACCTGTGGCTGCCGCTGGCCCATCCCGCCGCTCCCCCGGCCGCCTCAGCGGTGCTGTCCGGGGCGCTGGTCACCGCTGGGCTGCTGGGGTTCCTGCGGTTCAGCCCGGAGGTGGCCCAGCCGGGGGCCGGGGCCGCCCTGATGGTCGTGGCCGCCGCCGGTGGGCTGTTCGCCGTCGCCGTGGGCGTGCTGCAGACGGACCCGAAGGTCGTGCTCGCCTATTCCACGGTCTCGCAGATGGGCCTGGTGACGGCCGTCGCGGCGGTGGCGGTGGTCGAGCCCTCCCTCGCCGGGAAGGTCACGGCGGCCGTGGTCGTGTACGCGGTGCACCATGGCCTGGTCAAGGGTGCCCTGTTCCTGGCCGTGCCGCTCCTCAGCGCCGGGGGTTCTCGGCTGGTCCGGGGAGCAGTGGCCGCTGGGACGCTGCTGGCCGGGCTGTCTCTGGTCGGCGCCCCGCTGACCACGGGGTGGGCCGCCAAGTATGCGACCAAGGACGCGGTCGCCGCCGATGCGCCCGCCCTGGAGTCGGTGCTCCCGTTCTTCGCCCTCGGCTCGGCGCTGCTGATGGTGCGGCTGGTCCGAGTGCTGCCCGCAGCAGGGGCCCGGAACGCCAGGAATCCGGGGGCGGGCCCGCTGGGGGCGTGGGCCGTCATCGTGTTGGGCGGTGCCGCCGTGCCGTGGTGGATGGCCGCAAGCTCTCCTGAAGTCTCGACCCCAGGGTTCGATGCCGCCGCGGTGGGCGAGGGTCTGTGGCCGCCGGCGGTGGCCGCCGTGCTGAGCGTGGTGGCGATCCTGGTGGGGCGTCGGATCTCACCGCCGGCCGTGCCCGCCGGTGACCTCGTGGTGCCGGCGGAATCTGCGGTGGCTCAGGCCACCGACGCCACCGATCGGGGGCTGCGGACGCTGGGACGCGCGGCCGACTCCGCCGCGGAGGCGTGGCGGCAGGGCTGGTCCCGTGCGGCCGCGGCCGCCCGCGCTCTCGGGCAGCGCGCCGACTCCGGTCTGGAGGACTGGATCCGCTCCGGGGCGGTCCTGCTGGCGCTGCTCGCCGCCGGTTCCCTGCTGGTGCTGATCGGTTCAGGAGGTGGCGGCGGATGATCGCGCGCTGGGTGTCGGCCGCGCTGCTGCGCGGCCTCGTCGTCGGTCTGCTGTGGACGGGCCTGACCCAGGCCGCCCCGGAGAAGCTGGTCTATGGGGCGGTGGCCGTCGTCGTCGGCGTCGGCGTGAGCCTCTGGCTGCTGCCTCCACGGCCGGCGGTGGCCGGGGGAGGCCTGCCCCGGCGGGCGGCGGCGGTGATGCGGCTCGGAGCGTGGTTCTTCCGCCAGATGGTCGTCGGTGGGGTCGACGTCTCGCTGCGCGCCCTGGGTCCACGCTCGGCGGTCCGCCCCGCGGTCGTGCGGGCGCCGCTGCGCCTGCCTCCGGGGGCCCGCCGGGAGATCGCCCTGCTGCTGATGAATCTCATGCCGGGAGCCCTGGTGCAGGCCGTCATCACTGGAGAGGATGAGGACCGCGAGGGCTCCGGCCACCACCACGGGTGGGTCGAGATCCACACGGTGGCGGAGTCCCTGCGTCCCGACGAGCTCTGGGACCGGCTGGTGGAGCTCACCGGCGCGCTGCACCGGTAGAGTCCGCCCCGACGGCACAGGAGGAAGGAGGACGATGAGCCCGCACAGCGCACACATCGCCCGGGTCTATGACCAGATCATCGCCAGGAACCCCGGAGAACGGGAGTTCCACCAGGCAGTCGAGGAGGTCTTCGAATCCCTGCATCTGGTGCTGGAGAAGCACCCCGAGTACATGGACAGCTCCGTGCTGGAGCGCATGTGCGAGCCGGAGCGGCAGATCATCTTCCGCGTGCCGTGGACCGCCGACGACGGCGCAGTCCACATCAACCGCGGATTCCGGGTCCAGTTCAACTCCGCCCTAGGCCCCTATAAGGGCGGGCTGCGGTTCCATCCTGACGTGCTGCTGGGCACCATGAAGTTCCTGAGCTTCGAGCAGGTGTTCAAGAACAGCCTGACGGGTCTGCCGATCGGCGGCGGCAAAGGGGGCAGCGACTTCGACCCCAAGGGACGCAGCGAGACAGAGATCATGCGGTTCTGCCAGTCCTTCATGACGGAGGCGTACCGCCATCTCGGGGACACGGTCGACGTCCCGGCCGGAGACATCGGCGTGGGCCGCCGGGAGATCGGCTTCCTGTTCGGCCAGCACAAGCGCATCACCAACCGCTATGAGGCCGGTGTCATCACCGGCAAGGGCACCACGTGGGGCGGGTCGCTGCTGCGTCCGGAGGCGACCGGGTACGGCACCGTGTACTTCACCGAGCACATGCTCCGCAGCCGCGGGGAGAGCGTCGACGGGCGGCGGGTCATCGTCTCCGGGTCGGGGAACGTGGCGATCCACGCGATCGAGAAGGTCCAGGAGCTCGGCGGCACGGTCATCGCCGCCTCCGACTCGGCAGGCTGCGTCCATGACCCCGACGGCATCGATCTGGAGCTGCTGCGGGAGGTCAAGGAGCACCGGCGGGAACGCATCTCCGCCTACGCGGAAGCTCGGCCCCGGGCGCGGCACATCGACGGCGCGGTCTGGTCGCTGGCGGCGGAGGAATCGGCGGACATCGCGCTGCCGTGCGCCACGCAGAACGAGATCGACGGCGACGCCGCGCGCGCCCTGGCCGAGGCGGGGATCCGTGCGGTCGCCGAGGGCGCCAACATGCCCTGCACGCCGGAGGCGGTGGACGTCTTCCAGGAGGCCGGGGTGCTCTTCGCTCCCGGAAAGGCCGCCAATGCCAGCGGGGTGGCCGTGTCCGCGCTGGAGATGCAGCAGAACGCCAGCCGTGATTCATGGACCGCCGAGTACACCGACGAGCGCCTGGCCGAGACGATAGAGCACATCCACACCCTGTGCGCCTCCACGGCGGAGGAGTACGGCGTCGCGGGGGACTATGTGGCCGGGGCGAACATCGCCGGGTTCCTCCGTGTGGCCGACGCGATGCTGGCTCAGGGGGTCATCTGAGCAGGTGGTGGGCGCCTCCGCTCAGCCGCTCACCACCTGGACGGTCCCCCGGATCAGCGCCCCGAGCGCCCCGAGCCCGGCAAGCACCATCGCCACGGCGCGAGCCTGAGCCGGGGGGACGATCCTTGCCAGCCGCCCGCCCAGCAGGATCCCCAGCAGCACGGTGATCACGATGCCGGGGAACAGCAGTCCCAGGTGCAGGTGGCCCTGCCCGACCTCCTCCACGGAGCCGAAGAGCAGCTTGGTGACCACCGAGGCGATGCCCATGGTCATGAACAGCGGCTGCATGGTCGCGGCGAAGCCCTGCTGGTCCCAGCGGGAGAGCCGCGAGTAGATGACCATCACGGGCGCGGCCACTCCGGAGGTGGTGTTGAAGAACCCACCGAGGATCCCTCCGACGACGCCGGTGGTGCGCCCCTCCCAGCGCGGCAGCTGCGGCAGCGTGACGGTGAACAGCAGCGCACAGAGCACGATGGCGCCCAGGATGATGGACAGCCATCCGGCAGACAGCTGTCCCACCAGCCAGGCGCCGGGGATCGCCCCGATCACGGTGACCGGGCCGAGCACCCGGTAGCGGGCCCAGTCGATGCGCGGCCACACGGCGAGCATGATGAGGAACCCGGAGACGATGGTGGTCATGTTGGTGATCAGCACGCCCAGGCCGGGTCCGAGCAGGATGGAGAGCACCGGGGCGACCACGAGCCCCACGCCGGAGCCGGAGACACGCTGCAGGACGGTGCCGACGAGCACTGCGGCGGCGATGACGAGCAGCGGGGTCAGGACCGTCAGGGACACGCAGGCCACTGTACTCCTGCGCTCCGTCCGGACCGCGGCACGACGACGCCCCCGCACCTGACGGCACGGGGGCGTCGGTCAGCGCCGGGTCAGCGGATCACTCGCCGGCGTCGAGGACGAAGGCGACCTCCAGGTCGATGGAGACCTTGTCACCGACCAGCACGCCGCCGGCCTCGAGGGTCGCGTTCCAGGTCAGCCCGAAGTCCTTGCGGGAGATCACGGCACTGGCGGAGAAGCCGGCACGGGTGGCGCCGAAGGGGTCGACGGCCTGGCCGCCGAATTCGACGTCGAACGTCACCGGGCGGGTCTCGCCGCGGATGGTGAGGTCACCGGTGACCTCGAACTCTTCGCCGGCCGGGCGGAAGTCACGGGCCGCGAAGGTCAGCTCGGGGTGGCTCTCGGCGTCCAGGAAGTCCTCGCCGCGCACGTGGGCGTCGCGGTCGGCGTTCTTGGAGTCGAAGGAGGCGACCTTGACGGCGGCCTCCACCGCGGAGGTGCCGTCCTCAGCCACGGTGAGGGTCGCGTCGGCGTCGGAGAAGACGGCGCGGACCTTGGAGATGCCGGCGTGGCGGACGGTCATGCCGATCTCGGAGTGGGCGGCGTCGAGGGTCCAGGTTCCGGGGGTGGGTGCTGCCATGGGTGTGCTCCTCTGGTCGATGGGGTCAGGCGGTGGCACGTGGCCTGACGGTCTCACGTGTCGTCTCGGTCTCTTGATGCGCCGGTGGTCCCGGCTCATGAGGGTGCAACACAGCCGACCACGCATCTATTTCAAAACTGAAGCACTTAAGGGAGACTTTTCTCCGCTCACGCGCTCAGGCGGAGGTGCGCCGCACCAATTCCGTGTCGATCAGCACCGACTGGGCCTCGCCGCCCTCCATCAGGCGCAGCAGCATGTCCACCGCCGTCGTCGCCAGCGCGGCCACCGGATTGAGCACCGTCGTCAAAGGGGGTCGGCACAGGGCCGCCGCCGAGGAGTCGTCGAAGCCCACGACGGCGACGTCCTCCGGCACGCGCCGACCCGCCGCCTGGAGGGCATGGACCGCCGAGACGGCCATCAGGTCGGAGGCGGCGAAGACCCCGTCGAGCTCCGGGCTGAGAGCCAGCAGACGCTGCATCGCCTCCCCGCCGGAGGCCGCGGTGAAGTCACCGACCTCCACCAGCTCGTGCATCAGCCCGTCCTGCGGGTCCGTCGAGATCCCAGCCTCGGCCAGTCCCTTGCGCCAGCCTGCGAGGCGATCCGCTCCGGGGGTCATGTCCTGCGGACCGGCGATGGTGGCGAGCCTCCGGCGCCCTTGCGCGATCAGGTGCTCGGCGGCCAGCCTCCCGCCGGCATGGTTGTCCACATCCACGAAGGGCAGGCGGGGCTCCCCCGCCGGGCGCCCCACATAGACGGCGGGCAGCTGCGTCTCCCGCAGCACCTCGCCGATCCGGTCGTCCCGGTGGTGCGAGACCACGATGGCGCCGTCGGTGTATCCGCCGCGCAGGTACTTCTCGATCTTCTCCGCGCCCTGGCCCCGCCGCCCCATGGCCAGCAGCACCTGGGCCGGAGAGTCGGCCAGCGCCTGGGTGATGCCTCCCAGCATCGCCGCGAAGAAGGGGTCGCCGAACACCCGATCCTCCGCCTCGGGGACCACCACGGCGATCGAATCGGCCTCTCGGGTCACCAGCGAGCGGGCCGCTCGGTTCGGCCGGTATCCGAGCTCCGCGACGGCGGCGGCCACGGCCTCGCGGGCACGGGGTCGCACGCGAGGGTCCTCGTTGACCACCCGAGAGGCGGTGGCCCGGGAGACTCCCGCGCGGGCCGCCACGTCTTCCAGAGTGGGGGCTCGTCGACTGCGCGTCTCTCTGCTCACATGCCCACGGTAGCCCCTCGAGGCGCGTTTGAAGCGTCCCAGGCCAGGTGAGACAGTAGACTCTTCGAGAGACTGCCCTTCATCCGGGGCGGCCATGACGACGGAGAAGGAGGTGCCGATGGGCCTGCTGGACAATCTCGAGCGCGGCATCGAGAAAGCCGTCCGCGGCGCCTTCTCTGGACGCGGAGGGAGCCTCGGCCCAGTGGAGATCGCCACCGCCGTACGCCGGCACATGGACCGCGAGTCCTTCACCATGTCCCAGGGGCGCAGCTTCGTCCCCAACGTGTACCGGATCCGGCTCTCGGAGGAGGACTTCGCGGCCGCCCGGAAGTACGGCGTCGCCCTCGCGGAGGAGCTGTGCGAAGAGATCATCCGACACGCCGACTCCCAGGGGTACACGCTGCTGGGTCCGGTGAAGGCGACCTTCGTGAAGAACACCGACCTCAAGCGCGGCCAGCTGGGCATCGAGTCACAGACGGAGAAGGACGCCGGACAGGCGCCCTCCAGCCAGGCCCCGGCCGGCCAGGCCGCGCCTGCGGCTCCCAGCGCTCCCAGCGCCCCCCAGGCTCCCGCCGCACCGGAGGCCAGGGACATCGCCCCCACGGTCGCGCAGCCCGCCGTCCCCGCCCAGGCCCCGCCCGCCCAGGCCCCGGTCGCGATGCTGGACCACGAGGGTCGCCAGCATGACCTACGGGCGGACAGCACGGTGATCGGCCGCTCCACCTCCGCAGACATCACGATCCCGGACACCGGGGTCTCCCGGCGCCATCTGGAGGTCTACCGAGACGGCAGCCGCTGGATCGCCCGGGACCTCGGCTCCACCAACGGCTCCTACGTGGACGGCGAGCAGCTGTCCGGCTCCCACGACCAGGTCGAGCTCTTCGACGGGGCGCTGATCTCCCTGGGCAACGCTCGGCTGCGCTTCCGTCTCACGACCAGGGAGGTGTGATGAGCGAGCTCGCCGTCACGGTCCTCCAGTTCGGCCTGCTCCTGCTGCTGTGGATCCTGATCCTGTCGATCATCGGCGCCCAGGGACGTGACCTCATGGTCTCCAAGAAGTCCCGGACCCGGGCCCACGCGTCGGCGGCACGCCGCAACGACGGCGGCTCCGCCCCAGGGGCCCAGTCCGGATCCCAGGCCCCACACACCGGCCAGACACCACGCCCCCGACCCCGGAAGCTGGTGGTCACCGAAGGCCCGCTCGCCGGCACCGAGCTGGATCTGGGCTCGGCGCCCATCATGCTCGGCCGCGCCCAGGAGTGCACCCTGGTGCTCGAGGACGACTACGCCTCCGGCAAGCACGCCCGGCTGTTCCCCCAGGGCTCCCGCTGGTTCCTGGAGGACCTGGGCTCCACCAACGGCACGTGGCTGGGCGAGGAGCAGCTCACCCGGGCCTCGACGGTGGAGCCCGGCGAACGCATCCGCATCGGCAAGACCGTCCTGGAGCTGAGGACCTAGCCCGTGGCCCTGGTCTTCCGCTTCGCAGCCCGCTCCGACACCGGAGTCGTCCGCTCCAAGAACGACGACTCCGGCTACGCCGGACGCTACTTCGCCGTCGTCGCCGACGGCATGGGAGGTCATGCCGGCGGGGACGTCGCCAGCGCCTCCACCGTGCTGGACCTCGCCCACCTGGACACCCGGGGCTTCGCCGAGCCGGACACGGTGCTGCCGGACGAGATCCAGACCGCCAACGCGTTCCTGAACAAGCTCGTCCAGGCCAATCCGAAGCTGGCCGGGATGGGCACCACCATCACCTCGCTGCTGATCACCGGCGACCGCCTGCAGTTCGCCCACATCGGCGATTCCCGGGCCTACCGGCTCAAGAAGAGTCGGTTCCGGCAGGTCAGCAAGGATCACACGTTCGTGCAGCGGCTCGTGGATGAGGGCCGCCTGGACCCGGACGAGGCCGAGTTCCATCCGCACAAGAACGTCCTGATGCGGGTGCTCGGGGATGTCGACGCTTCCCCCGAGCTGGACATCACCTCCTTCCCCCTGGAGGCCGGGGAGCGCTGGCTGCTGTGCTCCGACGGTCTCAACGCCGTGGTCTCGGACCGGCTGATCGAGCAGAAGCTGCGGTCCCCGCAGTCGCTCGAGTCGATCGTGGAGGAGCTGGTCGACCTCACGATCGAAGGCGGCGCTCCGGACAATGTGACCGTCATCTGCCTGGAGGTCATCGAAGCCGGCGAGGCCGATCTGACCCCTGACCGACGCCTGCCGCTGACCCAGGCGGCCGTCGAGGCCGCCGCCGAGGGGTACCGGACCCCCGAGCGGCCCCCCGCAGACGGTGACGCCGGCGACGCCGAGGAGACCATGGAGCTGGTCCCCGTGGTCAACGTGGACGCGCTCTCCGAGCACCCGCCGGAGGAGGACGACGAGCTCTCCCCGCTGACCGCCTCGATGCTGGGCCAAGAGCTGGAGACCCGACCTCACCTGCTGGTCGGCGCCGCGGACAAGGCCACCGAGACGGGCATGATCCCGGTGGTGGCGCGCAATGTAGACGAGCATCCGATGGCGGTGCTGCTCACCGGCCAACCGCTGGTGCCGGTGCGGCACACCTACTCTGAGATGCTCGGGGACCACAGCGGCGAGAGGGCGGCGCGCGGCACGTCGCAGGGCACCGACGGCGAGGAGAGGGCCGACGGCTCCGGCACGTCCAGCGCGCCGGTCGGCCCCGACGACGCCGGCGTCACCGTCGATGCCGACGCCGCCTCCGAGGAGTCCGTGAGCGCCGCTGAGGCCGGAGTCGAGGGCTCCGCGGAAGACGAGGAGCCCGACCTCTCGGATCCGGCACTGACGGAGGCGGACCTGACCGGGGCGGACATCGACGTCGCCGACGTCGCCATCGCCACCCGGGCGTCCCGGCGTCGTCGGTGGTTCCTTCCCACCTTCGTCACCCTGCTGGCGCTGCTGCTGGGCGTGGTGACCTTCCTGGGGTACATCTGGACCCAGACGCAGTACTACGTGGGGCAGGACGACGGCGAGGTCGCGATCTACAACGGCGTCTCGCAGTCCCTGGGCCCCATTCGTCTCTCCGAGGTGGACGAGCACGCCGGCTTCGACGTCGAGGAGCTCTCCCCCTACCACCGGGAGCGCGTCCTGCGGGGCATCCCGGCCGATGACCGCACTCATGCGGAGACGATCGTGGACCAGCTGCGGGCCACCACCGGCGCGGACGCCGACGACGACGCCGACTCCGGGGACGACGCCGACCCCGAGGACGCGCAGTCCGACGACGACGCAGACGAGCCCACAGACGAGCCCACAGGTGATGAGGACGGAGGTGAGGAGCAGTGACCCAGCTGGAGACCGCGCCGAAGCCGCGCCGCAATGTGGAGCTGGTCCTGCTGCTGCTCGCGCTCATCATCGGCATCGGGGCGAAGTTCCTGGTCGCCGTCGCCATGGACGAGCCCTACGACAGCACCTACTACACCGAGGCCGCGCTGTTCGCCGGCATCACCTTCGCCTTCCACATCGTGCTGCGCCTGCGGGCGAAGTACGCGGACCCGTTCATCCTGCCGATCGTGGTGGCGCTCAACGGGCTCGGCATGGCGATGATCCACCGGTTGGACCTGGTCACCGGAGGGCCACCGGCGGAGGACCGGCAGCTGATGTGGACCCTGGTGTCCATGGTCGCGGCGATGGCGCTGCTGTGGTTCCTGCAGGACCACCGTCGCCTGCGTCAGCTGACCTACATCTCCCTGGTGGTCAGCATCGTGCTGCTGTTCCTGCCGCTGATCCCCGGCTTCGGCATGACCATCAACGGCGCCCGGATCTGGGTGAACCTCGGCTTCGCCTCGTTCCAGCCGGCGGAGATCGCCAAGATCACGCTGGCGATCTTCTTCGCCGGGTTCCTGGCGAACAACCGGGACCTGATCCTGCTGGCCGGTCGGCGCATCGGCCCCCTGCAGCTTCCCCGTGCCCGGGACCTGGGCCCGATGTTCATCGCCTGGATCGTGGCGATCGGCGTGCTGGTGGTCCAGAACGACCTGGGCACCTCGATCATGTTCTTCGGCCTGTTCATGGGCATGATCTATGTGGCCACCTCGCGGCTGTCCTGGATCCTGATCGGTGGGGGCCTGGTCGCCGTCGGCGGCGTGCTGGCCTACCTGTTCGTCCCCCATGTGACCCGGCGGGTGGAGATCTGGCTCAACGCCTTCGACCCGGAGATCTACTCGCGGGCGATCGGCGGGTCGGACCAGATCGTCCAGGGCATGTTCGGGCTGAGCAACGGCGGGCTGACCGGCACCGGATTCGGGTCGGGTCTGCCGCAGCGGGTGCCGCTGTCCAACTCGGACATGATCATCGCCTCCTTCGGCGAGGAGCTGGGCTTCATCGGCCTCTCCGCGATGCTCATGCTCTATCTGCTGCTGTTCAGCCGGTTCATGCGTGCCGGACTGGGCACCCGGGACGCGTTCGGCAAGCTGCTCTCGGTGGGCTTCGCCGTGGTGCTGGTCCTGCAGATCTTCGTGGTGGTGGGCGGCATCACCCGGGTCATCCCGATGACCGGTCTGACCACTCCCTTCCTCGCCGCCGGCGGCTCCTCCCTGCTGGCGAACTGGATCATCCTGGCACTGGTGCTGCTGATCTCCCACGCCGCCCGTCGCCCCATCGTCGTCGGCCCCATGGTCAACGCCAGCGGCACTGAGGCCGCCGGCACCGAGAACCCCACCCATGAGGAGGGACCGGAGGACGCCGAGCCGAAACGTCCGGTGGCCAAGCCGCTGTCCGCCGCGGAGCGCACGCAGCGTCACGCACCGGCCCACGGGGCACCGCCCTCAGCGGCGGAGACCTCCCCGGACAGCTCAGGGGGTGCCCGATGAACAACGCGATCCGACACGCCTGGGTCGTCAGCGTGGGGCTGTTCCTGGTCCTCTTCGCCGCGCTCAGCGTCATCCAGGTGGCCCTGACCGAGGAGCTCAACTCCCACCCGGACAACGTCCGGCAGCTCTACCAGGATCGGGGCGCACCCCGAGGCGCGATCACCGTGGACGGCAGCGCCATCGCCGAGTCCGTGCCCTCCGAGGGGACGAACTTCGAGTACCAGCGGGTCTACCGCGACGCCGAGCTGTACTCCGGCATCACCGGCTTCTACTCCATCGCCGCCCAGTCCACGGGGCTGGAGAACTCGATGAACGAGTACCTCACCGGCCAGGCGGACAGCCAGTTCTTCGACCGCCTGACCTCCCTCTTCACCGGGGAGACCCTGGAGGGCGCCCAGGTGGAGCTGACCTTGGACCCCGAGCTGCAGCAGCTGGCCTATGACACCATCCCGGAGGGCACACGGGGCACGATCATCGTCACCGATGTGCAGACCGGGGACATCAAGGCGATGGTGTCCAAACCCAGCTATGACACCAATGACCTGGCCGTGCACTCGACCAGCGAGTTCCAGGAGAACATGGAGCAGCTGAACGAGGTCGAAGGGCTCAGCGCCTATCGGAACCAGGCGGTGTTCAACACGATCGCCCCGGGCTCGACCTTCAAGCTGATCGACCTGGCGGCGATGCTGGACTCCGGCGACTATGACGCGGACACGGTGCTGGACAACCCCTCGGAGATCGACCTGCCGCAGTCCGACCGCACGCTGCGGAACTTCTTCGGCGGCATCTGTGAGCAGCAGTCGGAGGCGGACCTGCGCTTCATCACTGCGCAGTCCTGCAACACGCCGTTCGCCGAGGCCGCCATGGAGCTGGGCGAGGACCCCATCCGCGAGGCCGCCGAGGCCTTCGGTTGGAACCAGGACTTCGACTTCCCCCTCGAGGTCTCGCCGTCGCAGTTCCCGGAGGTGGACTCCGATGCGATGCTGGCCTACGCCTCCATCGGTCAGGGCAGCGTCACCTCGACGCCGATGCAGATGAACATGGTGGCCATGGCGATCGCCAACGGCGGCACCATGATGACTCCGAACCTCATCGAGTCGGTGCGGGGAGCGGATCTGCAGATCATCGAGCAGCCTGAGCCCCAGGTCCTCCACGAGCCGATCTCGGAGGACGTAGCTGAGGAGCTCACCGAGCTGATGCTCGGACCGGTCGAGTCCGGCACCGCCTGGCGGGCCGAGTCTGACCGCTTCGACATCGCCGCGAAGACCGGCACCGCGCAGATCGACGGCACCGACCAGGTGAACTCCTGGATCACCGGCTTCGCCCCTGCCGAGGACCCGCAGTACGCGGTCACGGTGACCTATGAACGGATCGACTATGACACCGGCTCCTCCCTGACGGGGCCGAACCTGCGCACGATGCTCGAGGCGGTGATCGACTGATGAGACCAGCTGTGGGCATCCTGATGGGCGACCGCTACAAGCTGACCGAGCGGATCGCCATCGGCGGCATGGGTGAGGTGTGGAAGGCCTCCGACGAGGTCCTCGGCCGCACCGTGGCGATCAAGATCCTCAAGGAGGAGTACACCGGGGACGAGGCGTTCCTGCGGCGGTTCCGCGCCGAGGCGCGGCACACGGCCCTGCTGAACCACCCCGGGATCGCCGACATCTACGACTACGGCGAGCAGGCCGGCTCCGGGTACCTGGTCATGGAGCTGGTGCCCGGCCGTCCGTTGTCGGTGCTGCTGGAGAAGGACCGGACCCTGTCCTGGGAGAAGACGCTGTCGATCATCGCCCAGACGGCCCGCGCCCTGCAGGTGGCCCATGACCAGGGACTGGTGCACCGGGACGTGAAGCCGGGGAACCTGCTGATCACGCCCACCCGCCGGGTGAAGATCACGGACTTCGGGATCGCCCGCCTGGCGGACCAGGTCCCGCTGACCGCCACCGGTCAGGTGATGGGCACCGTCCAGTACCTCTCCCCGGAGCAGGCCACCGGCCAGCACGCCACCGGCTCCTCGGACATCTACGCGCTGGGCATCATCGGCTATGAGGCTCTGGTGGGGCACCGCCCCTTCACCGGGGAGTCGCAGATCGCGATCGCCCTGAAGCAGGTCAATGATGCGCCGCCTCCGCTGCCGGACTCCGTCCCGGAGCCGGTGCGGGCGCTGATCATGTCCATGCTGGCCAAGGACGCCGGAGACCGGCCGATGAACGCCACCAAGCTGGCCGAGGCCTCCGACGCTCTGCTCCGCCATGATCTGGACGCCGCGCTGGAGGCCGTGCCGGCCATGCGGAACCACATGACGCTGCCCTCGGAGCAGGACGACTCCACCCAGGTGATGCCCGCCGCGACCAAGCCGACCGCCGTCGTGCCTCGGGCCGACGCCGCCGGTGACGGCACGCAGAAGGTGACGCCGACCCCCGCGCTATCGGCGCGGACCCCGGAGCAGCCCCATGACGACGTCTGGGACGAGGGCCCGGGCGGCTCGGCGGGCGGCACCGGCTCAGCCGACAAGGCCGGCCGCAAGGAGCAGCGCCGACAGTCCTCCTCCGGCGGCTCCCTGACCCGCTGGCGCTGGCCGCTGGTGGTGCTGATCGCCCTGGTGCTGCTGGCGCTGTTCGGCTCCTGGGTGCTGCCGCGGCTGACCAGTGCGGAGCCGGAGCCGCAGCCGACCGTGACCGAGACGTTCACCGCCGAGGCGGAGACGGTCCAGGTGGATGAGGGTGACTTCATCGGACTCACCGTGGAGGCGGCGAGCGCGGCGCTGCAGGATCTCGCCCTCGAGGTGGAGACCCAGGAGGTCGAGTCCGCCCAACCGGCCGGCGTGGTGGTGGCCATCGGTCCCACCGGCCAGGTCCCGGTGGGCGCCACGGTGACGCTGTCCTATTCCACCGGCAGCGAGACCGCTCCTCCCCCGGAGGACCAGCCGTCACCCGCTCCGGACACGGACGGCCCGGGCGGCGGCACGGGAGGAGACACGGACGGAGGCCCGGACGAGGGCACCGGCGGCACGGGCGAAGGCGGTGGTGACACCGGCGGCGACTCGCAGGAGACCGACGGCACCGGGACCACGGAGGAGGACTCGCCCAGCCCGGAGAGCACCCCGAGCCCTACGCCCGAGTCCCCCAGCCCCACCGATGAGGACGGGGACGAGGACGTCGACGACTCGCCCGCGCCCGCCGAGGAGGACGAGCAGGAGGGCGACCAGACCGACGACGGCGGCACGGGGGCCGCTCCCCGCCCTGAGACGGACCAGGAGGGCGGTCAGGACGCCGGGGAGGACACCGAGGACGCGGACGAGGTCGACGACGCCTCGAGCGGGGGCTCCGATGACACGACACGAACTGGACAGGCATGATGACTGAGAACGGACACCGCGTGCTCAACGGCCGCTACCGCATCGAGGCCCTGATCGGGCGCGGCGGCATGGCCGACGTGTACCTCGGTCATGATCTCTCGCTGAACCGCCAGGTGGCGGTGAAGATGCTGCGTCCGGACCTGGCCCGCGACCCGCAGTTCCAAGGGCGGTTCCGGCGTGAGGCCCAGTCCTCGGCCTCGCTGAACCACCACAACATCGTCGGCGTCTATGACACCGGCCGGGCCGACGTCGAAGACTCCCACCATGCGGAGGTCAAGACCCCCTACATCGTGATGGAGTACGTGGACGGGGTGACCCTGCGGCACATCATGCACGGCACCCCCTCCCATGAGGGCAGCGGCGACGTCGACGACGAGGCCGCCACCCAGCTGCAGTCTCCGGCCGCGGACCGCACGGTGGCCGACGGGACCCGCCCGGAGGAGCATTCGGACCCAGATGTCCTGGCCCTGGGTGACACGGGCCGCACCGAGGCGCAGGAGCATGGCCCGGCGGCCGACGTCGGGGAGCCGCTGCGTCGGAAGATCGATGAGGCGCTGGGCAGACCCGTGCCGGAGCCTGAGGCCGCCGAGTATCTGGACGGCATCCTGGGGGCTTTGAGCTACAGCCATGAGAAGGGCATCGTCCACCGGGACATCAAGCCTTCCAATGTGATGGTGGCGCAGAACGGCGCCGTGAAGGTCATGGACTTCGGGATCGCGCGCGCCCTGGCGGATTCGGCGTCGACGATGACGCAGACCTCCGCCGTGGTGGGCACGGCCCAGTACCTGTCCCCGGAGCAGGCCCGCGGCGAGGTCGTGGATCACCGCAGCGACCTGTATTCGGCCGGCTGTGTGCTCTTCGAACTGCTGACCAACCGGCCCCCGTTCCAGGGCGAGTCGCCGGTGTCGGTGGCGTACCAGCATGTGCGGGAGGATCCGCCGCTGGTGTCTGACCTGAACCCTCAGGTCTCCCCGGCGATGGAGTCCGTAGTGGCCAAGGCCCTGGTGAAGGACCCTGCCGAGCGGTTCCAGAACGCCGATGAGTTCTCCGCCGCGGTCAAGGACGCCCTGCACGGGGTGCCGGTGGAGGACGCCACGGAGGCGATCCCGGCTGTCAGCAACGGCCGTGGCTTCGACGAGGTCGTCGGCGCGGGCGCGGCAGGGCTGGGCACACCGCTGTCCGCCCGGACCCCGGAGGACCCGGACCTGTACGCGGAGTACGAGGAGGACGTGGAGGAGCCGCGCCGCCGGCGGCGGTTCGCCTGGCTGTGGGTGGTGCTGCTCATCGCCCTGGTGGCCGGCGGCACGTGGGCGCTGGTGCGCATGCTCGACACTCAGGAGCTGATGGTCCCTGAGGTGGAAGGTATGAGCCGCGCGGAGGCCCTGGAGGAGCTGGCAAACGCGAACCTCGAACCCGCAGAGATCGAATCCGTGCCGGATCAGGACGTCGAGGTCGACCACGCGATCGGCACGGAGCCGGAGGCCGGGGAACGCGTAGAGCCCGGGGACGAGCTGGTGCTGTACCTCTCCTCCGGGCCGGACGGAGTCGTGATCCCGGACGGCATGCAGGGCGAGACCGAAGAGACGGTCCGGGCAGAGCTGGAGGCCCTGGGCCTGGAGGTCGGTGACGTCTCCGAGGAGGACCATCCGACGGTGGGCGCCGGGGAACTGGTCTCCACAGACCCGGAGGCCGGCACCACCGTGGAGGCCGGCTCCACCGTGGACCTCACCGTAGCCAGCGGACTGTACCCGGTGCCCGACGTGGCGCTGCTCTCCACTTCGGAGGCGCGCTCCGAACTGGAGCAGGCAGGGTTCACGGTCACGGACTCCACAGTGGACTGGGAGACCTCCGAGTACGACCCCGGCACTGTCGGCGGCACCTTCTTCGACGGCAGTCTGATGGCTCCCGGCACCCCCATCCCGCAGGGTGCGACCGTCTCACTGTCGGTGGCCGTCGCGCCTGAGCCGGTGGAGACTCCGGAACCGGAGGAGCCGCGGGACCCGGAGGACGAGGATGAGGACGGCGAGGACTCTGAGGACGACACCGACGGCGAAGACTCCGACGACGAGGACGAGCCGGAGGACGAGGAGTCACCGACCGACGAGCCCACGGAGGATGAGGACGACGGTGACGACTCCGACGACGACTCTGACAATGACTCCGACAATGACTCCGACAATGGCAACAACGGCAACGGGAACAATGGAAACGGGAACGGCAACAACGGCGGAGGCGACTCCGACGACGAGTGAGCCGATGCGGCGGACCAGTCGGCACCAGGCGCTGCCGGTCGCTCGCAGGTGGTGAGGCCCGCCGCGAGCTTGTCCGGCCTCACAGCCGGCGGCCAGGGCACACTATGACTCGTCGAGCTCAGTCGTCCCAGTTGGCCTCCTGGGCCTCATCCATCGACTCATCATCAGAATGCCGGGTCCAGAAAGGGCCTTAATGTCGGCATCGGGGTGCCGTTGCTCGATCACGAGCACGCGCCCGTGCTCCTCACGACCTCCAGCCACCCGCAGTACAGGATCACGGTCTTCCTGATAAGTCTCCTGGAGCCCCCTGTTCGGCGTCAGCCCAATCTCCTCAAGCACCGCCAACGCCTTATTCACCGTCTCCTGACTCGGCTCAACCCCAGAGAAGTCATACGAAATCTCAAAAAAGTAATGACCCACAGCTCGAGTACTAGGGTCCGGAATTCCCGACACAGCCAAGTACTCCTGAAGATCCCACGGCTCTCCATGAATCTGAGGCAGCACGTCTTCGCCGAAGTGATCGACCATGACCTCATTGACGAGCTTGATCTCCTCGACCTGCTCCTCATAGGTCTGGCCCTCACTCCAGTTCACCACGATCTCCCCACCATCGGGCCGCTCTACAGAGACTTCATCGGGAGGATCCGCACAACCTGCAACGCCAACCATCAGGAGCACCGCGACCGTCCGGCCAACTCCCCCACGCAACACCGACACCGAAGCTCACCACCAACCCAGAATCTGTGACCACCCTGGCCTAGGGCGTGTTGCTAAACCCATTGCAGAGTCGCTGCGAGGCAGAGCCCAGCGTGGAAGTTCCGGGCAGTCTTATC
>NZ_JBQYEY010000033.1:0-38292 GCF_052656005.1 Nesterenkonia sp. K-15-9-6
GCGGAGGCGACGACCTGCACTCGTCAGAGTGGGCCCCCCGGGACTCGAACCCGGAACCTGCAGATTTGTCGCTTTGGCGGCAGCGGCGCCTCGCGGCCGCCGCCTGACCAGGACAGACCTGGACATGGTTGCACTTCGTAATCTTCGAGACTCAGTCGTTATTCCCATCGCGGCTGCCGGGCAAAATCGCCCAATGAAGCACATCACTCTCGCCTGGAACAACGCAATCACCGAGTGGCAGTCATGGCTCAAAGTCGCCGGACGCGCCGAGTCGACCGTGAAGCTGAGGGGCTCACAGGTCCGCCGCCTCGGCCGAGCATTCCCACACCTCACACCCTGGGAACTCGACAACGAGACACTCGTCCGCTGGATCGCCACGCAGAACTGGGACTCCGACACCCTCCGCGGCCACCGTGCAGCCTTCCGATCCTTCTACGCATGGGCCCGCGCCACAGGGCGCTGCGACACCGATCCCGCCGCCGGACTGCCCTCATCCCGCGCCAAGACCGTCCGACCGCGCCCCGCGCCCGACGGCGTCGTCCAGGACGCCCTCAACCACGCCGGCGAACGCGAGCGGATCATGATCATGTGCGCCGCGTTTGCCGGAATGCGGGCGTGCGAGATCGCGAGGATCCACGAGTCCGACGTCTTCGTTGACGTCGACGGGTGGTCTCTGATCGCCCACGGGAAGGGGCAGAAGGACCGGGTCATCCCGCTGGCCCAGGACCTGGCACTGGTGCTGAAGCGCTACTGTCACGAGCACGGCGGTTACGCCTTTCCGGGGCGGATCGATGGTCACCTTTCCCCGAAGCGTGTCTCCGAGCTGCTGTCGGAGGTGCTGGGGGACTCCTGGACTGGGCACACGCTGCGACACCGCTTCGCCAGCCGTGCCTACGCGGAGACCCGGGACATCCGTGCTGTGCAGGAGCTGCTCGGCCACGCCTCCGCGACCACGACGCAGCGATACGCTGCTGTCCCCGACGGGGCCATGCGGCGGGCCGCGTTCGGAGCTTCGACGCTGCGGCCGAGCGTAGTTGGTGGGACGCCGCGACCAGCTCGGCCGCCCCACGGGCATCCGCCGCCACCGACCAGACGGGAGCTGATGCCCGCCGAAGTCGCTTGATCAGTGCTTTCCGTTACCGCTGACACGCCATAGTCTGAAACTGCACTCGCACCGGAGTGCTCTCCCGTTCGCACCGAGAGGACCGTTCCCTTGAATCCCGCCTCCAAGTACATTGCCGCTCTGGCAGCCCTCGCGCTGCTGCTGAGCTCCTGCGGCGCCAATGACGACGCCGAACCCGAAGCACCAGAGACCACCACCGAGGCCGCCGAACCAGAACCGGCAGCCGACGACGAGCCTGAGGACGAGCAGCCGGACGAGGCCGATCGGCCCGACGAGCTGATCGAGCGCGAGAATGAAGCCGCCACCATCCTCTTCAACATGGACGGCCAGGCCACCGGGGAAGAGACTGCGGCCGCGGAGGTCGACATCGAAGAGGTCTACACCGAGCTCGATGACGAGTACGGCCACCTCCCCGACGACGAGTTCCCCGAGTGGTTCGAAGACCTCGTCCTCTACTCAGCCGTCGCCGCCCTCGGTGGCACGTTCCGCCAGATGATGGACGACGAGCTGCCAGACGAGGTCGACAACGACAACCCGCTCACGCGAGAGTTCCTCGGCTGCGAGGATGACGAGACCATCACCGAGTGCGAGGACCGCTACGAACGTGAGTTCATGGAAAGCGTCCCCGAGGAATGGCGGACCGAGAACACCGAGGAGCCTGCGGAAGACACTCAGGAGGCTGCCGCCGAGGACCTCGTCCCGGTCGAGGAGATCGCCGAGTACGCCCCAGGCTGGCCCGCCGGCGAGCCCATGACCTACGACCAGCTCGAGCTCATCAAGGAAGAGCAGCGCCTCTGGGACGAGTGGGACCAGGCAGAGCCGGGATCCCCGGAAGCCGAGGACCTCGAACGCCAGATCGAGGAGATCCAGAACTCCTGGTGAGGCGAAGTTGCCACGTCACAGCGCGTCCGCGGGCGCGTCACCGGTGACACGTCGACTGATCCCGCCTCATCAATGTGCACGTCGTTCGGGCTCAGGGCCTGGCCAGTACGGTATCGCCTCACGCTGGCCAGCCTCGGCGGGCTTACTCGTGCAGATGAAGTTCATCCGGCACATATGTCCTCGCGCAGATCCGGGACTGGCTTACTGGTCGTCCTCATCTATTGCTAGAGGTTCTCGCAGTGTCATCTCGGGGCGGGGAGTATCGGCGGGAATATCGAACTCGACGCGGAAGTACGGTGCCTGAGCCCGGACGTGCGTAGTCATGGCCTCATAGAGCTTTGTGGCGCCCTTCTCCTGGACCCACAAGAGTAGCTCATCCTCGTTATCGAGGTCTCCGTCATGTGCTACGAACAGTGAGGCTGCAACTTGGGCGAACGCATCGGGATAGTTCAATACGAGGTGAGCCAGCACGAGGACAGCAGAATCCTCAGTGCTCTCGTCCTGCCGCACTGGGACCACGTCGATTCGCATCTGTGCGCCGTGTGGTTCGTCCTCGTCAAAGCTCGGGAAGCTCGAAACTTCAGCTCGCTGAAGACGCACTTCACTCTGGATCATGTGCCAGGCTCCTCCGGAGGGCGGCAAGGACTGCATCGGAGAAGTTCTCTCTGTCTTCCGAGTGGCGCGAGTCGATCCACGACGGGGTTTTCGAGTCGAGCCGCTCGAGCACCCGAACCATGTACTTCTCGACCCCGTTGGCGAATGCCACCTGGGAGGGCCGAACTACGTCGAAGTCGATCATCACCTCGAGGCCCAAGGCGACCTGTCGAAGTTCCGTCAACGTAAGCTCGTACTCACCGCTTTCTATCTGGAACACGATCTCAGGGTCCACCCCCAGCCGCTCAGCAAGGTCCGACTCAGAGAGATTGGACGCTTCTCGCGCGTCTCGGAGTTCCTCCAGCAGCTCACTCTGGTTACGGACGTTGACGCGGGCAATAAGCCCCGGGGTGACGTCCCGCCGGCTGAAGGCATCAAGCTGTTGCCGAGCACGCAGGGCTTGGCCGCGTGTCAGTTGGTGAGTTGTCATCGTGAACACCCTTGCTTCCTCAAGGTTTCGTTTACGTCCCAGTCCCACGCTCTGCTGTTCGCTAGATCGATAGACTTGTTCTGCTCCATCCCTGTGTCGGGGCCGTCTGGTTTCGACCCGAGGGCAAGCGCAGCAAGCACCTCGTCCAACAACTTCGGCTCATAATAGTAAACGCGCACCACGCGTTGGACCTTCCCAAAGGGAGTGCGGTTCACCGATTCGGGGACATGGCGCAACTCAAGTAGGTAATTACCGTGACGGGAGATCTCGTCCGCGTCAACGTCCCGCCGCCTCAGCCACCTACTGGGGAATTTGCACTTCCCATCGGCTGCCAACTCCATTCGCTCAGTGAGTTGGGCCATGGCGTCAAGCTGTTCGAGGAAGGTCATTTCTGAGTCGAACTTCCCCTGCTCAAGCAACTTCCACTCCATGGCGAAGCTCTCGTGTTGGACCCAGACGTTTGTCCCTCCGTCGGGATCGAGCCTGAGGTTCCTGCTAGACCTCACGCCTTGAGGTTGTGCTGGCTGGGGCACAGGCACCTCCCTCACTGACGTCCGCGTAGTGTAAACAAGCTAGCACAGTCCGGGCTGGGATCGTTTCCGGGTTGGAGGGAACTATGGTCTCGATGGTTGCTCGCCATCCCAGTCCGATCACACGAAAAGCGGCCCGCCTCCGGAGGGAGGCGGGCCGCTACGTGCTTGGGCAGCTGGACTACTTGTGTGGGCAGTCTGGCAGCCGCTTCGGTTTGTTCGCGGTGGCGAGGTCGAAGCCGAACGAGGCGGCCAGCGCCACCGCGGCGGACAGGATCACCTCTGCCTGGTCCTCGGCAATGAAACCGAGGACCGCGGCGACCTTGAGCGCCGCTGAGCCGACGATGTAGATGATCTGGCGGGCGGTGTCTGACTTGATGCCCCGGTCGGGGGTCTCTTTGATCTCAGGCATGATGGTTCCTTTCAGACGCTGGGGTGTGTGGGGATGCCGAGCATCCCGCAGAAGATGGGACCGGGAACGCCGTCGATGATCCCCTTGTAGGCGCCTCCACGGTTGCGGCGCTGCAGCTCCGTCACGCGGTCCTGGGTCAGGCGGCGGTGGTCGCCGTCGACCTGGAGCTTCGTGCCCTTCCAGCCATTCATGGCGCCCTGCAGCCGCTTCACCCACTCGAAGTGCGCGTCGGTCACACGGCCCCAGTGGCCGTCAGCCACGAGGCCCCCGAAGAGCTGGGCGCCCTGATAGGTCTTCACGCGGTCGGCGATGTACTTCCGGCGCCTGTAGCCAGCCTTGTCCAGGCGGGCCGTCAGCGTGGAGTTCGGGTGCACGTGCTTGCCACTGGAACCCCCACTGGACGACGCCCCCGAAGAGGCGGCCGGAGTGACCGGAGAGTCCTGGCCGACCCGGACACCCTTCGAGCGCAACCACCGGTCCGCGTCGATCCACCCAGGCGCACCCAGCGACCGCGCTGCGGCGACCGGGCGATCGTGGTTCTGAGCGACACCGAAGTGCAGGTGCACCGCGAAGTCAGACATGGTCCTCGCGCCGGACCCGCCCATGACACCGATCTGCTCACCGGCACGGACTCGCTGCCCGACCCGGACAATGATCTTGTCGAGGTGGCCGTAGTAGGTCCGCATCCGATCGCCGCCGATAGTGCCATGGTCGATCCACACGCCGTGACCGGAGTGCCAGGGCACCACCGCTGCGTCGGGGGCGCCGTCGCCGCGGCCCGTGCGGGAGACGACACCGTCGGAAGCCGCGTACACGGACACCTTCCGGCCAGGAGTGGGAGGCCCATAGTCGGTGCCAGCGTGCAAGGTTCCCCACCGGGTGCCGAACGGCGAGGTGAGCCGGGAGCGGGCTGGGACAGGTGAGCTGAACGTAGTCACTGGGCGACCTCCTGCTCGTCTGCGGGCGGCCCATCCGCACAGGGCTCGTCCTCATTGGTGATGTCAGGGATCTCGATCTCTTCGGTGTCTCCCATCGGTGCCTCCTCGTGGCATGAGAAAGCCCCGGCGAGTGCCGGGGCTGGGGTGGTGGGTTGGGCTATCGGTCAGTCTTGGGCCAGGGGGGTAGGTCGCCGATGGGGGTGCCGTGGTTGATGCAGAAGCGGCGGAGTTCGGAGGCGTACTCGGAGAGGATGCGGACGCGGCGGTCGGCGCGGATCCGTTCAGTGCGTGCGAGTTCTTCTGCCTCTTCTCGTCGGGTCTCTGCGGCCTTGAGTCGGTCGAGGACTTCGTCGCGGCGCTGTCGCATGTCGCGGACGGCTTCGCGTTCTCTGCGGAATTGGCCGGTCCAGGCTTTGCGGATGCCCTGGCCGAGCATGGTGATGGCGGCGATGATGAACGTTCCGCCGCCGAGTGCGGTGATGATTTCCATGACCTCCACCCGAGGCCTCCCCTCTTGTGTCAGTGGCGGTGGTCAGGCCTTCTCGGGGTTGAAGTCAGCGCGGGAGATGAGCATGAACCGCACGACGACGAGGAAGAACAGGGCCGAGACGGCGGTGAGCATGGCGGATCTGCTGCCACCTCCTGCGAGCGCGGCTTCGATAATGGAGCCGTAGTAGATGAATGCGCCGCCGGCGATGAGGACGAGGGCGATGCGTTCGGCCCACCACCAGCCTTGGAGGGTGACGAGGAGCCCGATTGCGCCGCCGGTGGCCCAGAGGGTGGGCCAGGTGATGACGGCGATGGTGGCGACGGTGTCTCCGAAGTAGGTGGAGATGGACTGTGGGGGATGGATGAGGGTCCATGTGCCGCCGATGGTGAGGGCGGCGTAGAAGATCCAGAAGGTGATGGTGATGTTGCGGGGCTCTTTGATGAAGTGCCAGAGCCGCACGATGGAGTTGGTGCGGGTGCTGGCGATGATGTCTTCGTTCATCGGTCGTCTCCGTCCGCGATGAGTTGCCAGCCGTCGGGGTGGTCGGTGGGGGACCAGATGTTGTCGTCCTGGGTGGATTCCCAGATCTGGTCTTCGTAGGTGACTCGGTCGCCGGTCTGGTAGGCGTCGTGGGCTCCGGAGGGCTGCTGCCACTGGGGCGGCTGCTCGGGTTCGGGGTGCTCGGGCTCGGCGGTGTCGTCGCTCTCGTCCGGGTCGTTCTGATCTTCGGGGGTGATGGGGGACCACCCGTGTTCTCCGGGTTCCCAGACGTTGTTGTCTATGTCGCTGGTCCAGGTCTGGCCGTCGTGGGTGACCTCGTCGCCGGCGTGGTAGGCGTCGTGGGCGCCCGTGGGTTGCCGCCATGGTGCGGGCTCGCCGTCTTCGGTGACCTCGCGCCACCCGGAGACGCCGGGTTCCCAGACGTTGCAGGCCATGAGGGACTCCCAGGTGATGTCACCGTGGGTGACGACCGCACCGAGGGGGTAGGCGTCCAGGGCGGAGGACGGCTGCTGCCAGGCGGCTCCACCAGCCCGACCCAGGGCGGCCTGGTACTTCTGGACCAGGCTGTCGACCTGAGCTGGGGCGTCCCGGAGGGCGCGGCGACGCTCCGTCTCGGCCTGCAGCTTCTGTGCGAGGGCGTCGAGCTCCTCGTCAGTCATCTGTGGAATTCCCTCCATCGTGTGGCCTCACTTCTCAGTCTTGGGTGGACGTGGACGTCGAGAGCATCGCGTAGGTCTGATTGCGGTGCAGGACGCCGGCGGCAGCGTTGTTCAGGTGTGCGCCGGTCCATCCGGACCAGCCGATGAGCACCGAGGCACGGACCTGGGCGGCCTGGTCGGCTTCTTCTTCCTTCTCTGTCGGGAGACGTCGGGTGCTGCCGGCGCCGACACGGGTCAGGTCCGGAAGACGGTGGTTCTCCGTCGGGGCGTGGAAGCTCGTCGGCGGTGTGCCCGTGATCGTCGTGAGCCCTGACTGCAGCACCTGGCCCGCGCTCGTGGCCCAGCGGGCGACGGTGGACTGGACGTCGACGCTGTTGAACTGGCCGCCCTGGTCCCAGGCTCCGAACTGGACGAGGGTGAGATAGAACGTCCCGTCCGGCCAGTACCCGAACCTCGGCTCCACGTCGATGCCTTGCCGCGTCGCGTCCCCGGTGTTCGGATCCCACGTGTAGGTAGCGGTCCGCAGGATCGGGTACGGCTGGGAGACCAGGTCCGACGGCTCGGCCGTCGCCAGCGCTGAGCTCGGGTCCCGCCAGGTCAGAACACCGCCGTCCCCCACACGTGGACCGAGATCCTGAATCAGGAACCGAGGGTTGTGAGCGATGGTGTTGGTTGAGCCGAATGTGATCCCGGTGCCCTCGTAGTTCCCGACGACGAACAGGATCCGGATCCACTGGGCCGTCCGCGGGCCATAGACCTTCTCGAACGAGAGCGTCGTGGACGGCCAGCCGAGGCCCGAGGGCGGGACACGGCCGGTCGTGGTGCCCAGCTGCGCACTCGAGTTCGTCGGTGTCGACGGCCGCACGGACGGATCCGACGACGTCGTGTAGTAGGCCGTCATGAAGTAGTGCTGGCGGTCCGACATCTGGAAGTCCGGAACCGAGATCCGATATGACCGGCCCGGGATGATCTTCGCCTCCAGGTGAGCGATCGCCCGCGAGTTGCTGTGCGAGAGACCCGCCACCTGCCGGATGAACACGCGAGGCGCACCCTGCCCGACGGTCTCCAGCACCGACTGGGCAGCATGCCACGGAGCTGTGTCCATCGCCCGACCGACCAACGACTTGCCCGCGATCGTCATGTCCTCACCGGAGTGAAGCTGCACCGCCGAGACCCCGCCAGCGCCAGTCATCGACACCGTCGGCTCGCCCGTCTCCGAGTCATGCATGCTCAGCAGATCATCACCGTGGAGGCCCATCTGCGACAGCGTGTTCCCCGTCGTGGTGTCCTCGAGACGCCACCCCTGGCCGGAGACCTCAAACCGACGGCCGGCTCCCTCATCAGAGAGCGTGATGCCGAGTGCTTCCAACCTGCCGACCAGACCGGAGTTAGCGATGAACTCGTTCATCTCGATGCTGCCCGTCACCAG
The DNA here is from genome assembly GCF_052656005.1 of Nesterenkonia sp. K-15-9-6. Taxonomy (NCBI): domain Bacteria; kingdom Bacillati; phylum Actinomycetota; class Actinomycetes; order Micrococcales; family Micrococcaceae; genus Nesterenkonia; species Nesterenkonia sp. K-15-9-6. The sequence continues at coordinate 8,049 of NZ_JBQYEY010000033.1, forward strand.
GTGCAAGAACTCACCGAGAGCCGCCGCCAGAGACTCCGTGACGTTGATCTTGGAGACGTCGATCGCGTCATCCATGATCACGGCCCCACCGATGAACGCCTCGTCGGCTTCCAGCATCCGGGCGCGGACGACGTCGGACCAGATCTTGTTGATCACGGCCTGGTTCGAGAAGAACTCCTCGACGTCCGCGTGCCGGGCCTTGAGGCTGCCATCGACGACGAGGGTCGCGTCGACCGCTTCGACGAGCTGCGGCACCGACCAGTCCACGGCGGCCGAGTGGGCCCCCTGGACGAACATCCCGAACGCCAGGAAGTTCGCGTCCTCTCGCAGCGTGATCTGAGCATCCAACAACCCCCAGGTGTCCGCCGGGATGGTCTCCGCGTTGCTCACGACGAGGTTCGTCACCAGCTGGCTCGTGGTGCGCGTCCCATACTGGCGGACGTAGATGCGGGCATTTCCGGCACTGATCGGCGTCCCGGAGCGCACCCAGGCTCGGACGCGGTAGGTGGTTCCGCCTGTCACCGGGGTCAGCCACGCCGGATCTGCCGCCCCCAGGTACGAGCCCCGCTGTGATGTTCCTGCCGCGATCCGGAGGGCAGGTCCACCGCCCTTACCTCCACCCTCCACGACTGTGCGGTTGCCCAGACCCGTTGACCATCCAGCAGGGCCGTCCTCGCCGGAGAAGTCCGCATTGCCCAACAAGTTGCCGGTGTGGCCGATCCGCAGGTGTTGTGCGCTGATCGTCTTGTCCTTCAGCAGCACACCGTCGATCAGGGCCTCATCGGCCTGCAAGAGCCTCGCCTGCAAGAGGTTGGTCTCCATGGCGTCGATGAATCCGACGTGCGCCGAGAGGCTGTAGGTGTCGATGTGGCGAGCCAGCACCGACCCGTCCACGATGAGTTCACCGTTGGCCATCCTGGTCACGTGCACGTTCCCGAAGCCCCGAGAGGCCGCGACGGCGTCCAGTCGGTACCACTGGAAAGACATGATGGCCGCACCATCGGGGACCGTCACCACGGTCTCTGCCCATTCCTGGTTGCCGACCGCGCCCCAGTGCACCGGGTCAGACCACGCCACCCCGGATTGAGCGTCGTCCTGGAAGCGCATCCGGAAGTAGTAGCCGTCATCCGCTGACCAGCCCGCATATCTCAGGACCTGCCAACGGATCCGGAGCTCTTCGCCAGGGGTGCAGCGCATCCACCGATTCGCGAAGAGGTGCCCGCCGAGCCAGATCTGGTAGTTCCCGCTGGCGTCGAGCCTCTCAGGGTCGAAGCGGACGAACTGCTTGTGAGGATCTCCCCAAGATGTCGTGGCGTGGTGCCAGGCGTCGGGCGTCGCCGAGTACCAGAGGGGCCGATCGGGGGCCGGATCGCCGGCCTGGTAGAGCGACTCGAAGCTGGGATCCCTGTTCAGGTTGTGCGGGTCCGTGATGGCCAGGGATCGGATCTGCGCGTCCGCGTTGGTCAGCCCGTCCTGGATGTTCTGCTCAAGGTTGTCTGCGCGGTCGCGAAGCTCATCGAACGCGGCGGGGTCCCAGTTCTCGTCCCACTCCTGCTGGAACGCATCGAGATCAGACTGCACCGCGGCGATGGCCGAGTTCAGGTCGCTCTCCAGGCCCGGCAGCCGAACCTCGTTCAGATGCTCCAGGTTGTCTTCCAACTGAGCCTGGCCCTGCTCGAAGTCGCTCCGGGCATCCGCGATCCGCTGCTCAGCCTCGTCCAGCCGCTCCTCGATCGCGCCTGTGTCCACCAGCTCGGTGATCTCGATCTGCGAGGGCTCGGAGAACTCGCCCTTGGTGACCCGATCAGCACCGACCATGCGCAGCCACACCCACCACGTGCCGGGACGCGAGCACACGATCGTCGTCGTCCCACCCTCCCGGTCTCGAATGGTCGACGCCAGGTGCGCGTCCTCCGGGGTCGGGGCCACGTCACCATCGGCGAGCGCTGTGTGGACTTCGATGTGTCCGTGGACCTCGTAGACCTGGCCTTCGGTGACGTTGCCGTCCCAGGTGCTCTCGACGGCTCCCATCTCGCCGGCTGAGAGGTGGGCTGCGGTGGGGGTTCCCTGGGGTGGGCTGTTGCGGACGATGGTGCCGAAGGAGCCGTCGGGCTGCTTGCCGATGGTGCCGGTGATGCTGCCGCTGCGGTCGCGGATCGGCAGGCTGGTGTCGTCCAGGGACGCGTCGGCGAGGCGGGGCTGGGCGGCGAGGGCGCGCTGCTGGCGCTCGAGTGCGGCGAGGCGTGCGGCAATGAGTTCCATAGACGACTGGGGCACTGGGGTCCTCCTGGTTCAGTTGTCGCGCCAGCGGGCAAGGGTGAGGGCGATGGTGTTGTCCTCGAGGCGGTGTTCGGTGCGGACGATGCGGCACCACTGCTGGTGTGGGCCCCATGCGGTGTGGCCCTTGATGTGGATGACGTCTCCCTTGCGGAAGCTGCCGATCGGGGCGGCCGGGTGTTCGTGGATCCGGCAGGTCTCGATGAAGTGGGCGTCGCGTTCGGCGCGAGCCACTTCCTCTTTCGCGACTTCGTTGGCTTGCCGGTTGGTGGTGATCGACTGGTCGGTGATCACTTTGACGCGGCGGAGTCGGCCGGTGGCCGGACGGCTGCCGGATCCGCGCTTCTTGGCGGACCCGTCGCCGCGTCCCAGGACGAAGACGTGGCTGAAGTACTCGTCTTCGACGGGTGGTTCTGGTTCGAAGACGTTGACGCCGATCTCGAAGTGCAGGTCTCGCATCACGCGTGGGGTGATCATCGGGTACCCGAGCTGGATGTGGAACGCCGGGGGCGTGTCGGCGGTCGGGGAGAGGGTGATCCGCTCGGACCACTCGAACGGTGTCTCTGTTGCCAGGTCGTCGAGGGTGCGCATCAGGTCGTCGGTGCTCCACCAGTTCAGGCGGCGGGGCCCGGCGTCAAAGGTCACGTCCTGGCCATCGCTGGTGGTGAAGTTGACCTCGCGTTCCTCCTCACCGACCCTGACCGGCGAGCGCGTCGAGTCGACTGTGACGGTCAGGTCGTCGGGGTGTTCGGTGAGGTGGTCCCAGATGAGTCGGACGATGTCGAGGGGGTCGACTTCGATGCCGTCGAATCGGGAGGCCAGCCACGGGGTTCCCTCGGGGATGGCGCCGATGCCGACGCCGGAGACCTTGAGGGTCTGTTGGTCGGTGGCGTCGGGCGGGACGTCGTCGATGATGAATGCCCGTGCCCCGGCACCGCTGGTGGTGGTCCCCGGGGAGGCGATGAGTGTCCCGTACTTCTGGAGCAGGGGACGGGTTCGTCCTGACTGCTCCAGGTAGATGCTCTCGAAGGCCCGGGCGCTGTCCAGGACTGCGGTCAGGGCGTCGGGCTCGTTGATGCCCTGAGTGACGTGGACATCACGGAGGGGCACATCCGGGTGGAGCTGTTCCAGGCTGGGCAGAGCGAACGCGATCCACTTCATGGGGTGCTCCTCAGCTGGTGATGGGGTCTTCGACGAAGGTCACGCGGATCTTGTAGGCAGTGAGGTGGGAGGCGATGCTCAGACCGCCGGATCCGGTGGTGCGCTGGACCTGGAAGCGGAAGAATGATCGGCGGCCGCGTTCGTTGTCGTCGAGAGGGATGGTGCCGAAGGCCGGCAGTGTGAACCGTGACCAGGCGTTGGACTCGTTGAAGGGGACGCTGCCGGTGTACTTGTTCCCCGTGCCGGGGGAGAAGACGAAGCGGACACGGCCGTTGACGTCACCCGATCCGGTGGCGGCGCAGCCGATGATCTCGCCGTCGAGCTTCACGTGGGTGGCCCACTGGGGAATGATGATGCTGCGGATCTGGTCGAGGCTGACGTAGTCCGAGGCGTTGGAGGTCGTCAGGGTCCGAGACTCGTCGGGGCGCTGCACGATGGTGTCGAACTTCGTCCGCTCCACGGCCAGGAACCTGATGTCGGTGATCATGTCCTGGGTGATCGTCGCCGTGGACGCGGGGATCGTGACACGGGCCAGGGGCAGGAAGGGGCGACCGACCTCTGGGAAGTGCTGGGGGCGGTTCGCGATCGAAGACACTCCCTTGGCGACGTGGGGACGCCAGAACCGGTGCGTCTCCCAGTCGATCAGCTCGGTCGTCCCCTCGAACTGGGGGTCGTCGATGACGATGCCGACAACGTCGATGCGCCCGCCGGAGGAGTCAGTGGGGTCGATCTCCTGCGAGATGGTCTGCATAAGGTCGTGCACATACATCTGCCGCGGGGCCTCCGGGTAGCCCAGAGGACCGCCGCCGTGGTTGGCCTCGATGCAGAAGCCACCCGGCAGGATACGGACCGTGTTGTTCGGCGTGGGCTGGGCGAGCACCTCGCAGGAGAGCGGCCCGATGATGCCGGTCTGGCCGCCGAGGGCGGAGTGCGCGAAGTGTCGAGGTTGGCGGGCGTCGGTCTCGACCGGCCCGTTGACCGCCCAGAGGGTGGAATCGTTGGCTACCACGATGATTCTCCTGTTCAGACCATGGTTGAGTAGGCGGACCGCCATGACAGGACGGCGTGCGCCTCGAGGGTGACGTCGTCGGCGGAGAAGAACACGTTCTCCGACCCCGGCTGCAACTGGACGTCGTAGAGCCCGGACCGCCGGTCGAGTGCTCCGAAGCGGCTGCGACCGAAGTTGTCCGTGACGGTGCCGGCCAGAGGGTCGATCGTGATGGCCTCGTCAGCGGCCAGGGTGACCTCCGGGTCGAGTCCGACGTGCCACCCGCGGTTCCCGTCCAACGAGAACCGGCGGCCCGGGCCGTGGAAGGTCACGATCGCGGGAGTGGTCTCGGTGCCTGTGACGGTGATGGAGCCCTCCCGGGTCCCGGTGACCGTCTGGCCGAGGACCGGCCATCCGGGATCACGGGGCCACCGCCAGCCGCCCGGGGTGAAGTCCGCGACCTGGTTGAACCTCACCCGGTTCAGGCCTTCCTCGCCGCCGGCGTAGACCTGCGGCTGCAGGACGTCGAACTCGACGGTGAACCTGCCGACGCCCTGGCGCATCTGGAAGTCGAAGGTTGGCTCGTCGGCTCGACGAGGTCGGCCGATGACCCGCCGCCAACGGGGGTCATCGACGGCCCGATACTCGAGAGGGACCATGGCTCCGGCCACCAGACGGACCTTCGTGTCGCGCCAGGCGGTGAGGAACTCCGCGATCGACTCTCGGGCGGCCGCCATCGTGTGGCGGTTCGAGACCAGGTCGAAGCCGAGGGTGCGAGCCCCGAAGTAGTCTCGGCCCGGCAGCACGCCATCACGGGACTCCCGGGCTGCGTCAGAGGACCGGATCTCCGGGTACGAGGGTTCGAAGTTCTCGATGACCACGTTGCGTGGCCCTCCGACCTGCCCGACCTCGATGTCTTGGAATCGGACCAGCATCAGACCCCCACCTTTCTGGACTTCCGCATCTCCTGCCGCATGGCGAACCGGAGATCCTGGGCGTCCGCGTAACGGCTTCGGGAGTCGTTGTTGATCTGGGTCAGGTTGATCCCTTCACCGACACCGGAGTCGGCCACGGCCTGGGCGATGGAGTGCATGTCGCGCCACTGGCCCGGGTTGAGCAGTGCCTCCGGCTGCCGGAGCTGGTTGTGGATCATCGTCGTGCCGGGCTGGACCACTCCGCCCTTGTCGAAGAGGAACCCGGGGTTGACGTCTGCCCAGGGGCGGCCGCGGTGGAGTTCGAAGTGCGTGTGCACCCCGGTGACGTTGCCGGTGGCGCCCTGGGCGCCGATCCAGTCACCGGCGGAGACTCGGTCGCCGGCGCGGACACGGATCGCACCGTAGGGGTGGTGGCCGGTGTAGGTCCACACGTTGTTCCCGTGTGAGAGCAAGATGCCCTGACCCGTCCTGCCCGGTCCGATGTTGGAGCCGGTACGGACGACTCGGCCGTTCCAGGGCGCATAGACCCTGCCGCCGCCAGCGATGTCGATTCCCGCGTGGTGGGAGCCCCACCTGGGGCCGTAGCGGCTGGTGATCGGACCAGCGGATGGCCGGAAGAACGATCCGAGGTCGCCCGTGTACTGGGTGTAGTCGGCGCTGTCCTCGTCGACGGTGTCTTCGCCGCGAATCCAGTCCATCAGCTGGTCGAATCCCCAGTCCGCGAGACCGCCGGCGAGCTTGCCCATAGACCCGAAGTTCTCGACGATGCCGACGACGGTGTCCTTGACTGGCTTCAGCAGCGTCTCGGCGGCTTTGGCGAGTCCGCCTCGCACCCAGGAGATGGCTCCTGAGACCGTGTCGGAGACCCAGTCCCAAGCTCCGGAGGCCGCATCGGTGAACCAGTTGCCCGCCGGCAGCAGCGACTGAGCCGGAGAGCCGCCCAGCAGCGACCGCTCGGCGTCCTCCGGGACGTCCTCTCCGCGAGACGAGTAGGCGTCGACGAAGGCGTTGCGGGTCTGGGAGGCAGTCAGGATCCGGGCATCGGAGCCGAAGTAGGCGAGCTCAGGGCCCTCCTCGCCGACGACCGCCCAGCCGCCGCGGTGGTGGCCGCCCCGGGCGAACTCTGGGATCTCCGGAATCTCAGCCAGCCGGGCATCGGAGTTCACCGCTTTGGCGACCGCGTCGAAGGCAGCCTTGATGCCGTCATTCCAGACGAAGTTGATCACGCCGTTGATGGGGTCCCGGAAGAAGTTCGCGACCTTCCGCCAGGCCTTGTCGATCATCTCGACTCCGGTCTCGACCATGTCGGGCACGTCTTCTTTGATGAAGTCACCGAAGGCGTTGAGAACCGGCTTGATCGTGTTCTCCCAGAAGTCAGAGATCTTCCCCGACAGCCAGTCCCACCGGTCCGAGATCCAGTTCAGAGCGGGCCTCACGTACTCGTTGTAGAGCCGCTTCACCCACCGTCCGAAGGTCTGCAGCATCGGCTGAATGTGGACCTTCCACGCGTAGACCAGGGCGTCCTTGAGCAGGTTCCACCGGTCCTGGATGCGTTGCAGGCGAGGCTGGATCTGGTTCTGCCACAGGTCCTTGATCCAGGCGCCGAAGGAGTGGATCATCGGCCGGATGTGGACGTGCCAGGCGTAGACCAGGGCGTCCTTGAGCAGGTTCCACCCGTCCTGGATCCGCTGGAAGTGCGGCTTGGCCATGTTGTTCCACAGCCAGACGATGATGTCGCCGACGAGGGTGAACGTGGGCTTCAGCACCCCATTCCAGATCCACTGGATCACCGAGGCGGCCGTGTTGAAGGCAGCTGAGAAGGCGCGGAAGAGCGGCTTCGCGACGTTCTCGTAGAGCCAGCTGATCCCGGAAGCGACCGCGTTCCAGGCGGTGAGCAGGATGGGCACGACCTTGTCCCGGATCCACGCGGAGGCGACCCGGACGGCGAGCATGATGCCGTCCCAGGCTGGGCGGATCGCGTTCTCGTAGAGCCACATCGCGCCCGTGGCGATCGCGTTCCAGACACGTTCCAGCACCGGGACGACATGGGTCTGGAACCAGTCGACGACAGCAGCGGTCGCTGTCTTGATTCCGTTCCAGACGTTCTGCCAGATCGCCTGCCCCAGCTCCGTCTGGGTGAAGAACCAGACCAGCGCACCGATCAGCAGCGTGATCGCGGTGATGATCGCCCCGATCGGGTTGGCGCGCATCGCCGCGTTGAGGCCGCGCTGTGCACCCGTGGCCACTGCAGTGGCCGCAGCCTTGCCGCGCATGGCGCCCGTCTGAGTCGTCGTCGCCGCGGTGGTCGTCCCGGTGGCCAGGGCCAGACGCTGCTCTGCTCGCACGGCGGCCAGCCGAGCCAGGTTGGAAGTCAGCATGACCGGCGCCATGGCCACCTGAGCGGCCTGCAGGCGCGTCATCGCCACGGTGAGCCCGAAGGAAGCCGCCCGCCAGGCCAGGAACCCGCCGGCGACGATCGGCAGCAGCGGGGCGATGATGTGCATGTTGTCCGCGACCCAGCCCAGGACGTCACTGAGGATCCGCAGGCCCGAGTCGATCAGCCCAGGAAGCACCTGCGCGACGCCGGCGAAGATGCTCGACAGGGACTCCACGATTCCGCCCGTGGTCGACGCCATCGAACCGGCATCCCCAGCGGCGAGCGCGAAGCGTTCGAAGAACCCGGCGATGCCGGACCGCTCGACGTCGTCGGCCGATTCTTTCCAGCCGTCGCGGAACCGGGTGATCCACCCGACGACGGAGTCGAAGACGTCGCGGGCGGTGTCGCCGAAGCGCTGCATGAATCCGACGAACCCGGTTGCCTCGACGTCGGAGGTGGTGCCGGACCAGGCGCCGGCGAAGGCCTTTAGCCCGTCGACGAGGCGCTCGGAGAGTCCCGTGACCAGTGGTTCGATCCCGAGGGTGAGGTCGTCGAGGAAGCTGGTGATGCCGCCGAAGACGTGCTTGGCCAGCGGGTAGACGCCGGTGAGCAGCTGGGCTCCGAACCGGGAGAGGGCGGCCATCATGTTCGCGAATGCGCCAGTGGTGGTGTCGCCGGCGGACTGGGCGGCGCCGCCGAGGCCGTCTTCCATGGCTGCGCGGAAGGTGTCGAAGCCGATCTCGCCGGCGGAGGCCAGACGGTAGGTCTCCTCGACGGAGGTGCCGAGCTCCTTGGCGAGCATCTGGATGATGGGGATGCCGCGGTCGTGGAGCTGAGCGATCACGTCGCCCTGGACCTTGTTGGAGGAGGCGACCTTGTTGAAGATCGATCCCATCTCGTCCATGCCGACACCGGCGACGGTGGCCGCGTCGGCGGTCAGGCGCAGCACGTCCTCGAGGTCCTGGCCCGGCTGGATGCCGGCGGCGACAGCGGAGGCCGCGACGGTGGCGGCCTCGTCCATGCCAAACGCGGTTCCCAGGACCGCGTTGAGGGCGTTGTCCATGATGGACTCGATGTCTGAGGCCGTGTGTCCGAGGCCGCGCAGCTTGGCCTCGGCGTCCTCGATCGCGGTCAGACGCTGCCAGCCCTTCACGAGGGCGGTGGCCACTATCCCGCCGACGGCCACACCGGTGACCTGCGCGGTGCGTCGCAGGCCTCGGCCGATCCCGGACATCAGTCGGGCACCGAGGCCGGGGCCCGACTGGTCCTCCATGGTGCGGCCGACGCCGCGCATCTCCCGGCCCACCTGGGTCTGCAGCCCACGGAACGAGGGACGGACCTCCACATCGGCGACACCAACGACGGCCATGTCGGCACCTCCGATGCGCTATTGGGCTGTGGGTCAGATCCGAGGCATCGCCTCGTCTGGGTCGAATCCAGCGGCCGCGAGCAGCGGCGCCGCACTGTCGACGTCGCGTTCCCAGCGGAGCTGCTCGAGCAGGGTCTCCGGCTGGTCGGCCTCGTACTTGATCGGTTGGGCCTTCAGCGCCTTCCGGACCGTGTTGGTGAGGCTCATGACGGCCGCCGTGAGCTTCTCCATCTGCTGCGACTGGCGGTCGTGTTCACGGATCGCGACCCGGGGCTTCTGCGAGCGCCCGGGGTTGGTTGCTTCGTCGTGTTCGATCTGGTCGAGGATCTTGGCGGCCTCGACGGGGTCGTTGAGTCGTGCCTCCCAGAGCAGTGAGGCCTGGGGGATCTTCTCGATGAGTTCCAGCAGGGGGCGCCATCGTCCTTGGCTCCACCAGAGCCCGAGATCCACGCCGAAATGCTGGAGCAGGTCGGCGCGGATCTCGGGGCGGAACTTCTCGAGGAGCTCTAGGAGGCGTTCGATTCCCCCGGGGTGCCCTTGGCTGCCATGTAGTGCTCGACGACGTCGTTGCAGAGGTTGGACAGCTGGCGGGCGTTGAGGTCGAGGGCCATGAGGTTCTCGTAGGACTTCTCATCCAGCCAGGTGCGCAGGATGATCTCCGGCGCGTTCTGGTGGATGCGGAGGGTCTCGTAGAACTCTCGGACGGCTTCGACGCTCTGGGTGGCGAAGTCCGGGAAGATGATGCGCTTGCCGTCGCCGGAGATCATGCTGAACGGGGTCGGGTCTGGGCACTCAGCGTCGAGGGCGTTGCGGGTGATCTGCGAGCGCGCCCGTTTCTCTCCGTTGACGTAGGCGTGGGCCATCGCGAAGAGAGACTCGATCTTGCGGGCGTTGAGGTCGAGCTTCTCGAGCTTTGCGTAGTCCTCGGCGGGGAGCCATTCCTTCATCGCGTCCATCGGGTCGATGGCGCGCTGGATGCGGTGTTCGGTCTGGCGGGCTTCGTCGACGCTGCCGGCGTTGTAGTCGGGGAAGACGATGTTGCCGCGGTTGCCGCCGAGCTTGAACACGAAGGGGCGTTCCTCGGATCCGTGCTTGGCGAGGAACTGCTCGACGGTGATGGTCGGCTTGAGGCTGTCGGTCATGTGTCTGGGCCTTCCTGTGTGGGCGTGGGGGAGGGGGACTTACTTGCTGGGCTTCTTTGCGCCGCGGCCGGCGGAGGTTGTGGGGCCCTCCTGGACCGGCTTGGCGGCAGGGGCGTCGTCCGCGGGCTTGTCTGGGCTGGTGGCCGCCGTCTTGGGGTCGTGATCTGTCGTTTCGTCCGGGAGCTTGGTGTAGCCGGAGGCGAGCAGTTCGACCTGGGTGGCCGGGTGGTTGGTGGTGATGGTGGGCTGGTCCTTCTTGACGAACTTCGGCATAGTCCTGTCCTCTCAGTGATCGTGAGCAGTGGCACGTGGGGAGGGAGGAATGGAGGGGCCGCCGGCGCCGTCCCACGCGCCCAGACTTCCGGCGCCGGCGACCCCCGTCTGATCAGCCCTCGGGGGCGGTCTCGGGCTCGCCCCAGCCGAGCACGTCGTGGTACTGGCCGATGGCGGAGCCGCCGAGGTAGTTCCGCTTCGGGGAGCCGAGTGCGGGGTCGACGAGGACGTCGAGGGTGATGGCCTGGGCCACAGAGCTCTCCTGGTTCCAGGTGATGGAGTCCGCGGAGCCGAGCTGCACGAGGCCGTAGCCGTTGCCCATGATCCAGTTGTTGGTGATGCGGCCGTCTTCACCGATGACGATCATCCGGTAGTCCGCGAAGAACGGGATGTCGGGCTCGTCGTAGACGATCTCGCCGTTGGCCTTGGGTCGGATGCCGGAGTAGTCCGCGCCGTCGACGAGCTCGTGGATCTTGCGCTGACCCCACTGGAGCAGTTGCAGCTCCACGGACCGCTCGATGTTCTCGACGTCCTTGCGGACCGGGTCCATGTAGCCGAGGGCGTCCACCTGGGACTTCTCGACCTCACGGTTGAAGGTGTAGCCGTCGCGGGAGACCAGACCGAAGGGGGTCCAGCCTGCTTCTTTCAGGTCGATGATCTTGTGGTCCTCGGTGGTGATCTGCTCCGGCAGCTCGACCGTGGTGTCTGCGATGAACGCGACCGCCCGGCGGATCTTCCGCACCAGTTCCCGCTGGTCGGCGTCCTGCCGGATCTCAGAGATGGTGGTAGACATGGTGTGCCCCTCCTGTGGGCTCGGGATGTGTTCTTCCAGGGGTCCCCGGTGGTGGGGCTTACAGCGGGCGCGTGGTGAGCCAGAAGGTCACGGCGACCTTCCGGACGTTCTGGGATGGGTGCGGCACGACGGCGGGGCCGGTGCGGTGCTCGGCCAGGTCGATCAGTGCCGAGGGGGTCTCCCAGCCGCCCTCGACACACACCAGCGCGGTGATCGACTCAGCCACGGTGCGAGCCAGCGCCCGACCGTGCGCGTGGACCTCGAGTCGGAACTTGTCGACCCGGTCGATCTCCCCGATTGCGGAGTCGTCGAGGTTGACCACCACGACGGGCTGATCTGCGCCGAGCTCGGTCTGATCCGGGATCGGCGGTGGCTCTTCTTCGATGAGCTTTATCGGGTGGCCGGCGTGTTCTGTGCCGTCCAGCAATTCGAAGAGGGCCTCGACGGTGTCGGGCCACACGAGGGCGGTGGTCATCGGTGTCTCCTCATCGGCTTCTCAGGGCTCGGGAAATCTGGACGAGCGTCCGGTCACGCTCAGCGATCCACGACGGGCTGGTCTGGCTGATGACTGCACCGGCACGACGCTCCAGGCGCCATCCGGCGGCCACGGTGCGGGGCGAGGCGGTGTAGTTCCCCTCCGGGTCGGCCTGGTTGGCCAGCTGCGCGCCCCGGGCGGCCAGGGCGAGCGTCGCGGCTCCCAGGCGGGGAGAGTTCTGCAGCTTCGCGAGGCCCCGCCGGTCTGGCTTGTAGCTGCGGAACCTGATCTCACCGCGAGCCATGGCGGTCACCTCCGGGAGTCGGCACGGCGGCCGCGGGTGATGTTGACCTGGAGGCCTCGGGGCCATTCGGTGGGGCGACCGTCCACGGTCCACCACCCGACGAGGCGGCCCGAGTCGATCCGGATCTGGTCTTCCGGGAAGATGCTGAGTCCGTCCGGGGCGTCGGCCCAGGCGACGAGGATCGCGGCCCGATCGTGAGTGACCGGAGACCCGTCTCGGGCCTCAGAGGAGTCTCGGTCCCAGGGGAGCACCCGAGGCAGTTGCACCGGGACGGCCTGGTCCAGTGGTCGGCCTCGGTCGTCCAGGCCGCCGCGGTGAACCTCGGCCGCGGTGTATTTCGCTTTCCGGCGGCGCATGCCCCACGCGCCGAACCTCATGTCGGCCACCCGTCCGGGGTCTCGGACGCCGTCATGGCAGCTGCCGCGAGGTAGGAGCCCTGTTCGGTGTTGATGGTGCGCAGCCGCGAGCGGGAGGTCATCGGCGGGGCGAGCATCTTCTTGTGTTCGGCCGAGAGAACCAGCTTGCCTGGGGCGTCACCGGCCATCGTCTGCTGCAGCGTCCAGGGGCCTTCGGTGTCCTGCATGGACCGCACGCCGAGGGGATTCGCGAAGTGCTCCTGGAGCAGATCGGCGACCACATCGGCGATCGTCTCGGCCAGGTCGGGCTCTGCCGGGCCGCCGTCGGCGCCAGTGGCCTCCAGGCGGGCTTGCATGTCGGGGAAGTGCCGGCGGATGAGCCGCTCGACCTGGCCGATCTTCGTGTTCAGCAGGTCGTCGTCTTCGGGCGGCTCCTCGGCGATCCACCGGCTTCTTACCTTCTCGGCCGCTGTCCAGGTCTCCACCGGGGATCACCTCACCTTCAGCTGTTCTCGTCAGCCTCAGACGCCCCGGCGTCCTCGGTGGTCTCGGCCGCGGTGGCTTCCGAGGCCTCCTCGGTCTCCGGTTTCGTCTCCGGCTGCTTGGCCTTCCGACGTCCGCGAGCGCCGCCGGCCTTGGTGGTCTTGTTCTTGGGGGTGTAGCCCTGGGCCTCGAGCTTCTCGGCGTGCTTGTCGTTGACGACGACGGTGGCTCCGGTGGGGCTGGTCAGCTGCTTCATGGCGGTGGTCCTTCCGGTGTCTGGTGCGTGCGAGTGTCCCCGCCCCACTCGTGTGGGAGTGGGGCGGGGACACTCACGGGGAGGATCAGCCCTCGGGCGGGGCTGCGGCGGTGATGGAGGCGAAGGCGCGGTCCACGTCGAGGACGCGCCAGCCGAAGATGATCTCCGAGATGAACGCGACGTGGTTGCGGGCCTGCAGGTCTCCGTTGCCGGTGGGGTCGCCGTACTCGACCTTGCGCATCGGGATGGTGGTGGTCTTGCCCCACCGGACGGCGTCCCAACGGCCGACGATGCCGCGGACTCCGGTGTCGTCGGAGTCCTCGTAGACGCGGCCGGAGACCGTGTCGCCGACGGCGGAGCGCAGCCCGTTGACGACGCCGGCCTGGCGGGCGCCGATGTTGAGGTTTGGGTAGAGCTCCTGGCCGAGCTGGTTCTCAGCTTCGACCATGCGGGCGATCAGCGCCGGGTCCAGCGCGATCCCGTCGGGGGCGATGGAGTGGGAGGCCACCAGCGCCTGGGCGGCGTTGATGTCCTTCTTCACTCGGTTGACGTCCTCGTCGAGGACGACGGACTGGGTCGTGTCGGCCACGCAGTTCGCGTCCTGGGAGATCTGGCCGCCGGTGAGAGCGTCCCGGTTGTGGATGATCGCGAGGTCGATCTGGTTGGCCAGAGCGGTACCGAAGCTGTTCTGGATGATCCGCAGGGTCTCGACCGGGTTGGCGAGGACGGTCTCCAGGGAGATCTCCGTCATGACGACGGCCTTGCCGCGGTAGAGCTTCTGGGACCCGAAGCGCAGCTCGGAGGCGCGCTTGGGTGCGCCCTCGTTGATCATCGAGGCCCGGGGGCGGCTCTCGACGGTGGGCACGACGTTGTCGCCGATGATCACCGGCTCCTGAGTCGTCAGGGACGGGACCACCGAGTTCTCGACGGCGATGTCCCAGATCTTGTTGCTGATCTTCTTGTCCAGGAGGTTGTGCTCCTGGAAGTGACTGGTCTGCAGCGGCATGATCGCCTACTTTCCCCGCCGGTGGGGCGGTGCTGATGGGCTATTAGTCGAAGCCGAGGGCCTTGAGGGCCTCCTGAGCTTCATCGCTGATGGGATCCCCGTTGTTGCCGTGTCCGGCTTCCGGAACGACCGGGCCGGTGCGGCGGTTGCCGGCGAAGGCGACGAGGGCGTCGGCCTCCTCCTCGAGCTCTTCCCGGGTGCGGGCCTTGAGCAGGTTCGCCGGCACGCCCTTGGCGGCGGCGACTTCGTTGCGGAGTCCGGCCTGTTCGAGCTCCTCGACGCGGGCCTGGAGCTGTGCTGTCTTCTGCTGCTCGGCCTGCAGGTCGCGCAGGTGACTCTTGGCTCGCTGCTCGTGCTTGCGGGCCTGAGACTTCCAGTCGGTGGGGTCCTGGCCGTCCGTGGTGTCCTCCGTGTCGGTGGACTCCTTGGTGCTGGCCTCCGGGTCGTCGCCGGTGTTGGACTGCTCTGTGCTGGTCTCCTGCTGCTGCTCCTCGGCGGCAGGCCCGTGGCCCGAGGTGTCGTCCTCGGTGGCCGCGCTGGTGTCGTCGGTCGTCGAGGTGGTGCCGAGCTGGTCGGCGGCCTCGGCGAGGTCCTTGGGGGTGGGGATCTCGGGCATGACTGGTGGTCCTCCTGTGCAGGGGGTTACTGGGCCCTCCCGTGCGGGAGGGAAGCTGTGTGGTGCCGGCCGTCAGGCGCGGCCGGTCTGCTGGCGCATCCAGGCGAGGATCATGCGGTCCTGACGGCCTGTGATGGCCTCGCCGGTCTCGCGGTCTCGCCACGTGTACTTGCGGCGGATGCTGCCGTCGGGCGACCGGGTCTCGGTCCAGTCCAGAACCTTGCGATCGTCGAGCTGCCGACGGGCGTCGAGGTACTCCTGGTAGTAGGACTCGGCGTCCTCAGCGAGCTGGACCCCGGAGGACCGGTAGGTCGGGACGACACGGCACCGGCAGTAGTCGTGGTAGAGCTGACCGATGTCGCGTGAGCCGCGGGGCCGCCGACCGCCGGCAGGGCGTCCACGGTCACCGGGCCGCCACTGGTTCAGTGGGGTGCCACGGCCGACGACGGTCCGGTCAGACCCGGCTCCGGGACCGTAGACGGCGGCCTGTGAGGCGAGCATCGCGCAGAACGCGCAACACCCGGCGCGGGGTACCCGCTGATACCCGACTGGCCCGTCGATGACGTCGTCGATCATGTTCTCGAGCATCGTTTCCCGCTGGTAGTCCAGCAGGATCCGGACCAGTCCGCCGGCCAGCAGGCTCCAGGCCTGCCGCTGCGACGGCGTCGGCGAGAAGATCGGCGAGAGCGCCCACCGGACCAGCGACTGCTGCCGCTGAGGCGAGGGCCCCGGCGAGAGCCGAGTGACGTGCGGGGCGGTGATGCCAGAGAGCATCCGCATGTCCTGGTATTGAACTCCGGCGACGTCGGCGATCTGTGGCCCGTAGGTGCTCACCGTGGCCGGAACCGTCATGAGCAGCTCGTCCCGGATCGTGTCCACCGTCTCGGCCTGCAGATCACGGAACGCCTGATTGACCACCCCGGCCGCGACCGCCAGTAGATCGTCGACCGCTGAGTCGTAGGGCTGGAGGTCCGCGGGGGTGAACAGAGTGTTCACACCCGCGAGGTCAGCGGAGCTCGGGGAGCCCAGAAGTGTCTGCACCACGGCGCTCCATCACCTCCGCCACCTCCGGGGCCGCGCTGGCCTGCTCGGCCGCTGGACGAATCGCTCCGGAGATGAGCTGGTTCACCCGCGAGCGCCGCCGGTCCTCTTGGATCTGGCGGATTGTGGCTGCGTCGTAGCCGAGCTGCTGGAGGGTGACCTCGGAGTCGGCCGGCAGGATGCCGGTCTCGACCTGTTTGACGACCGCGTCAGTGGCGGCTGCCCTGGTGGGGCGAGCGGGATCCTGGAAGCGGGACCTGATTCCGCGCAGCGCGGCGGGTGGCTCGGTGAGCCCGTCGCGGATCATGACCGCCAGGGTGGCGACCTGCTCCAGTGCCCACCCGATGGGTGTGTGGGCCCGTTCGGCGTCCTCGTCGAGGGGCATGTAGGCGGTGTGCATGGCTCGGTCGGAGGCCGGGTTGTCGTGGTAGACGCCCAGGACTCCGGCGGGGATGTTGGCCTCTGCTGCCATCTCGGCGGCGAGCTCCCGCATGTGCTCGATGTGCGGGGTCTGCGTCGCCTGGGCGAACTGGCCGACGGTCGGGGTCTTCGCGTCAGGGTCGTCGGCGTCGCGCTCGTAGGCGAGGATCCGGCCGATGAGCTGGGCCCAGCCGGGGACACCGTCGTCGAGGGTGCCAGGGTCCAGGTCAAGGACGTAGCGCTGCGGCGCGGAGTAGAACTCTGCGGTGATCTCGGAGCGCAGCGCGGTCCGCACAGCCTTGTCGGTGATCCCCATCATGGGCCGGGAGATCTTCGACCGCCCGAAGGGACGGTCCAGGCTGGGTCGGTAGGGGACCATGACGGCCGGAGGGCGCCCGAGCTGGTGCGGACGCTGACGTCCGTGCCAGATCCCGTTGACCTTCACCAGCCCGATCACGGAGTCTCGGGTGTACATCAGGACCGCGTCGGCCTCGCCCTGCTCGTCGACGGAGAGGACGTCAATCGCGTCGGTGATGCGCCGTCGGCGGGCGTCCCAGCGGCCGGTGGCGTGCAGCGCGGTCCGGGCGGTGACGACGACGTCGGGGTCTTCGGTGCCCGGCTGTCCGGCGGTGGTGAAGATCCACGAGTTGGAGTTCACCAGGGCGCCGGTCACCGCCTGGGAGACCAGCATCTCGAACTGGATCTCTGCCATCAGCTCGTCGAGCCCGAGCATGGCGGGGTCGGCTGCCGGAGTGACGAACCCCTGGAAGCGGATGCGGCGCTCCAGCATGTCGACGGCCTTGGACGGCCAGCCGACCGTGGTCTGGAAGCGCTGCAGGTGCGGCGGGACGGCGATCCCAAGGTGACGGATCGTCGCCTTGGCGTCGTAGTACCCCTGCCGGAGCATGTTCCGTGTCGCCTTCGACTGCAGCTGATCTGCGAGCTTGTGGAAGGTGTTCGTGGTGGTCGTATCCAGGCCTCGGACCCAGGGGCTGCCGGTGATGGCCGGCGCCTGCAGAGGTGCCACTTCAGTACCCAACGGCCAGCCTCCTCGGTCTCTTCTTGGCCCCACCGACACCGTCGGAGGTGGCGAGCTTGTTGCGCTTGTACTGCAGCCCGCGTGCGGCCAGCGTGGCGGCGCAGAGCGGGCTGATGTTCTCGGTCACGTTCTTGCGCTTCCACCGGAACAGGGACTCGTTCATCCAGGAGAACTGCGCGGCCGCGACCGCGTTGTCCATCTCCTCTTGGAGCCCCGGATGCACGAGACGGGTTTGGTTGATGTCGTCGAGGAACTGTCCGCACGCCTGGGCGTATTGCCGGGCGGTGAGCTGAGTCGTCGGCACGCCGGCCCGACGTAGGTCCGGCACCAGCGCGCCGGCGGCGTCGGCGGCGTTGATCATGATCCGCACCGGAGACCAGGCGTCCTTGAGCTCCGCCATGCGCGCCGGCACCCAGTCCAGCCCCACACCGTGTTCAGCGATCTCCACCCACACGCGGCCGTCCGACAACAGGCGGGCCGCCACGATCGCCGCATAGTCGCGCTGCGGGGTCACGTCCAGACCGAACGCCACCGGGCCAGCAGGATCCAGGTCAGCATCGGCGAGCGCCTGCCAGTCCTTCAGCGACAGGGCAGAGTCACCAGCGGCCCGGGGTCGAATGCCGAGGTACTCGCGCCGGTAGTACTCCTCGCCCTTGTCCGGGTCGGATCTGAAGGCCCTGAGCTCGTTGACGAGGAACTCATGGCTGATGCGGATCCCGAAGCCGGGGCAGGCACTCCGGTAGGCCTCCAGGTCGTCGGACTCGGCGTCGGGGTGGGCTGACCACTCCATCCACAGCAGCAGCGGCTCATCCTCGGAGGACAGCACCGTGTGACTGGTCGGCTCCGGTGAGCTGCCCAGGGCGCGGTCCCTGGTGCCGTTGAGCACGTCGGAGTCGTGCATGCCGGCTGAGGAGACGTACCAGATCTGCGGCTGCCCGGAGATGGAGCGGGCGGCCATGGTCGGCTTCATCGCGGCGAGCATGACGCCCTTCAGGGCGTACGCCTCATCGAAAATGATGAGATCCCCGGAGAACCCTCGAGCGGATCCGCCGGAACGGGCGAGGAACTTCACCCGGGACCCGTTCTTGAGGATGATGGACCGGTCGTCATTGCCGTGCCGGATCTGCTTGACGTGCTTGGCGAAGCGCGGTGAGCCCATGATCAGGGCTTCGAGCCTGGCGAAGACCTCCACGGCGGTCTTGAACTCGTGGGCCGAGTAGATGATGGTCTTCTCGGTCTTGTTGAGCAGCAGCCCCCAGAGGATGCGGGCTTCGATGATCGCTGACTTGCCGTTCTGACGAGCGACCTCCAAGCCAACCTCGTAGGCCGACCACTGGCCGTTGGCGCGTCGGCTGGTCGCTGCCGCGAGGACGTATTCCTGCCACTCGTCGAGGACCATCCCGGCCATCTGGGCGACCAGGGCCACATCCTCGCCGTGGTCAGAGACTGCCTCAGCTGGTCGATGCTCGATCCTGGGACGCTGGTGCCCCAGCACGCTCGGCGGCGCGACGCTCACGCTCACGTCGGGCCTCCTCGACCTCGTCTTCCAGGGACATCTCGTCCTCGTCGCCGCTTCCGGCGGTCAGATCCTGGAGGAGTCCCCGCATCTCCTTGATGATCGCTGCGCACTCCCGCGGCGCCGCCTGCTCCAGGGCCTTCCACAGCAGCGAGTACATGCTGAACTGCTCGGCGCGGACGTCGAGGGTCGGCACGTCACCGGGACGGCGCCGCTGCGTGAACACCTCGGAGAGCAGGCTCTGCATCGTGGTGTTCGCCCGGGACTGCGCCTTGGTCTTGTCGCGCCGGGCGTCCCGGGCGTGGGCCGCTGCGCGTTTGCACTCCTGGCAGGGCTCCTCACCGGCGCGCAGGTGCCGGCGGTACGCGGCCTCGGTGCCGCACGGCTTCGGTGCTCGGCTCATCGGCAGGCACGCTCCTCGGAGGTGGGGCCAGTGGCCGGAAGAGAGACAAGAACAACGTCGGATAGCGGACAAACCCGCTATCCGGGGAGAGAAATGTGACTATGCCGGGAAAGTCGCATCCGGGCGGGGGAGGGGGTCACTCCCACCCCCTGACCTGGGGCGATGACCCATCGGCGGGACGCGGCGCGTCGTCGGGTCACCACTTCACCTTCGTGACCAGCGGCGCGGCCGGCTGCACCTGACGCCCGACCCCTCGACGCGAGTTGCACCCACGATGAGCGGGCCGCAGCTCACCGGTCATCGACCCGCCTGCAGCGATCGGGGCGACATGGTCGGCGGTGAACGCCATCGAGTGCTTCCACGGCAACGAGAAGTCGAACCGCTGACCGCAGATCCAACACGGAAGATCATTGCGCTTCGCGACTCGTCTGAGCTGATCACGCTTGGCGATGTACGCTCGATCATTCCGCGCCACGGCTCACCGCCTTCACCGAGGACTCTGGCCGCCGGCGCAGAGGAGACGCCGACGACCAGAGCCAGGATGATCGCACCAGAATCACAGAGAGACAGCACCACGAGCAGGAGCCCGAAACACTGAAGGCCACCGCCTGAGCCAGAATCTGGGCAGGAGGTGACCTCTCAGTGAGTAATGCTACCGGGAGCTTGTGGAAAACAGAATGTCCCTGCGCTTCTGAGCCCCCGGCGTGTCGGCCATGAACGACTGGGACCGCCGGTTCTCCCACGCCTTGAAGATGTCGATGGCCCGGTATCGAGGCGGCCGGGTCCCATCCACCGGGTACAGCCTGCCCCGGTCCCGCCAGTTGTACACCTGCCGCGCCTTGAGCTGGATATCCAGGTGCAGCGGGAACCACACCTCAGCCTGCTGCGCCGTCATCGGCTGGATCTGCGAGAGCCGGTACGAGATGTAGTCATCCGTGGGGCGGTTCTCCGCCTCACCATGAACCATGGCGTGAGCCTGCCGCAGCGTGGTCTCCATCCCCAGCTTGATCTCCCCGGCCAGAGGATCTGCACCGACCACGGCCGCCGGGGCGAACCGCTCGATGTCTTCCAGCAGCGCCCACGCTGTGAGGTTCATCGGGGCCTGAGACACCGGCTTGCCCGACTGCTTCCGCCCCGGGAGACTGAACGGCTTCTCCACGCCCCGAGCGATCAACCGCAGCACCGGCAGCATCTCGTCACCCTCGGACCGATAGTCGTCGAGCTGGGACAGGCACACCTCGCAGAGCCACACACCGACCGCCCGCGTCGGCCGACCATCCCCGTACTCACACTGCCGTTCGATCGTGTCCATCCTCGATGATCCTTCCCGGCCACGGCGGGCCCTCCACTCCTGAACGCATCCCCAACAGCTGCAGTCCCCAGCGACGTGATCAGGCATCAGACCCGCCCCACGCTCGGGGCCCCGAGCTGCTTGTGAATCTCACCCGAGAGCCAGTCCCTCGGACGCCACACACCGACGTCCTGATGGGCCGCGCCCAGGTCCTCGATCCACGCACGCTGCGCAGCGGAGGCAGACCCCTTCTCCGACTTCAGCTCACGGAACAGCAGCCGACCACGGGCGGGATGCACCAGCACCAGATCCGGGAACCCCGCGGGCGACCGATCCGACCGATGCGTGTGGTAGTACCGCCACCGCAGAGCCTGAGCCAGGTTCACTACATGCTCCTGGAACTCCTTCTCCGACCAGCCCAGCACCATCTGAGCCCTGCGATCCTGGGCAGAGTTCCGCACCACAGCAGAGTCCACCGTGCTCACCTCCTCCTCTTCCTGCGCCCACCCTCGACAGGAGGGCGCGCCTGCCGAGCAGGCCCGACCAGACCAGGACCGTCCTGGCCCGTACCGTCCAGACCTGCCCCAGCCCGCCCCGCCCCGACCGGGCATTCGTTAGACATCCGGACTGACGGTTGCTCGGAATCCGAGCGGATTCCGAGCGGATTCCGCTCGGAATTCGCTCGCACGCGCTCGGGCGTGTCGCGCTCGGCGGACCCGATTCCGTCGTGTGATTTATCGTCTGGAGGGCCGGAGCCGGGGCGATGATCAGGCGCCACGGGCTCCGGCCGAACCAGCCTCGGGGAACCATCAGCGGGGACTCCGGCGAGCGCCGGCACACCCTCGGGCCTGGTGGTTCCGTGCTCTGACACCTCGACGTGTTCCACGGGGGCCTGTGGGGCGTCCGCAGGGGGTGTTGTGACGGCGGGGACTCCGGACGTCTCCGGCACACCCTTGGGCCCGTCAGTGACCCACTGTGGCGCTCCTGGTGGCACCTGTGGTTCCAGCGGCGTGTTCGGGCCGGTGGGGTCGGGTGTGTCAGGTTGCCCTGCGGACGCATCGGCGGGGTCACTCCCGCACTGGCTGTGCGGGCGACCGTCTTCGGGCCCGATGCCGGGGCCACTGCTCACACCCGAGTCCCGTCCGGCCTTGTCCCCGAGGGGGTGCGCCGTGGTCTCGGTGTCCTTACTCCCAGCGGTCGCCTGATCGGGGCGGCTGCCGAGTCTCTTGCCTCGGTCCATCGACAGTCCGTGCCGCTCAAGGATCTTGGCCGTGTAGGGGCCGTAGAGCGGCTGGGCTGGTGGATCGAGAAGTCTCTTCTCGCGCTCGTCGCGGGGTGCGTCCTTCCACCGGGCGTTGCAACCTCGGCAGGCGACGACACCGTCAGCGGGGGAGCGCAGTTTCTCGCCGGGGGTGAGGTGGTCGAGCTCCCACCCTCGGGCAGTCATGTTGTCGTTGGGCTGGACCGACTTGCCGCAGTACCGGCAGGCGTCGCCGTCGCGCTGGCGGATCTGCGCCTGGATGGAGCTGCGTCGGTCCTGATCCCTGTTGCGGTCCCATTCGACCTCGTCCTTGAGGCGCATGTGGAACAGCTCTTGGTCCTCGTAGATCTTCAGCGCGCTGGTCTGGTTGCCGTGGCTGTCGTGGACGACGGTCCAGGACATGTATCCGGCGGCGACGGCGGCGCTGATCAACTCGGTGCCGCGAGGGCCAGCGATCTGCATGGCTACGCCGAAGTGCACGATGTAGTCGGTGAGGTGTCCCGATGCCGCGGCTGCGCAGCGAGCGGTGAACCCGAAGAGCTCGTTGACCAGCCGAGGGTCGGCGAAGTCCACCGAGGCGGATTCGAGGACCATCGGGTGGAACGGGCTCTTGTCAGACACTTTCAGCCACGGCATCGGGGGAGGATCTCCTGGTGAGTTCGGAGTGGAGTCGGAGTCAGTCGCGGGGCCTGCGAGCGCCCCAGGCGACCAGTACGGTGCCGAGGAGGGCACAGGCGGCGGCGAGGACGGCGAACCGATCGTGACCGAAGGCCCAAATGCCGCCAGCGATCAGGGCGACCAGGATCAGCAGTACTCCGCTGCCAGCGGTCATGTTCGGCTCGTCCCGCTGGTCGCTCATGCGTCTGGGTCCTCGTTCTCGGAGCTGAATCGGAGTGCGATCTCCAGGTCGTTCCAGCCGAGCCGACGGAGGATGTCCTCCCCGGTGCGTCGGCGCTGCTCTGGCCCCATGGGGATCTTGGCGAGTGCTTCGAGCATGTTCGCGGTGCGCTGCTCGAAGACGCCGGCCATCCGGGCCGAGTGGGCCGCCTGGTGATCCGGGAGCTGCTGCCCCGGCCTCATGGCGTAACCGTTGCCTGGGAGTCCGTTCATGCTGCTTCTCCGTTCTTCTGGTTCTCGTCGCGGCCGCGAGTGATCGCGAGCGCCATCATGGGGAGCCTGTTCTGCCAGCCGGCGCGGTGGTCCTTGAGCTCTCGGGCGAGGTCGGAGTCCTCTTCGACCCGGACCTGCATCAGCGCGCCCAGGAAGGACTCGGAGCAGCTGATGAGCATCATCTGGGGCCTGGTGGTGGGCTCCAGGGCCAGGGCGTCCTTGTAGGCGGCGCTGGCGGCTGAGAACAGCTTCAGCAGCTTCCCGGAGGCCACGATCTGCTCCGGCACCCTCGGACGACCGGTCATCGCGTCGTTGAACATCCTGGGGAGGTTCGGGAAGTTCTCACTGGTGGCCGTGTTCGGGATGGTCCAGGCCTTGCCCGGGAAGAGGCCGGAGACGTCCAGGACGCTGATCTTGGCGATGTCGACCTGGATGGAGAGCTGGTCGTCCAGCTCGTTCTCGGGCTTCTTCTTCGGCCGGAACACCTGCAGCAGCTCCTTGGCCGCGTCGACGGTCAGGTCGAAGGAGTCCTCGTCCGGGTCGCCGGTGAGGTCCTGGTGATCCCAGACGCTGGCGATCGCCATGCCGGCGGTGGTCCCGTTCGAGGCCTGCACGTAGACGTGATCCGCCGTGGCCGCGAAGTGCACCACCGCCAGCCCTGTGGAGGTGTCGTCATGAGCGTGAGGGATCACTGCTTGCAGTGCTCGGCGGAAGTCGGCCGTGTTCACGTGGACGATCATGACGACCCCATCTCCGACCACTGGTCAGCGCGGGCTTCGAGCCACCGGGCGACCTCTGCGGGCATGTCGGTATCGAATACCGCTGACGCCGTCGAACGGAGTACACGGGCGCGGACCATGCAGTCATGGGCCGAGAGCCACTCATCGAACCGGTCCGGGTCGACGCGTGCGTTGTACTCGGTTGCCGATGCTCTGATCGCCAGCGTCGACAATGCCGACAGATGCTCCGGTGCATTCGGACCGGACTGGGTGCTGTGACCTGGGTCGACCACCTGCGGGATGCTGCTGAGTGCCAGGGATGCGGCACTGCGGATCAGCGTTGCCTGTGCGCGGGCTTCGTCTCTCTCCTTCCGCAGCTCTGCGATCTCCTCGTCCCGGCTGTCGAGAGCGTCCGCCGCGGCCTGCGCGGCAGCCACGATCGACTGGACGGCATCATGGGGTGAGTTCTTCAGCGATTCCACGGTCGGTCTCCGTTCGCGTGTCGGTCATCGTCGGCCAAGCGCTCCAGATCTGCGGCGCTGATGGCGCCGAAGGAGCGCGCCAGGCTGCGAAACCCGTCCTCGAGCGCTCTCATGGCCACCCCGACCTGGGCTGCCACCTGCTCGCCAGCGAGGATGAATCCTGCGAGGTCGGGTCCGTACCGGGCTACCAGGGAATGGACCCGGCGCCGCTCCCGGGACTCGGAGAGCAGCGTCTCGGCTCGGGACATGTACAGCTGGGCCATGCGGGGCTGGTTGGTCTCGAGGCACCGGCGAGCCCGAGTGATGCAGGTGTCTGGTGTGAGGGTCATGGTGTGGCTCCTGTCAGGGCGTCCTCGACACGGCGGCGGTGAGCCTTCGCCGCGGCAAGGCGGTCTCGGAGGACCTGCTGCGGGCCGTATTGGAAGGCCCGGGCCTCCGGTGAGTCCGGGCCATGGACCCGGCGCAGCCGAGAAGCCTCGTAAGAGGACTCGATCAGCTCCAGAAACGCGTCCGTGTGGGCCTCGTTCGCGGCCTTCCACTCGGGGGTCTGCCAGAAGTTCACCGGTCCACCTCCAGGGCCAGGTCGTCGATGAGGCGGAAGACCCGGGTATGGGCCCTGCGCCACCGGTCCTGAGCCGCGTCAAGCTGCTCGAGCAGATTCGGACCCGGCGTCCGCCCCTCGGCGGTGCACCAGCTGACATCTGACTCCAAGACACGGAGCTCAGCAGAGGCACTGGCGAACTCGGCCACCTGCTCCTTCAGAGCCTGGACGGGGTCCTTCCTGGTGATCATCGGTCCACCTCCACAGTCAGGTCAGTGCCGCCGACAGTGGTCAGGTGGTCGGGGTTGGCGTCCTCCCACCGGGTGATGGCCTCGGCCTCGGCGTCATCCCAGACGTGGCCGAACCCCTCGCGCAGGGTTCGCAGCCAGGCCGCCCGGTCGGCGCCGTCGTAGCGGTCGCGTTCGAAGCCCTCCGGCTTGCGCAGCCGCTTCTCGTGCTCCCAGTTCTCCGCAGTGACCGCGAGTCGCACGATCTGCCCCCAATGCCAGTCAGAGATCTTCTCCTTGACCTGGTCCAGCCAGGCCCCGTGGTCCGGGTGGTACTCGTCGGTGTTCTCAGGGAGTTCAACCCCGGTCGCCTCGGCCAGGAAGGCCTTGTCCGGGTGGCGTCTGATCGTGAACCACACCAGATCCAGCAGCATCTGCCGGTCCGCCTCGACGTGCATCTTCGTGTTCGGCAATCGGCAGGCCTCCAGGAGCTCAGCACGGCGAGTCTCGGCGGAGATCTGCAGCTCCCGCTTCAGCTCCTGCAGCCGGCGCTTCGCCTCCTTCTCCTCCTCGGAGAGCGCGGCCGCGGGCTTCTTCTTCGGCTCCCACCAGGTGACCTCCTCACCCAGGATCCGAAACACATGGCCCAGAGCCGCATGCTGGGACTCGCTCAGCGCGTCCTGGACCTCGGAGTACTTGCCCGACCAGGCCACATCCATCGGGGCCTCCTCGGCTCCGAGGCCCTGCAGCAGGTCCCGGGTCTCCTGCTCGGCGATGTCCTGCTGCGCCCGACGGATCGTGTAGTCCACGTTCCGGGGCCCGAAAGGGGTCCCGTCGAACTTCTCGAGCACCCTCTCCAGGACCTGGGTGTCGCCGGCTTCCTCGAGCTCCTGGATCTTCGCGGCGTCCTCGAGGCTGAGATGCCCATAGGCGTAGGCACGCTGAACTTCATCGGGCTGCTGGGTGATCTTCGCCTTGGTGCGGATCGTCTTGCGGGGCTGCCGAAACTTCTTCGCGATCGTGGACTCCGAGAGCCCGAGATCCAGCATCCGCTGGAACCCATGAGCCTCCTCGGCCACGGTCAGCGGCTTATGGTTCCGGCCGGTGGTCAGCATGACCTCCACATCGGCCAGAGCACCCCGGTCCGGGGCTTTGCGCACGATGCAGGGGATCGTGGTCTTTCCCGCCCGCAGAGACGCCAGACGGCGCCTGTGGCCCTCCTGGACGACGAAGGCGCCGTCCTGGTCGGGGGAGGGGTAGACGATGATCGGGGAGATGACCCCGAAGCTGCCGATCTCAGCGGTGAGCCGCTCCAGCGACTCGTCCTCCTCGACGTCAGCACGGATGTTGTCAGGATTCGGGTGAACGAGCTCAAGCGGGAGCTCCTCAACAGTGACAGGCATGATGATGTCCTCTGGTGTGATCTGGTGGCCGGGCGATCAGGCCCTGGCGGTGTCGATGTCTGAGATGAGCTGCAGCGAGGGGACGATGCTCTCCAGGGCGCTGGGGACCTCCCGGCAGACGGGGCACGGGACCTTGTGAACGATGCCGCCGATCGCCTGCACGGTGAGATCAGTGGTGCACTCTTCGCACAACAGGAACAGCGAATCTGTCGTGTCCACCCGGACCGGGACGTCCGGGCCTTTCACCGTCTGGATGTGCTCCAGGTGTCGGATCTTGACTGCGACCCGGGCGGGACGAGTGCAGCGGTCCCGGGAGGCGTCCTTGACGATGGTTGCCTCACACTGGGGTGCCAGCTCGTCGAGCAGGTGCTGGATGCCCTCATCGGTGCTCATCGTGGTCCCCGATGCTCGTCTGCTCGTGCGGCCACGGATAGCCGGGCGGCGGTGTCTGCGATGCGGAGGGCGTGATCCCAGCTGCCTGCTCGGATCGTGCGCGCTGGACCGCCCGGGCGAAAGAACTCAGCGGGGAGCTGGACTGTCCAGGGCGGCTCGGGCTGGACGTAGTGCCAGCGTCCTGCCTGGTCCGCGACCGGGACCCGGCGCGCTCGGCGGACCCGGACGACGGGGCCTCCTCGACCGGCTTCACCGTGCACACCCGGGGTGTGCTTCTCCCGGCAGCTCGATTCCTGAGCCATTCATGAGCCTCCTGTGGTGAGCGGTGCCAACGCACCTCGATCTCGTCCTCTGGCGTGCGCTGGTACAGCGACGCGTGAGTGATCGGAAGAACCGTCTTCCGGGACCGCACCGACCCATCCGGGGCGGTGACCTGGACGATGTGCGGGCGACTCATACCGGCGTCCCCGCCAGCTGGCCGAGACGGGCCCGACGCCTGGCCGCCGCGATACGGCGTCTCCGGCCCTCCATGAACCTCTCCAAGGCGCGGAGGTTGTAGGCGTCGCGCTGCGCGACCTGCGCGCGGCGGTCCTCCTCGTCGGCAGGGACCACCCCGGCCTCGAGGTTCTCGACCGCCTCACGGATCTTGTCGAAGGTCCGCCACTGCATCAGCGGAGCATCCTCCGGGCCCATGAACCGCTGGACCGTCGCGTAGGGGACCAGCGTGTTCTGCGAGAACAGGTACAGCGTCCACCCGCGCTTCTCCATCTGCGCCCGGAGTCGCCCCCGCAGCATGTTGATCGACCTAGGGTTCACCTCGGCACGTCGAGCGTCGCGGTGTCTCCTGGCCAGCGCGGCGGCCTCACGGCATGGCTCACACAGGTCCTCTCCAGCACGGCGGTGCCGCTTCGCGCCAGCCTCCGTCCCACACGGCTTCACCCAGCTCATCGGCCCGCGCCCTTCCTGGGCTGCACCCGCTCGGGCATGAACTGGCGGGGTTCCATCTCCAACTGCCGCTTCAACTCGGCGGCTCGGGCGGCCTCGTCAGGGTCGTGGCGGCGGACGTGGTCGATGACGTCGGTGACGACGTCCGAGAGCGCCCGCGCCACGATCGGGGCGCAGTGGTAGAGCAGATGCCTCTTCGCAGACGACATCAGCACCTGCCGGGTGGTTGTGGTCTCCTCGGGGACGTTTTCGGTGAGGGTCCTCATCGCGAGACCACCTCCCGGGCAACAGCGCCGGCCATGGAACAGTTCTCCAGGTAGAGCAGGCGCAGCAGACGGTCCAGGTAGGCGTCCTCTCGGCTCCACCCATCCATCGGGTCCGGCCCCCCATCGGCGAGCATCTGCTGGACCACCTGCGCGTCAGCGGCGCAGGTGCGGCAGAACTGAGCGATGTGCAGCTCGGGGAGCTCCCCGGCCGGCTCCCGGCCGAGCAGATTCACCAATGCCCCGGTGTTCCAGGGGGTCGGCTCACCCGGCTCCGGGATCACCAGGGTGATGCCACAGGCCCGGCACGTGTGGCCGTCACGGTCACGGACGACGTCAGCGATGCTGCGCCGGGGTGCCGGCGGCACGTCGAGGGGGAGAGGCTCGTCGATGAACTCCAAGATCCTCACCGGCCTGTCACTGGGTGCTGATACGGTGGTCATACGTTGTTCCTTTCAAGGGACCCGGCCTCATCGAGTGGCAGCTCGATGGGGCCTTCTTCTTTCTGCAGCGCCCCGAACTCCTCGAAGAGCTCCTGCGAGCGCATCTCGTCCCACTCATCCGCAAGGAGGAGAGCGACGTAGATCAGGAATCCGACGGCGCAGCTGATAGTGATCACGCCGGCGATGAGGGGGAGAGTCATGGGTACTGCTCCTCGGTAGGCTCTGTTCCATGGACTGGACTGCCGTGGGCGCCCTCAGTGGGCTTGGTGCTGCTGTCGTGAGTGTGGTTGCTGTCGTGTTCGCGGGCCTGGCTCACCGACGTGCGAAGGAGGCAAACGAGGCGGCTGAGGAGGCCAACCGCATTGCTGCGCGTGGGCTCGACGAGTCGCGTGTAGCGAACGAGATTGCCCAGCAGGCGAACGAGCTCAGCGAGGCTACGAAGGCGATCAGCGAGCGGGAGTTCGCGATGCGCCATGAGAATGTCGTCATCAACTGGTCGTTCCAGTGGGATCGAAAGGGAGATGTCCTCCGCGTAACGAATAGTGGCGCCGACACTGCTCACGAGGTTTCCGTCAGCGTCTCGTACAAGGATTTCGCTGAGACCTATGGCCCATTCCCCGAGGTCGCTGGGCTCGGCGAGATTGCCATCGAGCTGCCGGAGCTCGCGGAGATGCGCCGACAGCATTCCAGCCAGCTGACCGGTGTTCGCAGAGGACGGTTCCAGGTGACCGCGTTCATCGGCATCCAGTACCTGACCCCGATGGGGAACCCGGTAACTCCCGAACTGGTCGAGCTGAAACTCCGCTAGCTGGAGGGCCCATCGTTGCTCTTGGGCTGTGGAGTACACGGCGGGCCGCATGATGATCTCCGGTCGGCCGGTGGTGTTCTCGATGCGGGTCGTTCCCATCACGCGGCCCCTTTCCCATCCGCGAGCGCCTCGGGTCGTGCGTGTCTAGGGCGGTACTTCTGTCGTGCCTGGAGACGTTGGCGCAGGGCGTCGACGTCGGCTGGGTGGAAGAGGTATGCGCCGGATTCTCCGGGCATCTTGACGGTGGGGGTGAGGTTTCCCTCTTTGACGTGCCAGCGGATGGCCTCTGGTGACTTTCCGATGCGTTCCGCGGCCTGCTTCGTACTGAGAAGGTCCGACATGACGTCTAATGTACGTGATCACGTAGGTATGTCAAGAACACAACGAATGCACTGTGTCGCGTATCTGGTTGAGCTCATGCCTGCTCGGTCGCGTAGTAAGTTGAATTCATGGGTGCACACGGCGAAGGGCAGAGAATTCCGCAGATGCACTTCGGTGATCGCCTGCGGAAGGCACGGCAGGTTGCGGATCTGTCTCGGGTCGAGCTGGCGCGAGACTTGCAGGTCGCGTTGCGCGACATTCGGGACTACGAGGAGCTGAGGAAGGTTCCGCCGAGGTCTCTCGTTCGGCTATGGGCTGTCAGGACCCGGGTCTCAGCTGCGTGGCTCTTGGATGGGGAGTATGAGCTCCATGAAGCTTCAGATGGCACAGTGCGAACGCGACATCATCCGAAGTTTGAGATCTGGGACTAGCTCCGTTGGTCTTGTCGTGTTACGTGATCGCGTAGTATTGTTCGATCCATGACGATTGCAACGGATTTCGGAGTTGTCCCCGAGTGGTCTCAGGGTGACCGTTTTCGCAAGGCTCGAGAAATGGTTGGCCTGAGTCAGCCTGAGCTTGCTGAGGAGCTCGGGATCTCTACCGCGACGGTCAGCAAGGCCGAGCGCGGCTCGAAGGTTCGCAAGACCACCCTGATGAGTTGGGCGATGCGCACTGGCGTGAATCCAGTTTGGCTAGAGACGGGACGAGCCCCGTCTCCTGGTGGAGACGGGGCTCGTCAGAGCGGAGGCGACGACCTGCACTCGTCAGAGTGGGCCCCCCGGGACTCGAACCCGGAACCTGCAGATT